>NZ_QWLJ01000029.1 GCF_009917385.1 Roseburia sp. 1XD42-34 | reverse complement strand
ATCCAAACAAGCATTGAATCAACCCAAAAAAAGCTGCAACGTAATATGGACGAGTTATGGGACCTTTATAATTCCAAAGTGAAAAGATTTGAAAATGCAGATGATGAATACAATAACTTGGCCGGAAACGTAAAAAGGAAATATACGAATTTCTTTGAAGGTGTCATGGACGTTGTTAGTAGTGTAAACAAAGCTGTCGATGATTTTGAAAAAGGGATAGTAAACAGCATTGCGGGCATGGTCACGGGATTGCTAACCGTAGTTAAGGATGCAGGTGTTGTTGCCGTATCTGGCATTGTTCCTGACCCCGTTGAACCATCTTGGTTAAAAGATAGTGCAAATGAAACAGTTGATGCCTACACACAAGCTGCGTTACAATTTATGCAAGATCCTATGCGTGTAGTGGAATCAACTGCCCAAGCTTTCACCGATACCGTGGAAAGTGAAGGTGTTATGTACGTTACTGGTGCGACCATTCCTGCCTTAATACCAGGTAGTTGGGCGGTCAAGGGAGCATCAGGAACTGCAAAGCTAGCTGCAGGCGCAGCAAGAAAAGCGCCGAAGTTATTGGATAGTAAGCCTTTTAGTGGTAATTATTATCGGAAAAAGATAGATGCAGCTAAAGCTGAAATGGCTAAAGTAGCAGATATGTTCTCTTTTGGTGAGAAATATGCAGTTTCAACTGGTGGGGCAAGCT
>NZ_QWLJ01000028.1 GCF_009917385.1 Roseburia sp. 1XD42-34 | reverse complement strand
TTATACTTAGAGATAAAGATCTTGAAAATCACGTCAATACGCAGATGGTTAATATGAAGAATGGCGGAGGGGAAAGGGTAGAGACTAAGGGTGCGGGTAATAAGGTTAATCAAGCTTCGGAAGATATAGTAAGGGATGGAAGTCATATACTTAAAGATGGAACACTAAAACCAAATATTAAATATAGGACGGGTGAATATAATTATCAGTACAAGACAGATCAATTTGGAAGACTTACTGAATTCAATGCTGAGGACTTAAAACTAACAGAAAGGGTTATTAGGCTGCCTCATAAATCAAATACGCCCGGCAAAGAAGATGGTGACCATGCTGGGCACTTAGCTGCAGATAGGTTTGGAGGTTCACCAGAATTAGATAACCTTGTAACTCAATCAAGTAGTGTTAATTTGAGTAAATACAAAAAGTTAGAAAATATTTGGGCTAGAGCTATAGAAGAAGGAAAAAATGTTTCCGTTAATGTAAAAGTGAATTATGAAGGCAATAGTTTAAGACCGAGTAGCTTTGATATAGAGTATGAAATAGATGGTCGTATGAGGTTCACAAGCATAGAGAACTAGGAGGGATTATGTGAAGGTGTTTGAGGACTATTTTTCAGAATTACAAACAGACATGGTGGCTATTTGTTTAGAGTATGTCGATAATAAAGCAGATGAAATCTTTATTTATTGTTCATATGAACCCAATATGTATGTTTTTGATTTTTTCTATAAAATTAATGGAATGGTTGTTCATAAAAATCAACTAAACGAGGCTGTAAAGGATTTGGATAGTACACACAATCGAGCTTTCGATGTTTCGAGAGAAAGACAGAAAGCTGCACTAAGAATAGGTAATCAAAATTTAAAGCTTATTCATAAAAAATGCGAAGAGTTCAATAAAGATATGCCAACAGAAATGAAATTGCATTATAATGTAAAGAAAAATAGCTTAAAAGGAAAATATAGATATGATTTAGTTTATTCGAATGATGACGAGCTATTACCAGATGATATCTTTGATTTATGGTTCGAAGAAGTGAAGGAAAATAATTTGTAAAACTAGACCTTGATTGGCTTAAACCTTTCAAGGTTTCCTTTGCGGCTACCTAGCGCTTATTAAACCGTTTTTTACTTACAAGAAAGAGTTAGCCCGTATAAGCCCTATATGATGTTATAACGATTTTAAAGAGATGTGCGACTTTACTAGTGCTGCACTCCCTGCCTTAATATCAGGTAGTTTTTATGGGGAGGAGATTTGTTGTTAATCAAGATAATGAGGAGCTGAAACAGTTTAAAATTATGTTTGCTCGAAATTTTTTTGTGGCATTTTTGCCGACACACCAAATTACTTCCTTTTAAACTTTTTAATCGTTTCTACTGGTATTTAATAAAAATAAGTTCTTATTCAAAAGGATTCATATTGAATAAGGCTTTTATGATTTTAATCCGTTGAGCTTACTCGGCGTGCGAAACAAAAAGCTCCTGCTATGAAGGTGGTTACCGTAAAATTAAACACATTATTTTTTTAGCAGTTTCTAGGATCTGTTCGGCATTATGCTAGGAACAGACCTTTTAGATTTCATCTTTAAACCTTTGCTAATAAGTTTTTACAGTGTTCTTTACAAATTCCTTGAGAATAGTATCTGTTTAACAGTTCCTTTAAATCTATAGATATTTCATTCTCTATTAAAAAATGTAAAAGTATCTCGTAGTTTATTTTTTCATTCAAGTGAAATTTTCTTTCTGGAAAAAGTAAATTAACCTTAGAATTGATAATTTTGTTACTAACTAAACCACTTTCTTGCATAGCAGTAAATGTTATTATTGTCTCCATAAAATTGATTTCATCGTCAGTTAATCCGGTAGCTTTCATCCATTCACAAACTGTAAACTTTTCCATAAAATTAACTCCTCATAAAAAAAGGATAACATTTTTCCTTTTTACCTGTATATAAGATGCTGTAAGACTCCCGCTTCAAGAACTGGAGAATCCAGTCTAAGTGATAGATAACAGCACCTAAATGCTCGATTCCTTTAGAGATCTTTAGGGGTCATATCATTACGGTACTAACAATCAGTGAGAGATGAGAGAGAAATCTCCACTGATTGAAGGTTCACTTTATTAACCCACCAACCACAGCTATTGCAATATTTTAATTGTAAAGCAAAACTATATAGAAACTTGATATACGTCAATTACTTTCTTTATGGAATCAAATAAAATTGAAGTAAATCATAAATGAGGAGGTTGTAATTATGGCAAAAGCAATTATACAATTAGAGCCATTGACTTGCCCGTCATGTATTAGAAAAATAGAAACAGCATTAGGAAAAGTGACAGGTGTTCAAACGGTAAAAGTCCTTTTCAATGCGAGCAAAGCAAAAGTGGAATTTGATGACGCTAAAGCAAATATAGAACAATTAGAAGAAGCAATCACAAAATTAGGGTATTCTGTTTTATCTAAAACAATTGCATAATATCATTAAAGTATTTCCTCAGAAACCTTTCATAAGGGTTTCTGAGCTTTTTGATAAGGTGGTCGTTAGCTATTACAGTTATATAAAGATTTAGATTTAAATGATTTTGATTTAGGTGGCTTCTTATGAGGTTATCAAAGTGTACGGTTTGAATAACTTATAATGATAAATGTTTGGTTTAAGGGTAGCTTATTTCTCTGGTAATTTGCGTCCTTTTGTTTAAAATCATGCATATTCAAGTATGTAAAGGTAGCGCCACATCTTACATCTCTTGTAAGAAGATTTTCAATTAGGAAACCACTTACATTAGGGTAGTCATTCCATTGTGTTATAGAAAAAATCGATTGGCTCTAATGTTGGTAACTTCCATTTTTTTCTTGATGAGGCACGTAACTGGATGGGAGACATAATTAAATAGAAAAGATATCTTTTCATTGTAAGTTTTTATTTTAGGTAGGGTTGTATTCTTTTCACTAATTAATATGCTGTTTACTTATTGGGAGCAAAATGGTTCTTGCACAACCAACATAGTGCAGCACCTGTAACATTAGCGCTAAAAAGCGGCTTATGTATTAAATGAAGACTTCATCTACTTTAACAAGTTTATCTTAAATATGGTGCGTAAGACTCCCACGAAGCACTGGAAAATCTATATTGGAACAAGCATAATGAGGTAACAGCACCTAAACACTCTATTTCGTAAATGTCATACCATTATGATACTATCAATCAGTAGGGATGAATGAAAAACCCCACCTCCACTAATTAAAGATTCACTTTATGGACGGCTAAGCCTCTTAAGCACTTTCCTAGATACCAACCCTTGAGAAGTATTGTGATTATCGGTGTCATCGAAAAACCTCCTTGTTTACTTTTGAGTCCATCTTCTTACAGGAAAAACACTATGAACTTGATGGAGATCAATTACATAAAGGATGAGAGCGATTAGAATAAAAGTAGAAAGTTGTACTATTTCTTGAAGGGGATGAGGAAAGTGGTTGCTATTATTCAAAAATATAAACAGCTTCTAACGGCTATATCTTTTACTTTTATCGCTCTTGGCATATTTTTAGGTATATTTGACGAACAAATGATCAAGAATATTTTTTTAATTATTGCGACGGTTATTGCAGGCATGCCAATATTTATTAAAGCTTACCAGGCGTTGCGAATGAAGGTATTTAGTATTGAATTATTAGTCACGATTGCTGTAATTGGTGCGCTATTCATTCAGGAATTTATTGAATCGTCTGTCGTGGCTTTTTTGTTTTTATTTGGTGATTATTTGGAAGCACGTACACTTGAGCGAACGAGATCATCGTTAAGAGAATTAATGGATATGGCTCCTCAAGAAGCTCATGTTATTCGTAATGGGACGACTATGAAAATTCCAGTTGAAGAAGTAGCAGTTGGCGAGCGCGTGCTCATTCATTCAGGTGGGAAAATCCCAGTAGATGGAAAAATAATAAAGGGAAGCGCCTCTATTAATGAAGCAACAGTAACTGGCGAGTCGATACCTGCCGCAAAGAAAGTAAGTGATGACGTATTTTCTGGAACGATTGTTGATCAAGGATATATTGAAATGATTGCTGAAAAAATTGGTGATGATACTACCTTTGCAAAAATAATTGAATTAGTTGAAGAAGCGCAGGATTCTAAATCAAAAACAGAGAAATTTTTAAACAAGTTTTCGCAAATTTATACACCAGTAGTAGTTGTTTTGTCGGCTATCGTCTATATCTTGTTGCAAGATCTTCATATGGCGATTACGTTTTTAGTTATTGCCTGTCCAGGTGCTCTTGTTATCGGTGCTCCAGTATCAAATGTAACCGGAATTGGAAACGGGGCAAAACATGGTGTACTCATTAAAGGTGGGGAGGTAATGGATCGGTTGTCCAAGGTAGATACGGTCGTTTTTGACAAGACGGGGACATTAACCAAGGGGAAACCGGAAGTAACTGCAATCAAAGTATGGGATCCGCATTTCCAAGAAGATGAATTACTACAGATCATCGCTCAAGCGGAATTGATCTCCGAACACCACCTCGGAAAAACGATCGTTAAAGAGGCAATTTCTCGAAACTTACAGATTAGCGAATATATAGGAAATGGGGAGGTTATAAAAGGAAAAGGGATTAAGGTAGTAGTAGAAGGTTGGGAAGTGAGCATTGGAAATGAGAGTCTTATGAGAGAAGAAGACATCATCTTAAATGAAGCTGTACTTTTATATAAAGAAGGTCAAGAAAAGAATGGAAATACGGTTGTTTTTATTGCTATAAATGGAAAAATAGCAGGTACTGTCTCTATAGCAGACCAAGTTAGAGAAGATGCCTATATGGCATTACAAAAAATGAGAAATGATGGTATTAAGCAGATGATCATGCTAACAGGTGATAATAGGCATACAGCCGCCCTTGTAGCAAGAAAATTAAATTTGGATAGCTTTCATGCAGAATTGTTACCTGAAGATAAGGTAAACTATATAAAACAATTAAAACAAGCTGGTTATACGGTTGCGATGGCGGGAGACGGAATTAATGATGCGCCGGCTATTGCGACAGCAGACATTGGATTAGCCATGGGCGATGGGGGAACGGATGTTTCTATGGAAACGGCGGATGTCGTACTTATGGCAGATAAACTAACGCAATTTTCCCATGCTTATGCGCTAGCAAAAGCAACCATCCGAAATATGAAACAGAACACATGGATTGCTGTTGGTACAGTTTTTCTCTTGCTTTTAGGAGTATTGAATGGTTCTATTCATTTAGCTTCAGGTATGTTTATTCACGAAGCTAGTGTATTATTAGTCATACTAAATGGAATGCGTCTCATTCGATTTAAATCTGGGGTGAGTCAACTAAAAAAACAAGCAACAAAATTTCAGCTACAAGGATAAGAAGGTAACAATCATTGCCGAGCATTTATAGAGTACCAGAAAATGTTTGAGTGTTGATGATTTTTAGCCTGTATATAAAGTACTGTAAGGCTCCCATTTCAGTACTGCAACAAGTCTAACTGGGAGATAATAGCACCTAAACGTCTATTTCGTAAGAGGCCTTTAGTTCATATCATTACGATATTAACAAGCCATGGGGGATGAATGAAAAACCTACTGATTGAAGATTCACATTATCTAGGAAAGGGGGAGCCTATGATGCATTCAAAGGAAGAAACAAACATTAAAGAAACCTGTAAAAATAGTTCAGACCACTATTGTGTATCGGTTGTACCTATTTTTAATCATTTAGATAAACTGCAAATGGATGAGATTATGCAATCAGTTCATGCTGTTACTTTCAAGCGTGGAGAAATTATTTACCGTGCAGGCGATAAAGCTGAATGGTTGTATATCACTCATATAGGAAAGATAAAAATTTATCGTCTTTCAGATGAAGGGAAAGAGCAGCTCGTTCGAATATTAAATCCAGGAGATTTCACAGGTGAATTAGCCATTTTCAAAGATACAGTACATGAAGCATATGCTGAAGCAATGTCACCAGCAAAAGTTTGCATGATTAGTCGTACAGCTATGCAAAATTTATTATTAAAATACCCTTCCATTTCGTTGAAAATACTAGAAGAATTTGCTAACCGGCTGGAGCAATCGGAGATGCAAATAACTCGTTTTGCAACAAAGTCTGTTGATACGAGATTGGGTCTATTCCTTGTTGAGAATATGGATGCACGAAATCAGCAAGTAGAGCTACCTATGAATTATAAAGATTTAGCCTCTTATCTCGGGACAACACCTGAAACGATAAGCAGAGTTTTAAAGAAGTTAGAAAGAAAAGGCTACATTAAGAAAAAAAGTCAAAAACGAATTGACATATTGGATGTCGACGCATTACTGCTTATGTGAGAACTGTTTTCTTAATTGAAATATTTTCTAATTGAAAAAGGGAGTATGTTAATAAATCATTGCTTTTATTACTAATAGAGGTTTGGATTTGAGTATTACTTCGTGCTATCAAGGAACATATTGTCACATCTCTGGGGCAATATCTCCATCTAGAAGTAGTACAATGCGATTACTAATCTTTTCAACAACATCCATAATATGCGAAGAGTAAAAAATCGTTTTCCGATGTGCGACTAGCTGCTCTAAGATGTCTTTTATAATCATCACACTATTGGCATCCAGTCCACTTAATGGTTCATCAAGAAAAATCAAATCTGGGTTATGTAAGAGGCTGGAAATAATTAAAACTTTTTTCCATATTCCCTTGGAAAACGAAGAAATACGTGTATGTAAATCTTCCATACCAAATTGTTGCATGAGGCTTTCGGCTTTGTTTATTGGTTCGTTTTGCTCCATGCCGTAAAGCTCACCAATAAATGTTAACTACTCATTTGCTGTCAGATTATCATAAATCTCTGCATTTTTTTACGCTTATAGGAATAATCACTAGTTGCAATATCTTCGCCAAAAGATTTCTACCGTACCACTATATTCTTCCACTAATCCGAGCATAATTTTAAGGGTGGTGCTTTTTCCGGCACCATTAGGCCCAATCCCAATATATCCAATAATTTGTCCTGGTGATATATCGAGATTAATTTCATTTAATACTTTTTTGCTTCAATAACTCATGGATAAATTTTTTAACGACAAGACTTTTTCCATAGGCAAAATCCATCACCTGCTTCCTAATAAAATTTTAATAACTATTCATGCCAGCCCACGGAGCCAAGGAATAAATGTAAGCTGGCCCTCCCCTATTTAGCGTTGATGGACAAGCCTCAAAAGCGCTTCTATAATGTAAGTGTAAAATCTATTTGTGTTAATATTTGCACAAAATTATAAATAAAATATTGACAACGATATATTTTCCGTGTAAAGTAATAAACAAATTTAATATACATGTATTTCTTATCCAGAGAGGTGGAGGGACTGGCCCATTGAAGCCTCGGCAACAGACTTGTTAAAGTACTGTGCCAATTCCAGCAAGCACAATGCCTGAAAGATAAGAAGAGTGATAAACATTAATTAACCAACCTCTTCTTATTTCTATTAGGAAGAGGTTTTTATATTTTTATTGGATCATCAATGATACGTAACTCTTCCTAAATAAAATGGGCAATAGCTTTACAAGTTCCAAATCATTTTTGGTGCTTGTACTTTGTACAATGAAAAGAAGGGAAGATGGGAAAATGAGTAAATTAGATGACGTACAATGGCAATATTTAAGGAAAAGCTTAGATGAAATGGAATACGGATCTGTTGTTATTACCGTTCATGATGGAAGGGTTATGCAAATTGACACAACGGAGAAAAAGCGGTTTACCAATACCAATCGTTCATTGCAAAAAGTAAATAATAACTGCCGATTAGACAACTAAAGGCATCTTTCACCTATCTAATTATGAGAGAAGGTGTAGGATGCCTTTTCTATGTTAGAAAATTGTTCTACGTAAGAGCGTATAAGTTTTTACTCAAAAGCGGATTCGATGAAAAGTTTACGCGTGCGGATGAGACACGCTAACCCTGTTCCAATTTTTCTTATGTTGTTTCATAGAAAGGAGCTTATATAATGACGGAACGATGTAGGCAAGAAACGTTTGTCACGCAAATTGGAAATCGTAAAGATGAGGCATTTCATGCGGTAAGTACGCCGGTCTATTTCTCTACTGCTTTTCGCCATACAGAAATTAGCTCGAATGAGGGCTATGATTATTCCCGCTGTGGAAGTCCTACTCGTGATGTACTTGAAGAAGCAGTAGCCCAGCTGGAATACGGAGACAAAGCCTTTGCTACAGCTTCTGGGATGGCAGCAGTACAATTGGTGTTTTCTCTGTTTCATAAAAATACGCATTTTATTTCGTCACGAGACATTTATGGGGGAAATTATCGGCTATTTGCAATGCTTCAAGATAAATATGGATTTGAATTTACTTATTGGGATGGGGATTGCTATGACACATTAGCTTCAAGCATCACAGAAAATACACAAGCAATTTTTATTGAATCACCTACCAATCCGCTAATGAAGACAGTAGATTTAGTAAAAGTTTCGAACATCGCTAAGCAGCATGGTCTGCTTTTAATTGTTGATAACACGCTGTACACCCCGTTAATTCAACAGCCGATTAAAGAAGGAGCTGATATCGTCATTCATAGTGCAACGAAATACTTAGCTGGGCATAATGATGTGTTGGCTGGACTGGTCATTTCCAAAGGGGAAAGGCTTAGTGAACAACTTGTTTTTCTCCATCAGTCAATAGGAGCTGTCCTATCGCCATTTGATTGTTTTAATCTAATCCGGGGGATAAAAACGTTAGCCATTAGAATGGAAAAACATGAAGCCAATGCAAAGCAAATCGTTCCGTATTTGCAACAGCACCCGCTTGTTACGGATGTTTACTATCCCGGTCGGGGCGGCATGGTCAGTTTTGAAATTCTTGATGAAGTTTATGTAACACCTTTTTTAAAGGCTGTACAATTATTTACCTTTGCAGAGAGTCTAGGAGGAGTAGAGAGCTTTATTACGTATCCTGTTACCCAAACACATATGGATATTCCGGAAAAAATTCGTAATGCA
This sequence comes from Roseburia sp. 1XD42-34, assembly GCF_009917385.1. Classification (GTDB taxonomy): domain Bacteria; phylum Bacillota; class Bacilli; order Bacillales; family Amphibacillaceae; genus Virgibacillus. The sequence goes on along the minus strand of NZ_QWLJ01000028.1, from coordinate 51,038 downwards.
TATGGTTTGTCTAATCGTTTACTGCGGATTTCAGTGGGTATTGAACACGCAAATGATCTAATTGCAGATTTAAATCAAGCTTTTGATTTAATCGTAAAGGAGGAGGTGAAACCAACATGAGCTTATTACAACAGTTACAAGAGCAAATTTTAATTGCAGATGGTGCCATGGGAACGATGTTATATTCGTATGGTATCGATCAAAGTTTTGAACAATTAAACATAACCCATCCAGATCAAGTTCAACAGGTACATGAAGCATATATTCATGCTGGAGCAACAGTCATTCAAACAAACACATATGGAGCAAACTATATTAAATTGGCACGATACGGCTTAGAAGAGCAAGTTAAAAAGATGAACCAAAAAGCAGTACAAATTGCAAAGCAAGCTCGGCAAAAAGGAGTATATATTTTAGGAAGTATTGGCGGTATCCATGGCGTTCAAGCATTAAATGAAACAAAAGAGGAAATTAAACGAAGCTTTCGAGAGCAATTATATTGTTTACTTTTAGAGGAAGTAGATGGGCTTATTTTAGAAACCTATTATAATCTTGATGAGTTAACAACGGTGTTGGAAATTGCCAGGGAGGAAACAGAAATTCCTATTATTGCAAATGTGTCCATGCACGTTCCGGGAGTTTTGGAAAATGGAATACCGTTGGCTGAAGCGTTACAGCAACTGGAATCTTTGGGGGCGGATGTTGTTGGCGTTAACTGTCGTTTTGGACCATCCCAAATGATTACATCCTTACAATCGGTTCCTTTACCAAAAAAGGCTTTTTTAGCTACATATCCAAATGCAAGCTTGCCTGCATATCGGGATGGCGTACTTTATTACGAAAATGAACCGGCTTATTTTAAACAGTGTGCCGGCCAATTGCGAGAGCAAGGGGTACGTTTAGTAGGTGGTTGTTGTGGAACAACTCCTGACCATATTAAAGCATTAGCTGAAGGATTAAAAGATACGGACCCGATTACAGAAAAAGTGGTAGAAATTTCGAAGCGAGAGAGAGTAATTGTAAAAAGGAAACGAAAAGAAAAATCGCTGGCAGAATTAGCAAAAAAACGACATACCATTATCGTTGAATTAGATGCTCCGAAACATTTAGATATGACAGAATATCACCAGGGAATACAAGCATTAAAAGAAGCTGGAATCGACGCAGTGACACTTGCTGATAATTCGCTTGCCACACCGCGAATATGTAATGTAGCTGTTGCAACGATGATTAAAGAACAGGGGCTCAGACCGTTAGTCCATCTAGCTTGCAGAGATCGTAATTTAATTGGCTTACAGTCACATTTGATGGGATTAGACATTTTAGGAATTCATGAAATTTTAGCTATAACAGGTGATCCAACTAAAATTGGCAGTTTTCCAGGAGCAACTTCTGTTTTTGATGTTAATTCATTTAAGTTAATTGAGTTAATTAAAAGAGGAAATAAAGGCATGTCATTTTCCGGGGATTCCCTAAGAGAACATACCTCATTTACAGTGGGAGCAGCTTTTAATCCCAACGTGAATAATGTAGAAAAGTCGGTTGCAAGATTGGAGAGAAAGATAGCAAGTGGTGCTGACTATATCATGACACAGCCCGTTTATAGTAAAGAGAAAATAATTGCTTTGAAACAAGCGACTTCACATATAGAGACACCAATTTTTATTGGAATTATGCCATTAACGTCTACAAAAAATGCTGAGTTTTTACATCATGAAGTACCGGGGATAAAGCTTACGGATGAAGTTCGATCCCGTATGAAAGCAGCAGAAGGAAATCGAGAACAATCAACAAACGAAAGCATTGCTATTTCGAAAGAGCTACTTGATACAGCTTTTGAACATTTTCACGGGATATATCTTATCACTCCGTTTATGCGCTATGATATGATAGTCGAATTAGTTAACTATATTCATCAAAAAACAAATTCCATGCGGTGCAAGCAAGCTTATCCTCACATTAGTTTAGGGTAAGTTTTAAGAATAAGTACACATCAAAATCTAAAGGATAGTGGTTTAGAACATCATTAATTAACCTATCAAGAGAGAAGGTCAATAATCAATAATGTGTATCTCATGATTTTCTATTATATAAAAAGTGGAGGAGTATATATGTCAAAAATAAAGAGTTCGAATATTGGTTATCCTAGAATTGGAGAAAATCGCGAATGGAAAAGAGCATTAGAAAATTTTTGGAGTGGAGTTATTTCGGAGATGGAATTAATCGAAAAGACAACAGAAATCCGTTTACGCAATTTGAAAAAACAACAGGAAAAAGGAATCGATTTAATTCCGGTTAATGACTTTTCCTTATATGACCATGTCTTAGATACAGCCATTATGTTTGGAATCGTACCGAAACGCTTTGACTATACTGGTGGAAAAGTAGATGGGCACACGTACTTCGCTATTGCGCGTGGAACAGATGGGGCGGTCGCTTCAGAAATGACGAAATGGTTTAACACAAACTATCATTATATCGTTCCAGAATTAAATGGCGTCACGCCTTCCATAGTAGAGAATCGTGCTTTAACCTTTTATCAAGAAGCTAAAGAAAAACTAGGTATTGATGGGAAGCCCGTCCTTTTAGGTCCAATTACATTTATAAAGCTGGCAAAGGGGTATGACCAGCAGGAGTTTTCAACAATTGTGGAAAAATTTATACCACAATATGTACAGATCTTACAGGAACTTGTCGAAGCGGGAGCATCTTGGATTCAAATAGATGAGCCAATCTTAGTAACGCAATTATCGAAACAAGAAATCGCAATAGTTGAAAAAGTGTATCAGACTTTTGCTGAACACGTACCTCATGCTCAGATTATTTTACAAACGTATTTTGAAAAAATAACTGCTTATGAAAAAATTGTGAGCCTCCCAGTAAAAGCGATTGGCATGGATTTTGTTCACGGAAATTCTTTAGAACTATTAAAAACGTATGGATTTCCCAAGGATAAGGTGTTAGCAGCCGGGATTATTGATGGACGTAATGTTTGGCGAGCTAATTTAGCAGAAAAGCGCACGATATTGGAAGTAATTAGACAACTAGTTCATCATGACCAGCTTATTATTCAACCATCTTGTTCGCTCTTGCATGTTCCGGTAACAAAAACATTAGAACAAAAGCTGGATAATGTCATTTATGACGGACTTTCATTTGCTGATGAGAAGCTAGGAGAAGTAGTTACGTTAGCGAAAGTCCTGAATCATGGTACGGTTTCCGTCCAAGCCGATTTAAATCAAGCGAGTGAAGCAATTAAACAATTAATAAAGACGTATCAATCCAATCATGAGGTAAGAAAAAAAGTAGCCAATTTAACAAGTGATGATGCACACCGAACCGTATCATTTGCAGAACGGATTGAAAAGCAAAAGCAACGTTTACAATTGCCGTTACTGCCGACAACGACCATTGGCAGTTTGCCGCAAACGCCTGAAGTGAGAAAAACACGTACCAAATGGAGAAAAGGCGAGATTACGGAACAAGCGTATGAACAGTTTGTGAAGGAGCAAATGAAGCGCTGGATCAAAATTCAGGAAAAACTCGATATCGACGTTCTCGTTCATGGTGAATTTGAGCGAAATGACATGGTGGAATACTTTGGGGAAAAATTGAATGGCTTTACTGTGACAGAGTTTGGCTGGGTGCAGTCGTATGGCTCACGTTGTGTCAAACCGCCATTGATTTTTGGAGATGTGTCTTGGGATAAACCGATAACAGTGAAGGAGAGCGTTTATGCACAGTCATTAACAAAACGTCCGGTGAAGGGAATGTTAACGGGGCCGGTAACCATTTTAAACTGGTCTTTTGTTCACGATACAACACCACGCTATGAAATTATGAAACAAATTGCTTTAGCATTGCAAAAGGAAGTGGAGGCTTTAGAAGAAAATGGAATTAACATTATTCAGGTAGATGAACCAGCTTTACGTGAAGGATTGCCGCTTCATCGAACAAAGTGGGATGAATATTTAACAGAATCGTCACTTGCCTTTCGCCTCGCAACGGCAACCGCCAGAGCCGATACACAAATTCATACACATATGTGCTATTCCAATTTTGAAGATATTTTTGATTGTATTGATGATCTTGATGCAGATGTAATTTCAATTGAAACGTCACGGAGTCATGGTGAAATGGTTTCTACCTTTGAAGATAATACGTACCAAAAAGAAATTGGCTTAGGTGTTTATGATATTCATAGTCCACGTATTCCATCTGTTGACGAAATTAAACAAAATATTCATCGTGCATTACAAACAATCGCACCTAATCAATTTTGGATTAACCCAGATTGTGGTTTAAAAACACGAAAAGAAGACGAAACCATTGCCGCCTTAAGAGTTATGGTGCAAGCTGCAAAAGAAGTGCGAAATTACCAATTAGCTTCTCAAAAGTAATCTTGTTGCTAGAATAAAATTTTCGTGAAGGGTTGATTTTACGACGAAAAATTTTCTATTCAGTATATGTACAGCTGATCAATTACTTGCACTAGCCATGTTTTTTTCATTTACACGGGCATAACCCCTTCGCCCTAAAGTAAACTCTGAAGTAGGGCTGAAGTAACTGCCAAAGTGATCATTAACAAACTGCAAATGAAAAGGAAGTCTAGTATGTAAGGCTCGTTTCAGATAGAAGCGAGCCATTTGTTTCGATACATTTCTAAACGCTTACATGCAAAATCGTATTCAACATTAAATAAATTCATCACATACTTTGGTGTTATTTTCGTTTTAATCCGTTGTAACATAAAAGTAGGTATACATAGATGGTAGCTGAAATAATTAGCTTGCCATTCTTGTAATTCAATAAACGTGGATGGTAAGAATTCTTGCCTCCCGGTATGCCACAGAAAATGAGCAATTTCATGACCAAACTCCTGCCACTGCTCTTGTTCACTACGATTGCTGTTTAGAAAAATAAGGCATCTCTCATTTAAGTACACACATTCGCTACTATATTCCCAATAATAAACAGGAATGTTTAGAGAAGAGGCAATATTTTTGATTGTTAAATCATTTGGTTTATGAATGTTTTGTTGTAAGAGAAACCGCTGAATATAATCTTCAGTACGGGTAAAAAACATCAAATACCCCCAAAAGAACGTATGTTCCATCATAGTAAAAAATAAATAGTGTATAAACTATACACTAATAAATACTTATTGATCTTCTTCTTTAAAAGCTTCCCAAATCCGTTTTAACCGTTTAAGATCTTCTTCTTTATTGTTTGGCAATTCTTTGTACCATCTTTCTAATGAAGGATTATTACGAAAGGATGCAAACGCTTCTTCTTCAGTTAAATTTGGATTATCAGACCGTCCAAGTAAATAATCAGATGTAACATGCAAGATAGTGGCAAGCTTATTTAACTCGTGGTCTTTCATAGGCCTTTCCCCTGATTCAATCCGATTCATTACACTGGGATTTACCTCTAAACGTTTAGCAAGCTCACGCTGACTCCAACCATTAGCTTCTCTTAATTGAATAATTCTTGTTCCTACATTCAAAGCAAACACCGCTTTCTATTTTAGCAATTAAATCATATCACTTTTCAAATAAATATACAAATAAATATTTCTTAAACAGCAAGAACACAATTTGACATTTCTTTTTCAGCAATGTATGATAGGAACAAATGTTCTATAGTTAAATTTTGGAATGAAGGGAGGGGAGCGATGAGACATTTAAAAGCTGTACTTAGTGAAGAAACATGTGTTAGGTGGATCGTTAGTGAACATCGAAGAGATAAAAGAGCAGGCGTGTTGACTCCTATTGAAAGAAGTAAGTATGCAGAGGAATTGTTTAGCAAAGGGGCCGGTTTTCATGAACAAGGAACAAATAGAGAGAGCAATCAAAGATTATAACTGGATGATTAGGGAAATAAAGCGGCAGCGGCAGATGCTGAAGGAAGATATAGGTACCAAAGTTGTGTCCGCTTCAGGAGTTGCGGCTACGTTGCCAAAGTCAAAAGGAGTAATAAGCGACCCAGTGGCAAAAGAGGTTATCCGACGGGATCAAAAAAGTAACTGGTTAACTAAGCTGGAGAAAAAGGTACTCTTTATCCAAGAGCGATTACCGACAATAGATGAACCAAGAGAAGTAGTTGTTTTAGAATGCATGCTAGATGGCATGACAATTAGTGCGATCAGCAAGCATATGGGCTTATCCAGAAAACATATCTATACGATTAAAGAGACGATTGTACAGAAAATGTTACAGTTTACACAGTCTTCACAGTAGATGACAATGATATTTACGTTTTTGTATAATGTGTTTAGCGAACATATGATCTGTAAATGTTTTTTAAACTTCCCCCATGATATATCGTATGTTTAACGACCTATGAAGGGATACTCCTTGTCCGAAATGACGTTAAACTACAAAAAAGTAGGAGCATGTGTTGAAAAGTCTTTTATTTACTCTATGTGTATGTAAGGCTTTTTTATTTTGCTTCAGGAGGTGTGCTTAAATGGGATAAATCAAAAGTCGTGTTGATTGTTGCGTTAGTCTATAGCATATGGGGTTAAAAATTATAAGGAGGTCATGAAAATGACAGATACACAAATGAAAATGCAAGCAGGTAAAAACAAAATATTATTGTTCCGTTTATTGGAAAACCAAGGGGAAGAAGCAGCGAAATTAGTATTTCAAACTGAGCATACTTTTAGCTATTCTCGTGAATTAGAAAGAATTATTACAAAGGATGGATCGCTCATTAATGTAGGAGGATTGGAACCAGAAGTGGCTATTGAAGCAATTCAGGCAATGGACGACCCAGTAGCTAATATGCTTCGACAGTCGGTTATTCAAGGAAAGAAATTGGAACTATGGGAAGTGACAGTAGATGAAGAGCTGAAAACGGCGGACAATAAATATCCGGCTATTTATGCTCAAGGCTATTTAGATTCATGGGAAGACCCAGCAAATGCTGAAGAAAATGCTGCCATCTCGGCTAATTTCACGGTGGAATTGGAGCCTCAATTTGGTGAAGCAACACTTACAGAAGAGCAACAGGCAGCAGTTCAATACGCATTTCAAGATACAAAATCAGAAATTCCTGAGGAAAATCAACAGTAACTATTAGCATATAAAATAAAAATAATGATGAATGCTAGTTTTAGTATTCACTTTTTTTATTATATACGAAAGTATAAAAATTTTGGCTTTGGGACAACGATATAACGGAATAGTCACGTCCAGCTTAAGCGCTCAGCAACGATGCGACTTAACGAAATTGCCCTACGATAAGTCATCATCGGTTCGAGGTTAAGAGGAAGACCGACTAAAAACGGGCTTGTCGCTCAGGCGTCGGCATACTTCTGTTGCAGGAGCATGATTCCTAAAACTTTAGTTGATTCGATCCAGTCGCTACGTTGCTAAAAGGGCGCTCTGCGCCTTTGTTCATACTAGATAAAGTAGATAGAGTTTAAATGTAAAAAATATAATGTGATTACACGTATCGTGGGCATAGAAGAAGCGGACGGTTTTTTAGTAACCAATGAATCCCTTGAATATAGGAAAATTCATTGGTTACCATTTTTAAATATGGAGGCGGAAACCAAATGGAATTTATTATTAATGAAAAAGTGTATGAATTGAAATTCGGTATTAAATTTATCCGTGAACTGGACAAAGTCTATGAAGTGGATTATCAAGGGATGAAATTTGGGATGGGTGTTAATATGGCATTTATGAACTTACAGCAATGGAACCCAGTTGCGATACATGCTGTTATTAAAGCGGCTGTTTCTTATTTGGACACAACACCAAGCAATAAACAAATAGAAAAGGCCATTGAACAGTATGCGCTAGAAAACGATGGGCTTGGAGATCTCTTTACTGAACTAAAGGATACGTTGGGGAAGTCACCCGTAATGAAGGATACCATCAAACAAATGCAAGTAGCAGCCAAGCAGAAAGAAGGGTAGCTTCAGCGGAAACATATGAGGATATGATTATTAATTGCTTTCGTTATTTAGGATTTACTAGTCTTAAAGACATTGAAGTGCTTACGATAAGGGAGTATGCATTAAGGATACGTGCGTTTCAATTACAGCAGGTGGATAAAGAATACAAGATGTATAAACAAGCTTGGATTAATCACCAAGCTACACTAACAAAAGAGCAGGGTAAAAAGCAAGTCCCAATTTACAAACGATTTAAAGATTTCTTTGATTATGAGAAGCATTTAAAGGAAGTAACAAAGCCAAAGATGATAAATCATAGAATGAAACGTTTAGCGAAAATTGCTAAACATGTTAATTCGGAAAAGGAGGTGCCTTATGGCGGAGGGATCGAGTGAAGCAAGCGGATTTATGCAAAGTTTTCTAGCACAAACAGATGGATTGGGTAAAGCAAGCGAAGCCTTCACCGCGTTACAAACTGAAATAGACCCTGTCGTTGGTAAGTTGGAAGAAATGAAGGAATCATTAGGGTTTATCCCAGGTATGACAGAGGGAATTTCCCAAGTGCAATCAGTGCTTGAACCGTTTATGGGAGTACTAAGCGGAATGCCCTTATTGTTTGAGACGATTAGTTCATTAATGACAAACTTTTTACCAAAGATGTTGGCATTGAAGGAAGCGGTTATGAGTTTATTTGCTATCTTAGCTGCGAACCCGCTTGCTTTAATTATTACTTTAGTGGCGTTACTGGCAGCTGGTTTTGTTTATTTATGGACGAATAGTCAAATGTTTCGAGATATTGTCATGAGTGTGTGGGAGTCGATACGTGCCTTTATGATGCCGGTGATTCAGGAAATTGTTACGTTTGTCATGACCCTATGGGGAACATTAACCACATGGTGGACGCAAAATCAGGCATTAATTTTGCAAACTTTCCAAACAATATGGGGAGCAATTAAATCGGTTATTATGACAGTGATGAACTTCTTAAAGCCTTTTTTACTTGTAGCTTGGACATGGATTTCCACGCAAATTATGCTCGTATGGAACATCATAAAGACAACCATTAAAGTAGCTATGGAATTAGTGATGGGGATTATTCGGACGGTTATGCAATTAATTACTGGGAATTGGTCAGGAGCATGGGAAACTATCAAATCAACATTTACAAATATCTGGAATATTATGAAAGAGTTTGTTACAACCATCGTTAGCACTATTTGGCAAACGATAAAAACGAGGTTCACTCAAGTTAAAGAGACGATTGCTACCTTAATTGGTAATGCCAAAGATGCGGTCGTACAAGGTTTTTTAACGATGGTATCAAATGCTATAGAAAAAGCCCAGGCGATCGTAACTGCTGTCCGCCAAAAGTTTCAGGAAGTGTTTCAAGCGATTCGTACGAAGCTAACCGAAGCAGTTGCGGAAGTCGGAACACAAATAGCTAAAATGCCCGGAAAAGTAATCGAGTTTGCCAAAAATATGGTTTCAGCAGGAAAAGATTTAATTATGGGGCTTATAAGCGGAATTAAGGAAAAGGCAGAAATGGTTGGTGAAGCGGTTCTAAATGCAGCTAAAAGTGCTGTAGATGGCGTGTTAAAGTTTTTAGGCATTAATTCTCCATCTCGATTATTTCGAGATATAGGGGATGACACGATGGCAGGCTTTGCTATGGGGATTAATCAAATGTCCAAAAACGTTATTGCAGCAGCAGGTGCGGTATCGGACAAAGTGCAAGATTCTTTCGATCCGCAGTTTACTTTACCAGCTATATCTGGACAGGTTCATAGTTTAAATCAAGCAGCAAATTTTAGACCTTCCCATCAACTATTACAGGAATGGCATGTGCAAAAACAGCCTGCTACAGTGAATGTAACAATCGGAAAGCAGCAATTTAGTGCGTTTGTAGAAGATATTACACATGCCCAAGCAAGAAAAACAAATTTAACAAGAAACCAGAACTGGTAGGAGGTGTATGATGTATACTTTCATAGATACAGTAGCTAAGAAGACAGGTCTTAATAGCGAGGAAGGACCTTCCCGATTGCAGACTATCTTCAACGGAATGAACTTAGATGATCAGTTATCGGATCAAACAGGAAGCTTTACAACGTTGGTCATTTCCGGAAGAAGTAATGTGGAGCAACAGATTTCCACCGTTGACGTTCCAGGAATGCATGGGATGCTTGAGACAAGCGATCCAACATGGAATGCACGAGAAATTGTGGTGCAGTACCAATTAACTGATCAAACCAAAGCAGGATTTAGAAAGCGATACAATCAATTAAATGCTCTATTGCAGGGATCGAAAAAGAAGCTAGCCTTTACGGATGAAGAGGCTTTTTTTTATGCCACATTATCGGCAAATGATGTACCAGATGAAGCAGCGAATAGCTTGGTAGCAGAGCTTGTATTTTTATGTTCTGATCCATTTAAATATGGAAAAACACATCAAATAATCGCGTTAAGAAAATATACTTGGGAAGAATACAAAAATCAAAAGTGGGGTGATTTCATTGGCAATTAGTACACCAAATTTAAACTTGGTTAAGCCGGAAATAACAGATAAAATTGATGTTTCCATTGCTCATTTTGCGCAAAATGCAGATAAAGTCGATGCAGAAGCAAAGCGGCTGCAAGATAAAGATCAAGCTTTACAAGCAAGCTTAGATAATACAAAGCAAAATGTGGCTGAATTACAAAAAGATGTAACCAATAATCGTGCAGCTTTGGAACAAAATAGTGCGGATATTCGCGTAAACGCCGAAAATATTACGAAAAGTGCATCGGATATTGCAGCACTGAATGAAAGTATCGCATCCATGCAGAGAAATCTCGATCATACAGCAGCAATCGGACAAGAGAATCAATCGAATATCACTGCTATCTTAAGTGAGATAGAAGCAATTAAAGAGAGAGTAACAACGCTAGAAAGTAAACAAGAAATGCCGCCATCAGAGGGTGGGGAATAATGCGCTGGATTGAAATGGCTCAGAAAAATGAAGTATATGTCGAGGGGACAGCCAGTACAGCACCTATGATTACTTCGGTGCTTAAAGAAGAGATACCTTATGTAGAATTTAGTCTCTCCGAGCAAAGATTAAGGCTGCACTATCCATTTAAAGTGAATGATGTGGTACGGATCGATTGTTTGACACAGAAAGTATGGATCAATGAGCAGTTGCAAATGGAAACCATTGACCTGGTTTATGCTGACTTTTTTCACTTAAACCCAGGGCAGAATGAAATAAAAACGATTCCAGCCATGCAATTGGAGGTTATGTATACAGAGAGGTGGTTGTAGAGATGAAAGAAAGAATTTTCATTTTTGATAAGTTCGATAAGCTATTAGCAATCACAAATCAATATGTGGAAGCAGTGTTTGAAGAGACGGTTGAAAAGCCCGTCTCTTTTTCAATTACTTTTCCTATGTCTGATAAAAATGCAGCTTATTTCGTAGGTGGAAATCAGGTTGCGTTTAAAGATTTAAAAGGAAACCTCCGTTTGTTTACGATTCGTGAGGTAGATGATATAGATGGAGAATCTCCAGAAAAAGTAATTCACTGTATGCCGGCTATACAAGAGTTGGCTGATGTTATGGTTGCTAATGGGGAACTTGAAAATGAAGCAGCTGACGCTGCACTAGGCGTTATTTTAAAACATTCTCGTTGGAAAGCAGGTAATGTAGCGGATTTAGGATTAAACTCCATAAGCTTTGCATATCAAAATGCTTATGCCTGTATAGGAACATTAGTCGAGCTTTGGGGCGGTGAAATCGTTGATCGTGTAGAAATAGAAGGGAATAAAATTAGTTGTCGCTATTTGGATATTGTATCACGGAAAGGTGCTGATACTGGGAAACGCTTTGAAATGAATAAGGATATAAAGAATATTACTAGAACGGTACTTTACTATCCGAAAACAGCTTTATATGGACAAGGAAAATCTTTACAATCTGGGGAGGGAAGTTCTGATAAAGTTACCTTTCGTGATATAGAGTGGAAGAAAGAAAACGGCGATCCTACTAATAAGCCAAAAGGGCAAGAATGGGTAGGAGATCCTGAAGCACTTGAAAAACACGGCGTTCCCGATCACGAAACAGGAAAAATCATGCATCGTTTTGGTTTATTTGAGGACAATGATGAAGAAGAACCAGAAAAGCTACTAGCTAAGACATGGGAGGCTGTTCAAGCCGAAAAAACTCCAAAGATCCAATATGAAATGGATATTATCACATTTTACGGCATAGCTGGTTATGAGCATGAACAAGTCATTCTGGGTGATACTGGTGTTGCCAGAGATAAAGAAATGCAACCTATGCTTTTAATTGAAGCAAGAATTATGTCTTGGAAATACGACATTGGAAATCCAAGGGATGGGAGCCTTGTATTAGGAAATATTTTAGACTTAAGTCCAGATAATAGTGACATTGACTGGGTTATCGACAAAGTAAAAGAAGGCAGTGGAAAATGGGATGCTGGAGGAAGACCGATTACGGATGAAAGATTCCCAGATATTGTTCCAAATACACCACAAAATATTTCCGCAACGGGTTTATTCAAAAAGATTATGTTGTCATGGGATTTTGAATCTACTTATGCCATAGCTGCATATGAGGTTTATGCTAGCCAAATAAACGGATTTGTTCCTGATCCAACAAACCTTGTCTTTCGTGGAAAGGTCGGTGCTTACAACTTTGATGCTGACACAGATCAAAAGTGGTATTTCCGAATCTGTGCTGTTAATACACATGGGACAGCAAGTGACTATTCCGAACAGGTTAGTGCAAGTACTGTTCAGCTTGATTTGCCAGATATCGAGGACATTGTTCCCGATTTTATTGAATACGGGATATACAAAGGCAATGAAGCACCTAGTCCTAAAGATTATAAATTTTGGCTGGACACCAGCAAAGAACCTAATTTGTTATATCACTGGGATGAAACAAGCGAAGCATGGAAGGCGCTTGCCCCAACAAATGCTGATGAACTTGGTGCAGTTGACGTAGTGGACTACCAGGAACAAGTAGGGGAGATTGTTTCTGATTTAGCGGATAAAGCGGACTTTGAATGGGTAGGCGGTAAGTTGGTTTCTAAAGCAAATAAAGATGACGTTTATACGATTGAACAGCTAGATAATAAGTTTGATAATGTCGTTTCTAAAACGATGTACGAGACTGACAAAGGCGGCATTGTTACAGATTTAGAAGATCATGAATCTCGTATTAGCCAAACGGAAACAGACATTAAAAGTAAAGTGTCCAATACGCAATATAAACAGGATCAACAAAGCCTAGAGACGTCCATTAAGGAAAACAAGTCTTCCATCGAACAAAACGCTAAGGAAATTGCTTCTAAGGTCTCGGCTGAACAATATAAAACAGATAAAGAAGGAATCATTAGAGATCTAGAAAGCCACGGATCTCTTATTAGGCAAAATGCAAAGAGTATTAGCAGTAAGGTTGATGCGACGTATGTTAAAGGTGAGCTGGGTAAGATTGAGGTTGGCGGGAGGAATTTATATCCAGGTACTTCGAAAGAATTTAAAGAAGTTGAATGGAGTTCGTGGAACCACTATCCCAAACTTAACGAATTTACGCCCGCAGATGCAGAATCTACTTATACTGCTAACATTTATTACAAGAATTTAAGTGGTGGTGCTAACGTTGGATTGCGATTGTTTTGGTACGATGAAAACAAAAAAATGATATCAGAATCAAGTGATAGCGAAAAGTATGTAGAACCATCAAAAGAAGGGTATGTATCTATTACCCGTAAATCTCCAGACCGCACAGCGTATATTAGGACAGTTTTTAGAAGAAGAAAGCCGGGCGGAACTACCAAAGTAGCATATAAAGAACTTAAACTCGAAAAAGGTATTAAAGCTACAGACTGGACACCAGCGCCAGAAGATGTTGAAGCTAAGATCAATAATATTCAGGTTGGCGGTAGAAATCTAGTGAAAAAAAGCGATGTTATTGGGTGGTCGGATGGTTATACATTTGATAACCATGTTTATAGAATTATTAATAAAAAAAGTGCGGGGCTGCGTATAAACCATGATATTTTAGAGCCTAAGACAGAATACGTGATGTCTTTCCGTATAAAGAAGATTGACGGAAGTATCAAGACTTTGGGCGGGCATATGCATGATATGGAGTTCATGAAGGTTTATATGGATGGTGAGTACGTATCAGATAATTGGTCTGGCGGAGCTATGGTGCAGTATTCAGATGATGATAATGAACATAAAGTTATTGTTCATTTTAAAACAACTGGTACTATTACGGATGATTTTTATATACAACCTAATAGAGCAAGTGGATATGCCTATAATTATAGTTCTGAGGTATGGGATTTAAAGGTTGAAAAAGGCAATAAACCAACTGATTGGACACATGCGCCCGAGGATACTCAAGCCGAAATCAAAGCCGTGGAACAATATGCTTCAGAAATTGAACAATCAGCTAAAGGGATAAAGCAAGATGTTACGGCGCTGGAAGCTGATTATTCAACGTTCAAAAAAGGAGCGAATTCAACATTTGAACAGCAAGCGGATCAAATTGCTTCAAGAGTAACGGAAAAGACTTATAACGCCGACATGGACAATATGACTACGCGTGTTAGTAAAGCTGAGTCAAGCATTAAGCAAAATGCCGATAATATCGAATTAAGAGTAAGCAAGAATGGCGTTGTATCAAGTATTAACCAATCTCCGGAGCAAATTAAAATTAGCGCTGAGCGAGTTTCTATTGACGGTGATTTAGTAGTTAGAAACGGGAAAGTTTATATTAAAGACGGAGTCATTACTGATAATTTAATTTCAGGAAATGCAAAAATTGACGGAGCTAAAATAGCTGACGCTTCCATTACGAATGCGAAGATAGGTAACATAAGCGCGGATAAAATACGGGCTGGGATTTTGGATGCATCTAAGGTATTGATTAGGGTTGTAAATGGTACACAGGCCATACAACTTGATGATAAAGGATTCGAATCAATTGATAATAAGGGAAATGTGCGTATCCATATCGGTGTTCGCGATATTGCTGGCAAAGGTCAGTCTGATCCTAGTACCATTCGTTTTTTTGGTGGTAGGGGAAACAAGTCAGCAGGAGTTGGAATGAACGTGAATGATACGTTTGTTATAGGAAGTGGAACAGACGGTGTAGGTATGGAGTTACGGACACACTATAAAATGAACACGATTTATTACGCACGTGAGCACAGATTTGTAATGAAAAATGAAAGAAGTAATGGTTTTCAAAGGCATTATTTTAAAATGCGCGGTCGAACCACTATAAATGGAGATGAAAATCCTTGTTTTGAACCTGATACTAATGCTTGGGGTTATGTAGGAACGACACATTATCATTTGTGGAAAATTAATGCAGTTCATATCAATGAAACCTCAATACGAAGTCAAAAAAGGAATATTGAAGACTTGCCTGTTAGTGAGTCGTACCGTGTCTTGAATGCATTAAGAATGCGCCAATATAATTATGTTAGAAAAGATCAAAACAATAAAGTCTGTCATATGGATAATTTCAAAAGTTTCGGAGTCATTTCTGATGAAGCGCCTGATGAAGTTTTAGGTGAAGAAAGAACAGCAGTAAGACTCTATGCAATGATATCTCACAATCTCAATGTTACAAAGGATCTAATTAAGCGAATTGAGGAGCTAGAAAAAATCATAAAGGGAGAATCTTAAGATGGAACAGGGAGTTAATTGGCAGTATGTAGTGAATGGATTGTCAAATCAAGTGGCGCAGTTGTCACAAGAAAAAGCATATCTTGAAGCTATTGTGGCTACACAGCAGGAAGAAATATTAAAGCTAAAAGAAGAGTCAGAATAATTTATGGTTAACTAAGCTCTATAAAATATGAGAATATTAAATTGCTATAAATGGAGGTAGTATCTAGGTTATGGGTGTGATGAAATTAATGACTTGTTTATAAATAAACCATTAGAAAATTCATATTCCTTATCTTTTCTAACAGAATAGATAGCTTTTCATTAAGCATTATATAATAACTCGACAGTAGCAGATAAGGAATGTGACAGAAATCAAAAAACCTAGCTAGCTCTTTAAAACGGGTTATTAATTTAGAAGGATAACATCTAATAATACATTTTGGGAGGTAAAGGTACTAGTGGGTTTAAATACTGCATAAATGCTTCGCAAGGAGGTCAGTATGTCCGACGAAACTCAATGGTATACAAACAAAGAGTTGTTTGAGCAAATAGCAGCAATTCAAGGTGAATTTAAGGATTTGCGGCATGAAATGAAAGAAACACGAAATATGATCAAGAAGTATAATGGTTTGCGGGAAGAACTGGGGATTGTTAAAGAAAAGGTAGAGCGAATGGAAGCGAGAACAGAAGGGAAAAAGACGTTACTGGAAGCTGTCCGCCTATGGGGTGGGTGGCTTTTTGCTTTTGTTACACTGCTCATTCTGATTACCCAATATGTTTAAAGGAAGAGGGGCGGATGTATGGATAAAGGAACGGTAGTTAGAACAGTAGCTTTAGCGATAGCGTGGATCAATGTCGTATTAGCAAATTATGATTTACAGCCGATTCCAGTGTTACAAGAAGAAGTTATAGCATATGGAATCACGTTTATAGTTTCTATTTGGACGTGGTTTAAAAACAATTATATTACCTTTAAGGGAAGGCGACAAAAGGAAGTGCTGGAAAGAACAAATCTTACAAAATAGACGGACGGCTAGTCCAATCGGGCAAGCTGTTTTTTTAATATTTTATAAAAAGGAGGAATTTACAATGGCAAAAATAGCTATTGGCGCTGGTCATGGAATGCATACATCGGGAAAAAGAAGCCCAGAAGGAGAAAGGGAATGGTCATTTAATAATAAAGTAGTTTCTGCTGCCATAAATTATCTAAATGGCTATGCAAATGCAACTGTTATTCGAATGGATGATCCAACTGGGGAGACAGATGTATCGTTAACAACTAGAACGAATGCAGCAAATAATGCAAATGCCGATATTTTGATATCTTATCATCATAATGCAAATACAGGGCAGTGGGGGGCTTGGACGGGTACAGAGACGTATTATTATCCGGGCTCATCTACTGGCTTAGCTTTAGCAAGAGCTATTCACCCGAGTATTGTTGGAGCTATGGGTTTACGAGATAGAGGAATTAAATCAGCGAACTTTCATATGGTGCGTGAGTCCAGAATGCCTGCAATTTTAATTGAAGGAGGCTTTATGGATTCTACTATTGATATAGTGAAAATGCGTAATAATTCAATTATGGATCAGACTGGGAAAGCATTGGCACATGCAATAGCCAATTATTTGGGCTTGCCATCTGGAGGTGGCGGAAACACGTATACAGTTAAGGCTGGAGACACGTTATGGGGGATTGCTCAAGCACATAACATGACCGTTAGTGAATTGAAGCGGTTAAATAATCTTTCAGATGACACGATTTATCCAGGGCAGGTACTGATCGTCAGTGGGACTTCTACAAATTTTTCCAAGAAAAGCACAGGCTATGTAGAAGTACTTGCTTCAAGTCTTTGGGTATATGATGCTCCTGATTGGGATGCGAAATATGAAGTTGTGAACCAAGGCGAAGTATTTACAGTGAAAAAAGAATTAGAAGTAAAAGGATCTAAAATGTACCAATTAAAATCCGGCTTATATATTACAGGAAATTCAAGTTATGTAAGATATTTTACAAAATAAACCGGTAATCGAGATGAAATGCATTAAAATACAAAGAAGCGGGGCCAACAAGCCCCCTTCTTCAGTATTTTCAATAATAATTAGCCGCCGATGATATGATATCCCGAGTCAACATGGAGAACTTCACCCGTTACACCGCGTGATAGCTCACTCATAAAGAATAATGTTGCATCTCCAACTTGGTCTTGGTCTACATTTCTGCGCAGTGGTGCTTTTTCCTCTATAACTCCTAACTTTTCATTAAACCCGGAAACACCTTTAGCGGATAATGTGCGAATGGGACCTGCAGAAACGGCATTGACACGTATGCCATATTTACCCATATCTTCTGCTAAGTAACGGACACTTGCTTCTAGGGAAGCCTTCGCAACACCCATGATATTGTAATTTTGGATAACTCGCTCTGAACCGAGGTAGGTTTGTGTGACAATACTGCCTCCTTCAGTCATCAGTTCTTTTGCTGCTTTTGTAACAGCAACTAGAGAAAATGCGCTAATCTCATGGGCTAAGAGAAAGCCTTCTCTGGATGTATTCGCATATTCTCCTTTAAGTTCTTCTCGGTTAGCAAATGCCACAGAGTGGACAACTCCATGAATGGCACCGATCTTCTCTTTTATGCTATTGAATGCGTTTGTAATGCTTTCATCACTGGATACATCGCAGGGGACAATTAATTTTGCTTCAATATCGTGCTTGGCGAGCAATTTTGTTAGCTTGCCGTAGGATCTTTCCTGCCGATATGTGAAAATTAAGTTTGCACCCGCTTTATGTAATGAAGTTGTTACTCCCCAAGCGATACTACGTTCACTCGCAACGCCCATAATGACAATATTTTTTCCTTCTACTAAGTTACTCATTAACGTACCTCCATTATTCTTTTAATCGTGCATGAAAGTGCCATATGATATCTAAGAAAAAGTATCTCAGAAAGAAATAACAAATGACACTTAAATGCTTCGTTACTCGCAAGGGAGAACGAAGAGAATTTTTCACTGCATGCTTTTAGTTGCCTCTATTATAACCTAATACACATTTTGAAAGAAACTGTTAGCTATCTCTACTTTTTTAACAATAAAAGTGCTGTTCGGACAAAATTCTATAAAGAAAGTAAAAAAAATTACATTTTCCCTTTACAAATGATATAGAACTAGGTATAATGAGATTCGTCAGTTTCGAAAAAGGGTACAACATGTACAACCTATTAAAACATCCTGGCCCGTTGGTCAAGCGGTTAAGACACCGCCCTTTCACGGCGGTAACACGGGTTCGAATCCCGTACGGGTCACCACGGAGGATTAGCTCAGCTGGGAGAGCACTTGCCTTACAAGCAAGGGGTCGCAGGTTCGAGCCCTGCATCCTCCACCATTGCCGGCCTAGCTCAATTGGTAGAGCAACTGACTTGTAATCAGTAGGTTGGGGGTTCAAGTCCTCTGGCCGGCACCATTTTTTAAAAAAATGAATAAAGTTTAACGTATGTGTTCATAATATTGGAGGGGTAGCGAAGTGGCTAAACGCGGCGGACTGTAAATCCGCTCCCTCAGGGTTCGGGAGTTCGAATCTCTCCCCCTCCACCATTACATTTGTTGGGCCATAGCCAAGCGGTAAGGCATCGGGTTTTGATCCCGTGTACCCTAGGTTCGAATCCTAGTGGCCCAGCCATTTTTTTGTTTGGAAAACTTTTCTATGCTTGTGACAGGGCGATGGACTAGAATTGACATAATACTTAGAATACATCGTATATGAGCCATTAGCTCAGTCGGTAGAGCATCTGACTTTTAATCAGAGGGTCGGAGGTTCGAATCCTCCATGGCTCACCATTTATTACAACTCCATATAGACGATACATAAATTTTAAACAAGGTTGCGACACGTAGTAGCCTTGTTTATTTGTATTTATCCCCGAGTATAAGGTGCTGTAAGGCTCCGCTTCAGTAGTTGGATAATGTTGTACTGCAACAAGTCTAAGTGGCAGATTAACAGCACCTAAATGCTATTCCTAAGCAGCCTTTAGCATACCTTTGGCTACTAACAAGCCCTGGGGGATGAATGAAAACCCCCACATGATGGAAGATTTACTTTGTTCCACACGGTACTCGCGGTAAGACCTGACTTTCCGTCCAACAAGGTAACCCGAGACAGATAAAGTGGAGCAATTGCGAGTAAATGTCAGGTCTTGTACAAAGGTCTTTAGGTTATTTCCTTGAAGAAATGATCAGTGGGAGAAAAGAAAACTTCACTGATTGGGAGTTTACTTTATAATGGACTAGACGATTGATACTAAATGTAGCAATGCCATTTTGTTTATCTATAAAGAGATGTGAGGATATATTCCCAAGAATGCTTGGAACAGTAAATACTTTTGCAGTTAGGACCATATATAGTAAAGCTATTGACGTATGAATGATTACTTAAGAGAAGGTTGAGTGGAGATTATATACTTGGTGGTGAGGGAAAATGCAGACATATATTAATGATATGCAGGAATTTTTGGATAAAGATACTTATAAATTTCGAGCTGAGCAATTAGATATCCTAATCGAATTTATGCTCAATCATATCGGGGACACGAATCCTGGAATAAGGGATCGTCTTATTTATAATTGTTTTGTGAAGCTAATATTGGAGGATCACTTAACTGTACAACAAATGGAATATCTTATAAAGACGTGTGTGAGTGAACGGTATCTATTTTTAAATATAGAGGATGAGACAAAGAGAGATAGCGTGTTTACTCGAACATTTTCAGCACTAGTTTTAGCTGTTATCTTGCATAAGGACGCAACGCATAGAAAACTTTCCGACAAATTAGTATCGCGAGTGATTCAAGCGAGTATAAAATATTTGCTGTCAGAACATGATTATCGTGGTTATGTTCAAGGAAAAGGATGGGCACATAGTGTTGCGCATGGTAGCGATCTGTTAGCTAATGGGATATTACATCCTGTATTTAATAAAAATGATATTACAGCTTGTCTTCGTGCAGTAAGAGAATGCATTTTGGTTGAGTATGCTTATATTGACGATGAAGATGAGCGGTTGATTCAAGTTATTGAAGCTCTCATCGACAAGGATATGAAGGATATGGAATTACGTGATTGGATGGAAAGCCTGCAAGCAGAACATAAAAATCCATATACCAAATATCGTATAGAGTGGAATGTCAAACGATTTCATTATTCCTTGTATATGGCATGGTCAAAGCATAAAGGCTTTTCTATGTCTCAACAAGCGATTTCAGATCGATATTCTACATGATCAATAACAAGTATTTTAAAAAGACTGAATTATTTAGTGATTAGCGGTTGTTTTATTTGGATGGGAGATGCCCTGATTGCTGCTAATTTTTACAGTTGATCTATCAAGTAAGGGAATGAAACTAGACGTATAAACGTGGCTAAGTGGAGATCTTGTTTCTTATGTTTTCGGAAATCACTGGAAGAATCTTTTTATTCTTCATATTAACGGCTTAACGGCGTAATCTTTGTCTCGCTTCTTCTTTTAAATGGAGTCCTTCCAGAACCCATCTATAAAAACCAGTTAGTTTTACTTTAACTTAATTACAATACTATGGTATTATGTGTTTGTTTGGATTACAATTAGCTAAATTTCTAATAAAATGTTAGAAATCGTGATATAATTTTTATAGAATCCGTTTCAAGAGAAGCATTGAAAATCTTAACGTTTTCCATTTAATTAAAAAGATATAAGGAAATCGTCATTGTTTATATATAGAAGATGCCATATTTATGAAGCATGATGAATAAATGTAAAGATTATAAAGTATTGGGATAACGTCAATAGTCCGTGCGTTAGCCACTAACTTGTAAATGAAAGAGGATGCTCAAAAGTCGAGAAAAAAGTCACATCGAAATTTTTTGTAGATTGTTAAATCGTTTTAATTATTTAAATGCATGTGCTTTGCCGCTTGAAACTACGCAGTTCAAACTTCTCGGTTCTTTTTTCTCCATTCTTATGAACATTAATGAAGGAAACATGTTATTAATATATATAATATAAAGGATGATCGGCGATGCAGACTTCCAGAATTCCTGGTTTTTATAAGCAAACAGTAAAGAAGCGAAGAGAATTGCTAAAGGATGTGGAGGCGTTTACGGGAAAAACTTTCGATATTATTTCTTCTAAAGAGCCTCTACCGCTTGATACAGCTGATAAAATGGTAGAAAATGTAATTGGAACTTTTCCTCTTCCCTTAGGAGCAGGATTGAACTTTCTCATAAATGGGAAAGAATATGTAGTACCAATGGTCATTGAAGAGCCTTCTGTGGTAGCTTCTGCTAGTCATATCGCTAAAATTGTCCGTCAAGCAGGGGGATTTACTACAGAAGCAACTGAAAGAGTAATGATTGGTCAAATGCAAGTGGTTGGGTGTGCTGACTTTCAAAAAGCAAAAGCTGCTTTGCTTCAGGCACAAGCTGTATTAATTGAACAATCCAATGCCTCCTACCCAAGCATTGTCAAACGAGGCGGAGGGGCGAAGGAAATAGATGTTCGAATTTTAAATGAAACTGCTGGTTCGAACTATCAGCAAATGCTAATTCTTCATTTATACATTAATACTTGTGATGCTATGGGTGCGAATATTATTAATACGATGGTCGAATCTCTTGCTCCAACGGTAGAGGAGCTGACCGGTGGAAAAGTTTATTTACGTATATTGTCGAATTTAGCTGATCGATGTCTAGCTCGTGCAACTTGTACGATTCCTCCACATTTACTGAAAACAGGGGATTTCTCTGGTGAAGAAGTAAGAGATGGCGTTATCCATGCATATGAATTTGCTGCTTCTGATCCGTATCGTGCAGTTACACATAATAAAGGGATTATGAATGGAATTGATCCGATTGTAATTGCAACTGGAAATGATTGGCGTGCAGTGGAAGCTGGTGCTCATGCCTATGCAGCACGAGAGGGGCAATACACATCCATGACGACTTGGTCTGTTGATACAGAAGGGAGTCTAGTTGGCGAATTGGAATTGCCGATGGCGGTAGGGATCGTAGGGGGTTCCATTAATGTTCATCCAATGGCGAAAGCCGCGCTCAGCTTATTAAATGTAGCATCTGCCCAAGAATTGGCACAGGTGATTGTTGCTGTCGGTCTCGCGCAAAATTTAGGTGCATTAAAAGCATTAGCTACCGATGGTATACAAAAAGGTCATATGGCCTTACATTCTCGTTCTGTTGCTATAGCAGCAGGGGCTACTGGGGAGTTGATTGATATCGTGTCAAAAAAATTAGTAGAAATAAATGAAATCCGTGTAGGAAAAGCTAAAGAATTGGTGGAAGAGTATACAAAATGAGTGCAGAAAAAGTAACAACAACAGAAAAAACAGCTATCGGAGTAGCTTATAGTAAACTAATTTTAATTGGAGAGCATGCGGTTGTACACGGACAGCCTGCTATTGCTATTCCATTTCCATTGGTGGGCGTAGAGACGGTCGTTGAACATTTGCCGGGACCAGTTAAGATTGACACAACTTTCTATCATGGCTCTATTGCCGAGGCTCCAAAATCATTAGAAGGCATTGTGAAATGCGTTGAAGAAACAATGGACTATTTAAATATACCATGTCAGGATATGCTTATACGTATTACATCGTCTATCCCACCTGGTAAAGGATTAGGGTCCAGTGCCTCTGTAGCTATATCTGTCGTCCGGTCGCTATTTGCATATTTTGATGAATCTTATACAGATGAAGAGTTACTGCAATTAGCTAATATAGCAGAGACGTTTGCACATGGAGCCCCGTCAGGGATTGATACATTGACTATTACATCACAATCTCCTGTATGGTATGAGAAAGAGCATCCAACAAATTTTATTAAGCTAAGTGAAGATTTTCATTTCGTTGTAGCAGATTCTGGTCGTGTTGGAGATACACGTTTAGCAGTTGAATCTGTTGCGAATTTATTAAAAAAGACTCCAAAACGAATTCAACGTAAACTGGAACGAATCGGTAAGCTAACTCACGATGCGAAACAAGCCTTAGAGAAAAAAGGAAAGCACATTTTGGGGCATATGTTAAATGAAGCGCAAAAGGAATTAGAGGCCTTAGGTGTCAGTGACACCGGATTGAATCGATTAATTGACTTTGCTAGACAAGAGGGTGCACTCGGCGCTAAATTGACAGGCGGGGGGAATGGCGGCTGTATTATTGCTCTTGCCCAAAATGAGGTTCATTCCAGACAGTTGGCGGAGAAGTTAAGAAAATTTGGCGCACATGCGGTATGGCCGTTTGTATTAAAAGAGAATAAGGAACAATAAGCTATAAGTAGAAGGGGAATGAAAATGAGAGCAACTGCAAAGGCGCATACAAATATTGCCCTTATTAAATATTGGGGGAAGCGAAATGAAGCGATTATTTTACCTACCAATAATAGCTTGTCGCTGACATTAGATGGGTATTATACGACGACAACGGTGGAATTTGACAATTCCCTTTCAAAAGATCATTTCGTGTTAGACGATAAAACGATAGTTGGGGAGCAGTACGGTCGTGTAACCTCTTTTCTTGACATTATTCGACAAATGGCAGGTAAACAAGTGTATGCGCAAGTGACATCCATCAATGAAGTGCCTACTGCTGCTGGCTTTGCCTCATCTGCCTCTGGTTTTGCGGCATTAGCAGCAGCTAGTTCCAAAGCAATTGGATTACATTTATCAGATGAAGAGCTTTCCAGATTAACCCGACGAGGTTCTGGCTCGGCTTGCCGTTCAATTTATGGAGGATTTGCAGAGTGGGAAATGGGGATGCGTGAGGATGGAACAGATTCTTACGCTGTTCCAATTGCTCCAGCAGATTATTGGGATATCCGTGTGGCGGCGGTTGTACTATCTGCAACGAAAAAAAGTGTGTCAAGCCGTGAGGGGATGCGCCGAACGGTAGAAACATCAGCCTTTTTTCAAGGTTGGTTGGATAGTGTTGCACATGACTTAGCGGAAATCAAACAGGGCATCGGTGTGCGTGATTTTCAAAAGGTTGGAGAAATCGCAGAAGCAAATTGCTTGAAGATGCATGCAACTACTCTAGGAGCGCAACCACCGTTTACATATTGGCATGATACGACTTTAGTTGTTATGCAAAAAGTTTGGGAAATGCGCTCCCAAGGTATACCCGTTTATTTTACAATTGACGCTGGTCCTAATGTAAAGGTTTTGTATTTACCTGAGCATGAAACGCATGTCCAACAGACATTACGAAATGTACCTGGGGTAACAGATATTCGTTTGAGTAAACCTGGTCAAGGAATAACGTATATATAGGGGCTGAATCTATTGTCACAATCATCTATGAATATTAAAGTGCCAGGAAAATTAATGGTGGCGGGCGAGTTTGCTGTACTACAGCCGTATCAACATTTAGTTGTTATGGCTGTAGATCGTTTTGTTTATGCAAACATTAAAGATAGTACAAATAATAGCTTACATTTATTGGATTTCAAACTAGAAAATATTGGCTGGAAATATAAAGCGGATAAAGTGGAGCTCTTTTCTACTGATCCAAGAACTGCATTTGTCCAAGCGGCGATGACAACGGCACTGCAGTATTTAAGAGAACAGCAGTATGCAGTAACACCTTTTCAATTAGCCATCAAAAGCGAGCTTGATGATGAATCTGGTGTAAAGTATGGTTTAGGATCGAGTGCCGCTGTAGCGACATCTGTTATTGCTGCCATTTTAAATAAGTTTATGCCCGAGACACCAAAAGCAAAGCTAATTTATCAACTGGCTTCTATCGCCCATGTAGTGACACAAGGAAATGGATCTGGGGCAGATGTGGCGGCATCATCTTATGGTGGCTTTCTTAATTATTCTTCTTTCCAAGCGGAATGGCTCCGTGAAGCATACAAAAAGTCACATTCATTAACCGAACTCACCCGCAAGGATTGGGTTTATGCTTCTTTGGATCCTATAACATTACCGAATTCTGTTCATGTTTGTATCGGTTGGACAGGAAAACCAGCATCTACTAAAAAACTTGTCGACCAAATCCTGCAACTAAAAATAACTAGTCCAGAAAAGTTTGCACATTTTATTTCCCATAGTGATCAGGCAGTTAAAAAAGTGTTACAAGGAATGAAGCAAAATAATCCGGAAGTATTGCTACAAGGTATTAAAGACAATCGTCATGCACTAGCAGCTGTTGGAAAGGATGCAAATGTTGCTATTGAAACGCCATTATTAACGACCCTATGTGATTTGGCGGAGGAGTTTGGTGGTGCCGGCAAACCATCAGGAGCTGGTGGAGGGGATTGTGGCATCGCTTTTATGCGCTCCAAGGAAGCAGCAGAAGCATTAATGGAGGCTTGGGTAAAAGCTGGAATAAAACCACTTGCACTACAACCCCATCCGCATGGAGCAATGGTTAGTGAAGCCAAAGATATGTAAAGGATTCATATAACAGATGAGTACTTTATCCCGCATATAAATTGCTGTAAGACTCCCGCTTCAAAAACTGGAGAATATCCATACTATAACATAATCTAAGTGGGAGATAACAGCACCAAAATCCCCGATTCGTGCAGGCCTTTAAGTCATACCGATTATGGTACTACCAAGCTGCGTCAGGAATGCAATCATGTGTGTTTGAATATTCATTTCATTCCGATAATCATATAAATGTTTTTGTAAAGCACATGGTATTCGCGTGAAGCATCCATGTGCTTTTTTGTAAGATAAGCAAGTATAAAATGAAGTGCTTGGGAATAACGAAATAACCGAAGCCACGTCCGGCGCATGAACCCAGCAACTAGGCGACTTCACGAAATCGTCCTACGAGATAAGGCCTCATTGGTTGTAGCTAAGAGGAAGGCCCACTAAATACGGGCTCGCCGCCCGACGTCGGCATACCCCTGGTTTTAGCTAAAACTTTAGTTGCTTCGTTCCAGTCGCTACGTTGCTAACCGGGCGCTCTGCGCCTTTGTTCTACTTGGGTTTCAGTAAATTATATTTAGGTTCGTTATTTGTATGAAACCTTTTCTTAACCTCTGCCATTCATCATGTCGTAATTGATACAATTTTATTTTGCCCTCTTGAGAACGGTTATTAAGTTTTTGTAAAAGATTTACATTAAGTTAACAGAAAAAATAACATGCTAATAAAATAAGCCAAAAAAACCTATCAATAAACCTGTTTATAACAATTTACATTATTCGGAATTAGAAATGAAATATTAACGTTTCTTTACAAAAACGTAGCATTTATTTAATTTTGTATTTAATTTTCCTTCATAATTGTTAACTATACTTATAGTAGGCGTTTAAGAAAAGAGGAAATGCGATGGTGGGGAAGACAGAAGTATATATGATTTCATCATTTTAAATGGTGTGCTTTGCCCCGGCAGAAATTGTTGGGAAGGTAAATAAGCAAAAAATTTCATCATGGGACTGGAAAGGAAGTTAGAGGCTTGAACATATTAATTACAAATGAGGACGGTATTTTTTCACCTGGGATGAAGGCGCTGGCGGAGTTGCTTTCCCATTTTGGCAATGTGATGGTCATTTGTCCTGAAACAGAAAAGAGTGCTTATAGTTATAAAATAACATTGCGTCGACCATTAAAACTAAAAAAAGTAGATTTTGCTTTTCCTGCAGAAATATATGCAGTCAATGGTTCTCCAGCAGATTGTGTGAAGCTGGGGGTAGACGTTCTAGAAAGAAAAAAGCCAGATATTGTATTTTCTGGTATAAATATTGGTCCGAATGTAGGTAGGGATTTATACTCTTCTGGAATCATTGCTGCTGCACAAGAAGCGATGGTGTACCAAATTCCTTTTATTTCTGTCTCGTTGGAGACGTTCGATAGCAGGAAAATAAAATTCGACATTGTAAAACAATTATTCTATCAAGTTGTTGATGTTATTATTCAACACAGGGTACCTAAAAATTTAATGCTTAATGTAAATCTACCCTATACATCGAAAGATCTATGTAAAGGAGTGCGTGTTGTTCCAATGGATCTATCCGTATCGCGGTATAACTTTACTGGGTTGAACGATCCATATGGTCATGTTTATTACTGGTTAAAGGATAGTTACCAGGAGTGGGAGGTTAACGAAGGCACCGATTATGATTTACTAAAAAGAGGATTTATCACGATTTCTCCAATCGAATTAGTACATACGAAGAAACGAAGAATCGATCAACTCGCACGCTGGTTCCAATATCATAATAAGGGATAAGCAGTAGTGATCTGCATATATATACAATTTCATGTTGAGTTGAGTCACTTCCGCCTTTTTGTCTACAATAGCAATAAAGGGGGGACTTTTCATGAAATCAAACATATCCATTATTGGGGTTCCAATGGATTTAGGGCAGAGTAGACGTGGTGTTGATATGGGGCCAAGCGCTCTGCGTTATGCAGGCGCATTGAAGAGGTTGGAGGCGTTAGGGTACAAGTTGCATGATCATGGTGATATATCCATTACACGTCCAGATAAGTATGAAACAGGACAAGCTTACAAACTAAAGAACTTGCTTCAAGTTATTGAAGCTAACGATATGCTGGCAACAATGGTTGATCAAGCAGTAGAAAAGGGGAATTTTCCGTTGGTTTTTGGTGGAGACCATAGTATTGCCATTGGGAGCTTGGCGGGGATTGCCAAGCATTATAACCAACTCGGAGTCATTTGGTATGATGCGCATGGGGATTTAAATACCGAAGAGACATCCCCTTCTGGTAACATCCACGGAATGCCGCTTGCGGTTAGCTTAGGATTAGGTCATGAAAAGTTAACTTCTATTGCTGGATATACGCCTAAGGTGAAACCGGAAAACATCGTAATTATTGGTGCGCGCTCCCTTGATCCGGGGGAGAAGGAGTTAATAAGACGTAAAAGAATTCAAGTATTTACAATGCATGAAGTGGATCGTTTAGGCATGCCACGCGTCATAGAGAGAGCGATTTCCTATTTGAAACCTCGTACAGATGGGGTGCATTTAAGTGTAGATTTAGATGGGCTTGATCCTTCAGAAGCACCAGGTGTAGGCACGCCAGTTATAGGAGGTATGACTTATCGAGAAAGCCATTTAGCCATGGAGATGCTGGCAGAAACGGGGATGATTACGTCAGCAGAGTTTGTTGAAGTAAACCCTATACTTGATGAAAAAAATAAAACAGCTACACTTGCAGTAGGTTTAATGGGATCATTATTTGGAGAAAAATTAAAGTGAAACTTGTAAAAATATGTTAAAATAATAAAGAGATCGTTCACTCCACAAAGGTCACTTGGCCATTGCTGTTACTAAATAAACTATAAGGGGATTTAAAAAATTACATCATGTTGTGGGTTTTAGATAGTTGTTTTTTGAAAACACCCATTTTGGTCAGTAACCAATTCACGTAGGCATTTTTCTCCGTTCCTACCGATAGAAGTAGCACAAAAACCTAAAGGCACGCTTGAAAAAGTGAAAAAATTTTTTGCGTGAATGCAGAATTGATGTAGCTTACCTTGCCCTTGAAAAGGAAGAATACTTTTTATGCATGCCATGCTTTCTATGATCAACAACCTTTCCTGAACGAATGGAGCAATAGGAGCCTTTATCTCCCGCTATGAATTCTTTGTATCCATGTCAACTTTTAAAGTGGGAGCTTTACGGCATCTTACATGTGGGATAAATGGAAAAAGACATGATTTTTCATGTCTTTTTTACCCTATATTTTTTTGTTTTTGTTTATAATGACGTGCTTGTATGCATGCGTTATTTTTTACGGTTGTTGGTTAAATATTCTAAGATTAGTGCATCTAATTCAACACTTGAGTTAATTACTGCTTCAGAGGTTAATGCATGCGAGTTGCTAAGAGAGATCATTTCCTCTCTGCCATTTTCAATTCTTTCTAATAATATAGAATTACTCACAAATCTACCCTCCTATCTAGTATAATATAGTAGGATAGTAACCAAAAATTTGCAATCATAAACATTTACATTTTTTTAATATTTTTTGAAACCTATTGATCGGCTAATTCGTAACAATATTACCGCATAGTTAAGCGGAGGTACCAATATGGATGAAATGATAAGAGACAGAATTAAACAAGTGAAAAAAGGAGATCAATCCGCTTTTGAAGATGTGGTCTCATTCTTTCAAAATAAGATCTACCAGCACTGCTTTCGCATGCTTGGTAATGCACACGAGGCGGAAGATATAGCGCAGGAGGCTTTTATTCGGGCATATGTCAATATCCATTCTTTTGATGAGCAACGGAAATTTTCGACGTGGTTATATCGAATTGCTACGAATTTAACGATTGATCGTATTCGTAAGCGAAAACCGGATCATTATCTTGATGCTGAGGTAAAAGGGACGGAAGGGTTGAATATGTACTCGCAGATAGCCGATAAGGGAAGGCTGCCAGAAGAAGAAGTCGAGGGAATTGAACTGCAACGCTATATTCAGTACGAAATTTCACAGCTTCCTCCAAAATATCGCAGTATCATTATGCTGCGGTATATTGAAGAATTCTCCCTCCAGGAAATTAGTGAAATCCTGGATATTCCACTAGGGACCGTAAAAACCCGTATTCATCGTGGAAGGGAAGCCTTAAGGAAAAAGCTTCGTCACGTGTAAAGGAGTGTGACTCACTTGAATTGTAATAAAGAAGCAGTAGAATTAATGCATTATTATTTAGATGGAGATATTACAAAAGAACAGGAGCAAGCGCTGAGTTGCCATTTGGAAAATTGTGAAGCGTGTCAAAAACATTTTCATGAATTAAAACGAACAATTACACTTATACAAAGCACCGAACAAATAAAGGCTCCTGCTAATTTTACAGCAAATGTGATGGATAATCTTCCTACCGAACGGAAGCGATATAAATATAGAAGATGGTTTAAAGCCCATCCGATTTTAACTGCCGCAGCCATATTTTTTATTTTTATGTTTAGCGGTATGTTTTCGTTGTGGAATCAAGACAATCAATTGAGTGTATCAAAGCAGGAAAATCTGATTATTAAAGGAGATACAGTCATTGTCCCTGCAGACGAAACTGTCGAAGGGGATTTAGTCGTTAAAAATGGTGATCTGATTATTAACGGTACGATAGACGGGAATGTCACTCTTATTAATGGAGAACTCATTGAAGAACCTATTGAAGGTGATGGTTTGATGGCTTCCGTTGGGGAAATAAATGGAGAAATAAAGCATGTAGATCAAATGTTTGAATGGATATGGTACTCCCTGAAGGAACTGTTCCAGAGTATTTTTTCATTTTAAAATAAGATCTATCTAACCTGAAGGCGGTGATTCCGAATTCAGGTTTTTATCTTACCTAATAAAGGAAGTGTAGTTTTTACAACTATTTGTGAAATGTGGTATGTGTCATGGGGAATTTTAGCAGAATCAATTTAAGTTCAGCGATACATAATTAACGTACGTAATATAGATTTAATGTACGATTTGTATATAGTTTATCCCGCATGAAGGTGCTGTAAGTATCCTCTTCAAGAACTGGATAATCCATACTACAACAAGCCTAAGCGAGAGATAACAGCATCTAAATGCCCGATATACCATATAAGGTACGAACAATCAGTGGGGAATGAAAGAAGACCTCCACTAATTCGCTTTATGGATAAGTGATCATTTTCTATCTCCTGTTATTAGGTGTTTTCTTTACTTTTATCCAGCTTAGAACTGCTATGTGAAAATCGTACATTATATAGGTGATTTTATGTTACAATAGGAATGTTATAATGACTTTTTAAATAATGAAGAAGTTCGAACCGGCTTCCAGTAAATGAGCCTTGAAAAAAAGCGTCAGCTGGGAAATTAAACAATGGTACTAGCCGTTTCGAACAATTTGATATAAGAAATTACTGTAGAGGATGTGTACATCATGCTTGATGGGGGATTTGACCTAATACAGCTCCTTAGGATAGGCGTAGATATTACTCTCGTCTGGTATGTTTTATATAAATTAATCATGCTGATAAGAGGCACAAAGGCTATTCAACTTCTTAAAGGAATTGCAGTCGTGCTAGCTGTATGGTTGTTAAGTATTGTTTTAGATTTACAAACGGTACGATGGATTACAAGCCAGGTGATGAATTGGGGACTTATCGTTATTATTATATTATTTCAGCCAGAGTTGCGTAGAGCTTTGGAGCAATTAGGACGAGGTAATATTTTTGGTCGTAGTGCGCGATCGGAAGAGGAAATTATGGAAAAGAATATTGATGCGATTATTCAATCCTGTAATTACATGGCTAAACGTCGGATTGGAGCCCTCATCACAATAGAAAGGGAAACAGGGATTGGTGATTACGCTGAAACGGGTATTCCGATTAATGGTAAACTAACACATCAACTTTTAACAAATATATTTACACCTAATACACCGCTACATGACGGTGCAGTGATTTTGAAAGGTGACCAGATTATTGCCGCAGCCTGTTACTTACCTTTGTCAGAGAGTCCCTTCATATCAAAGGAATTAGGAACAAGGCATCGCGCAGCAATGGGAATTAGTGAAGTGACGGACGCCCTAACCATTGTCGTATCAGAAGAAACCGGTGATATCTCTTGTACGAAAAACGGTGAACTACATAGAGAGCTTAGCCAGGAAGGCTTAAGAGATCTATTACACAAGAACTTATCATTAAGTTTAAAAGCCCCTGAAAAAAAGTCAAAAAAATGGAGGGGAAACAAAAATGGATAATTGGTTTCGAAGTAAATGGTTTGTCCGTGTCGTTTCCTTAGCCTTTGCCGTTTTCTTCTATATTTTTGTCGCCGTGGATCAAAATAGTTTACCAAATAATGATGATTCCACTTTTCCATCTGGAGAAGAGACGAAAAATGTAGAAACATTGGATGAAGTACCAGTTAGAATAGATATTAATAATGAGAAATATGTGGTTAGTGGAGTTCCAGAGTATGTTTCTGTGAAGTTAGAAGGATCAGCAGCTATTTTGCAACCGACTATTCGCAATCAAAATTTTGATGTGTGGGTAGACTTAAAAGGGTTAGGAGCCGGCGAGCATACAGTAGAAATACAACATAATATTTCTAATAAGCTAGATGCCTATATAGAGCCGAAGCGTGTAGACGTTGTAATTGAAGAAAAGGCAACAAAAGAATTTCAAGT
Organism: Roseburia sp. 1XD42-34; assembly: GCF_009917385.1. Classification (GTDB taxonomy): domain Bacteria; phylum Bacillota; class Bacilli; order Bacillales; family Amphibacillaceae; genus Virgibacillus. Next base: position 18,303 of record NZ_QWLJ01000028.1, on the reverse strand, counting down.
AAACGTTGACTTTTTAAATAAAGATAAAATGGCAGAAGGATATGAGCTTGGCGATTATGAAGTAAGCCCCCAAACGGTAACCATAACTAGCGCTAAGAGTGTCATTGACCGAATAGGTATTGTGAAAGCTTATGTCGATGTGAGTGGGTTAGATAAATCCATTGATAATCGAGAAGTTCCTGTAAATGTCTACGATAATCAAGGGAATGAATTAAAAGTGAATGTGGAGCCAAAAAATGTAGTCGTTTCTGTAAATATTAATAATTCGAGTAAAAAAGTACCAGTTAGCGTTGAAACAACGGGTGAACCGCCAGAAGGGTATGCATTAGCCGGAATTTCTGCTAATGTAGAGGAAGTGGAAGTGTTTGCGAAAAATAGCATTCTTCAGGATTTGGAGCAGGTTTCAACAGAAGCAATTGATTTGAGTAAGTTAAAAGAGTCAAGCACTGTGGAAACAAGCCTAGCGTTACCAGACGGTGTAACGGTTTTAAATGGAGAAAGTATTAAAGTTAAAGTTGAGATAGAACAGACAAAAGCGAGTGATACAAAAGCTAACGATACAGAGGCAAGTGGTACAAAAACGAATGAAACAAAAACGATTACAGGAATTCCAATTGAAATAGAAGGGTTAGAGGATGGGCTGGAAGCGGTCATTACAGATCCGTCTAGTTCAGAAGTAGATTTAACAGCTTCGGGGGGGCAGGCAGCTGTAGCCAAATTAAAAAAGAATGACTTTAGAGCTTTTATCGATGCAGGAGGCTTAGAGCCAGGTACGCATAAAGTATCAGTTAGAGTAGAATCGCCGGAGGGTTTATCTGTAGAACCTGAATTTGAACAAGCTTCCATAGAAATTAGTGAAAAAACATAAGTAGCTCTTATCTAAGAAATGGCGGAATTGATAAAAAGGAGAGAAACTACATGGGAAAATATTTTGGAACAGATGGTGTACGAGGAGTGGCAAATAAGGATCTTACACCAGAGTTAGCTTTTAAGCTAGGACGAGCTGGAGGTTATGTGTTAACGAAAGAGACACCACGTGCCAAAATCGTTATTGGACGTGATACCCGTGTATCTGGTCACATGCTGGAAGGTGCACTTGTATCTGGTTTGCTATCCATTGGAGCAGAAGTTATGCGCTTAGGTGTTATTTCCACCCCGGGGGTTGCCTATTTAACAAAAGCAACCAGTTCTCAGGCTGGAGTTATGATTTCTGCTTCACACAATCCTGTGGAAGATAATGGGATAAAATTTTTCGGTCCAGATGGGTTTAAACTAACAGATGCGCAAGAGGATGAAATTGAATCTATCATGGATGGCGAGGATGAACTTCCTAGACCAACTGGAGCAGAGGTGGGGATTGTCAATGATTACTTTGAAGGTGGTCAAAAATATCTTTCTCATCTAAAAGATACAGTCGATAATGAATTTGATGGTTTGAAGATTGCATTTGATTGTGCACATGGTGCTACTTCAAGCTTAGCAACCCACTTATTTGCTGATTTAGAAGCTGACATTTATTCCATTGGTTCTTCACCTGACGGGTTAAATATTAATGCTGGAGTAGGTTCTACTCATCCGGAAAAGCTTCAGGAGTTTGTGCTAGAAAAAGGGGCAGATGTTGGTTTGGCTTTTGATGGTGATGGAGATCGATTGATTGCCGTAGATGAACGAGGAAAATTAGTTGATGGTGACCAAATCATGTTTATTTGTGCCAAGTTTATGAATGAAAGAGGCGTGCTTCGGCATAACACGGTTGTTTCTACAGTAATGAGTAATATTGGCTTTTATAAAGCCTTAGAAGCAAACGGCATGCGTAGCGATAAGACAAAAGTCGGTGACCGTTATGTAATGGAAGAAATGCGTCAAGGTGGTTATAATCTGGGGGGAGAACAGTCAGGACATATTATCTTTTTAGATTATAATACAACCGGAGACGGAATGTTGTCGGCTTTACAATTAGTCAACGTCATGAAAGAAACAGGCAAGCCATTGTCGGAGCTGGCTGATGAAATGAAAATTTATCCTCAAGTGTTAAAGAATGTAAGAGTCACGGATAAAGATAAGGCTTTGCATCATCCGCAAATTAAACAAGAAATTGATAAGGTAGAGCAAGAGCTCGGTACACAGGGACGCGTATTAGTTCGTCCTTCAGGAACGGAACCTTTAGTTCGTGTTATGGTTGAGTCGCCAACGAAGGAAGAATGTGATTTATATGTGAAGCGAATTGTCGATGTTATTGAAAAGCTACTTGGAAGAGATGAATAATATACAGATATAAAAAGTTGAAACATATCGAAGAAAACTGATTCAAAACGAATACATTTGGTTTAACGCTCCCAATTGGTAGGTGCCTTGCAAACAGCGCTTGAGTTGAAGAAACACGGAAGCAAAGTAATTTGATAACTAATGATGAGAATTTGTTACCCGAGAGCCGAACAATGATAATTCAATTGTTCGGCTTTTTGCTTAACGCAATAGAATAAGGTTCTTTTCTAAAAAGCTTAACATGTTGTACTGAGTTAATAACTTATTTGTATTATACTTCAATGGTTCTACTTCTCGTAATTAGTTATAGATGATGAAATGGATAAGAAACATATGTAGATGGGAGGGAAAAAGCTTGATTACAGTATTAGTTGTAGATGATGATGCACATATTCGAGAATTATTACGGTTGTACTTACAAAAAGAAGGTTATCAGATGTTGGAAGCAGAGGATGGTAAAGAAGCATTATCTATTATGGAGCAAACACATGTACGAGCTGCTATTGTTGACATTATGATGCCTAAGTTGGACGGATATGAATTATGTAAAGATATTCGTACATTTTATGATATTCCTGTACTTATGTTGACGGCAAAGGGAGAGATTGCCGATAAGGAAAAAGCCTTTATCGCTGGAACAGATGATTATATTGTTAAACCTTTCGAACCAAAAGAAGTTCTTTTTCGCTTAAAGGCATTGCTCAGGAGATTTCAAATGATCCATAATGATAAGATACGAATTGGTACTATATGCATTAATCGTAAAAACTATGAAGTACAAGTAGATGGGAAAACAATTATTCTCCCTTTAAAAGAATTTGAGTTGTTAGCCCAATTAGCTAGTTATCCCAATCAAATATTTACTAGAGAGCAATTAATTGAGCATGTGTGGGGGCTAGGTTATGAAGGAAATGCTCGTACAGTAGATGTACATATTAAGCGGTTAAGGGAACGGTTTGCTGATTGTCAAGATGATTTCACGATCCAAACGGTGCGAGGGATTGGGTATAAGTTAGAAATGCTAAAGGCAGGTGGACAGTCTTAATGCGAACATTATATTTTCGTATTATTGTAACTACTTTTGTTATTATGATTTCCAGTTCCATTATTGCTTTTATTCTGAGTAACGGGTATTATCAATATATTTTAAAACCAAAAAATGATGCCAAAGTTACGGAGATTGCACATAATATTGTTTATTTATATAAAAGTAGTGAGCAATCGCTGGATGATTATTTGTCCGAACTAACGGATCTAGGTTATTCATTTTATTTAACCGATCCATATGGAAGTGGTCGATCCTTTGGGAAGCCTTTCGATGAAGTGCAAGCCTCTAAAGAAGTGGTCGATCATGTATTGGCTGGCGGAATATATCATGGTATAAAAAACTATCCGTGGCGTTTATTTGTAACAGGTTTCTTTGACCATACGCTGGAAAATACAATTGGTGTTCCTATTGAAAGCAACGAAGGATTACAATATGCGCTATTTGTGCGCGCCAATTCCGCGCAACAGTTTGGAGAAATGCGTATTTTTTTTGCTGTGCTTATTGTTTTAATTTTATTGCTCAGTTTTCTATTTATTTTATTTAGTACAAGATGGATTGTCAAACCAATTCAATTACTAAAAATAGCAACAAGAAAAATAGCCGCAGGAAATTATCATATTAAACTATCTGTTAATCGAAAAGATGAAATTGGTCGTTTAGCCAAAGATTTTTCCGTAATGAGTCAGAGTCTACGGCAAACAGAAGAAAAAAGACAAGCTTTTGTGTCAAGTGTGTCTCATGAGATTCAGTCTCCTCTTGCCTCCATTCAGGGATTTTCTCAAGCACTCCAAGAAGAAGAGTTAACGGAGGATGCAAGACATTATTACTTGTCGATTATAGAGAAAGAAAGTAAACGACTATCTGCTTTAAGCAGGCAATTGCTGACACTTTCACAGCTAGACCAAACGGAGGAAAAGTTAGAGTTTACAACGTTTCATATTAGTGAACAATTGAAAGATATTCTATCTACATTGGAATGGCAATGGCGACAAAAACATTTAACCATACAATTTGATAACCAAGATATATTGGTTAAAGGTGAACCAAAGCTCCTTTACCAAGTTTGGATGAATGTGATTACAAATGCTATTCGGTATACGCCAGACGGCGGTGATATTTTCATCCAAGTACAAAAGCGGAAAAATGACTTGCGAGTGGTAGTATCAGATACTGGGGTTGGTATTGGTGAGGAAGATTTGCGGCAAATTTTTGACCGTTTTTATAAGGTGGATAAGGCGCGTACAAGAACAGAGGGAGGTACTGGCCTCGGAGTAGCGATTGCGAAGAAGATTGTCGAGTTGCATGAGGGAACAATTATGGTGGAAAGTGACCTCGGTCAAGGGACGAAGGTGATCGTCACACTGCCACAAGTGTAACGATTCGTTCATCCTCCGTTCATATTTACGAGTTATACTATGGTCAGAACAGGAGGGAGTAACATGTTTCTGGCCATCAGAGAACTCTTATTTGCAAAAACAAAATATATCTTAATCAGTTTAATTACAACATTGACGGTAAGTCTTATTTTTATTGTATCCGGTTTAGCTGAAGGCTTATCTGCAGATAATGCATCTTCTATACAGGGCTTAGCAGCGGATTACCTAGTTTTAGAAGCGGAAGCAGAAGGGGAGTTAGGCAACTCATTTATTCCAATGCAACAAGCAAAGGAAATAATGAATGATCAAGAACAGGAGGCTAATACGCTTTCTGTCCAAATGATGAATGCAACGATCGGTGGTGGAGACAAGCAAATTAGCCTCGCGTTATTTGCAACAGAGCGTGGCGGCATGTTAATGCCGGAAGTAATGGAAGGTAGGTTTCCTAAGCAAGAAAATGAAGTGCTAGCGGATGATAGTCTAAAGCAAGAAGGTATTCAAATAGGAGATGAATTACAGTTAGGTGAGAAAACGAGTTATGTTGTATCTGGATTTACAACAGACCAACGTTATAGCCATACACCAGTTGTGTTTATTGAAAGTGAAGATTTGAAACAAGTGAATGCCGTAGCGGTAAAAGGAGTAGCAGTAACAGATGGCGATTATTCCGCTGTCCCTAAAATCGATGCTCTAGGTGGTATTCCGAGCTATTCCCAAGAGCAAGCTTCCCTTAATATGATGATCATTTTCTTATATGTCATTACTGCGTTTGTATTAGCTGCCTTCTTTTACGTAATGACACTACAAAAACGTGATCAATTCGGCGTTTTAAAAGCGCTCGGTGCGAATAATAAGTATTTAATTTCAGGATTAATCACCCAAATTATCCTTCTTTCAGTCGTTAGCGTAGGGATTGCTACAGCTATTAGCTTTGGAGTTGGTGCATTATTCCCGGCAGATATGCCATTTATTTTAAACATGGCAACAATTGTCCAACCAGCTATCATTATTATCGTGGTATCTGTGTTAGGGGCAGTCGTATCGCTTTATCAAGTGGTCAAAATTGATCCGTTGGAAGCTATTGAGGGGGTGGCAGCATGACGCTAGTATTAGAACATGTTCATAAAGTATATCAAGATGGGCCGAAAGAATATGTTGCTTTAAACGACGCTTCTTTACAGGTAAAGGCTGGAGAATTTGTTGCAATTGTTGGCCCTTCAGGCTCAGGAAAAAGCACATTGTTATCCATTGCGGGCGCTTTATTGTCACCTACTAGCGGTAAGGTTTTATTGGATGGGGAAAATATTGCAACACTATCTAAGAAAGAAGTAACAAAGCGCAGGTTGGAAAAAATCGGATTTGTTTTTCAAGCTGCTCATTTACTTCCATATTTAAAAGTGAAGGATCAATTAAATGTTATTTCTGTGCTTGCTCATAAACCGAAGCAGAAAAAAGCAGATATACTTGCTCATTTTGGTTTAGAGCATCGTATTAATAATTATCCGAATGAGCTATCTGGGGGAGAAAGACAACGTGTAGCTATTGCTAGGGCGTTAGTGAATGACCCGAAGCTTATCTTGGCGGACGAGCCCACTGCAAGCCTTGACTCCAGTCGAGGACAAGAAGTTGTCAAGCTACTCGCTAAAGAGGTGAACGAGGGAAATAAAGCAGGTGTTATGGTAACGCATGATGAACGCGTTTTAGGCTTTGCTGATAGAATCATTACTATTCGCGATGGGAAAGTGGAATTTGTTAATGACTAGGAAGAGAAGTTTTAACAAGGCTGCGTCCTTACTATTTTAGAGGGCGCGGTCTTTTTGTAAAGATAAGAACCCACCTTGGCTTGCATTTCAATCCACCATCTATTATGAAAACAAATTTTAAATCTAAATAGAGGTATATACCGTATTCGATTGACGGTATAACGCTAATAACAATACAACCAGATCGAATATACAATGGTGGATCTTGGAAAGAGGATACTATGCGTAAGAAATGGGTTGTGACAGTATAGAAGTGCCACCTATTGTGACTAGATCACGTATACAAAAACTTTGCAAGAAACGAATAGAGAGTGTGATTTTTGTAGAGAGCGTAAAAAGTTTTGTGTAAATGGATATACTTTCCGATAAGGAAATGATCATTTATGCAAAACTTTTTATACCCTCTTCGTAAGTGTTCGATATATAACAGATTCAGTTTCTCTTTTACTTTGGGATATTCGGAAATTGTTTCCTCACTTTCAATTACATCCATTACCTTTCGGCAGTATTCGTTTTCATCTTCCAGCTCATTCGTTGGCGGTTTGGATGAAAATTTTTTCTTCATGGTTGCATCAATCTCATAAATTGATTTGCGAAGTTCCTTAAGAGCAATATCACTCAGTATTTCTTTTTGGTTTTTGAAGGAGAAGCTGGTCCAACGGTATTAGAGGCAGTTTCTGAACAGGAGGAAGTGTTTGTATTTACACACATGTATGCCAATACATATATTACAGGCTTCGTAAAAATTGGAGGAGGGCAAATTCCTTTAAGCCCTGATAATAAAAAATACATGTCGTCATTGACCCAGTTTTTGTTGATGAAACGACCATATGCTTTCTCACCGATTATGAAGCTGAGTATACGTATTTAGCAAGGTTTGACATAGATAGCTCAACATTTTGTAAAGTTTTAACTATAGAACAAGAAAGTATCAACTTTTTAAAATGGAATAAGCAGCAGCAATGCTTTTATTTCGTAACGGAAAAAGGAGTGACGGATCGGCTATATCAATATAACCTTGCAGAAAAAAGCTGACTACTATAGAGGCACCACTCGACCCAGTTGATCATTTGGTAATTGCGGAATCAGGTAATCTTTATGTATTAGGTAGAACGGCAACATCACTGGCTAATATTTATCAGTATACGTTCAATGATGAAAGCTGGACTATGCTAACAAATAACCGTGTCCTCGGTGTAGTTAGTGAAGAGATGGTTGTACCTGAGGTAGTGACGTACTTCTCCTATGATGGACTAGAGATAGAAGCGTTATTATTTAAAGCCCATGCCCATTATGATAACGGCTATACTATTTTCTGGCCGCATGGTGAACCGCAGGCAGCAGAACGAAAAGAATTCCGGTCTATGTTTCAAGCCTTGCTAAAGCGAGGATATTCTATATTTGCTCCCAACGTATGCTTGACTTTTTAGATAGACATCAGTAATAAGTAAAGGGAACCGCAGATGTTAATCATCTGCGGTTTTTGCGGTGTATATATGGAACTAGTAGAGAATATAAATACGTGGATAAATTTATGGGATTTCTTATTCAGAGAAAAATCATGGCAAAATTCCTTACATGCCAACAAAGATAAGACTTAAATTTTACAAGGGAAAATAAATGTATGTGAAAAGAGAAGTAATTGTTAGAAAATGATGAATGAATGTTCGAAAAGTGTTCTTTTTTATGGTTTAAACCATTGTCTCGGGGTATAGATAAAAGATTAGTAATAATAACGAAGATAATTATGGATACAGCTATTTAGAAATAAAAAACCCAAAGAAATTTTAGTTAATAAGTAGCGCGTAGTAATAAAACGACTAGCCAAATGTATAGACGCTTTATTATCTAAACGTCTAAATACGATAACAATTATGAACTATGTTTGAACGAACATAAAAAAAGGTTGTATAAAACGATTTCATTTAATATAATAACATTAAAGAACAAAATAAAACAATAAAGAACAGGAGGCAGATTATGTTAAAAGAAAATCGACAAAACCAAATAATGCGTCTCATTGATGAAAAAGGATTTTTAAAAGTAGCTGAGGCCTCCAACTTATTAAGTGTAGCCGAAATGACCATTCGCCGAGATTTAATGGAACTGGAGGAATTAGGTTTAATAGAAAGGGTGCATGGGGGAGCAAAAAGGAAAGACCGTGAAAGGACACAGTATATTGAATTATCCCACGTGCAAAAACGTGCGCTTAATATAAACGAAAAAAAGCATATAGCTAAAAAAGCCGCCGAATTAATAGAAGAAAACGATGTCCTATTCATCGGTGCAGGGACAACAACAGAATATATTTATGATTTTATAAATGTGGATTCAGCAAAAATAATTACCAATTCTATTTCTGTTTTTAATCGTTTTAAAGGTGACTCAAGGTATGACCTTATTTTAATAGGGGGTAGGCTACGTGAACGAACAGGAACTTTTATTGGATATTTTACACGAAAGTGGATGCAAGATATAAAAGTTCAAAAGGCATTTATTGGAACAAATGGAATAAAAGGTGAACATATAACAACAGCCGAAGAGGAGGAAGGCGTTGTTCAACAAATCATTTTAAAAAACTCGGATAGAAATTATATTTTAGCGGACAGCACTAAATTTGGTATCGAAGCTTTTCAAGTGTTGTGTCATATTGATATTATCGATGGGATCATCACAGATAACAAACTGGCTCCTCAGTTTGAAAAATATTACCAAAATAAATGTAACATTATTAAATAACATCAAGAACTAGGAGGTTTTAGAGTTGAAGATAGTAATAGGAAGTGATTTAAAAGGATTTAAACTAAAGGAGTTAATTAAAATGCATCTTGTACAATTAGGGTATGAGGTAAAAGATTTAACTCCGCTAAAAGGTAACAATTATTATGATGCCACATTAAAAGTGGCTGAATACATTCAAGCAAATAAAGAAGACAAGGGAATTATGATTGATGAATATGGTGTTGGTCCATTTATGATTGCTAATAAATTAAAAGGAATTATATGTGCAAACTTATTTGATGAGCATTCTGCGCGAATGACGAGATCCCATAATAATACAAATATGGTAACGATCGGTTCAGGGATAGTTGGGGACAGGCTTGCAGAAAAAATAGTGGAGACATTTGCAGCCGCAAATTATGATGGAGGACGACATCAAATCCGCGTAGATATGTTAAATAAAATGTGTTAGGGAGTGAACAAAATGAGAGTTTCAATTGGATGTGACCATATCGTTACTGAAGTAAAAAATCATCTTGTTAAATATCTGGAAAATAAAGGTCATGAAGTTGTGGATAATGGGACATTTGACAAAAAACGTACGCATTACCCTATTTATGGTAAAAAAACAGCTGAAAAAGTAACATTAGGTGAAGCAGACTTAGGAGTTGTCATTTGCGGCACAGGGGTAGGAATCTCGATAAGTGCGAATAAAGTGAAAGGTGCTCGTGCAGCATTGGTTGGAGATATTGAAACTGCACGATATGCAAAGGAAAATTTAAATGCCAACATCATTGCAATGGGTGGACGAATTGTCGGAGTTGGATTAATGGAGAATATTATGGATGTATTTCTAGAGACCGAGTATAACAAGACACCTGAAAAAGAGGAAATCATTAAAAAAATAGATATTCTTGGTGGCAATGAAGAGCAATCAAATAACGAAAATTTCTTTGATGAATTTATGGAAAAATGGGATCGAGGAGAGTATCACGATTAAATAGACACAAAATTAAAGCAAGTTTTCGCATTCTTACTAAAGGAGGTGAAGAATATGGAGGGAGTTTGTTCTCTTTATAAAAAGGATTTGATTTTTAAAAGTGATGCTCAAACACAAGATGAAGTATTTAACGAGATAGGTACAAAATTATTACAAAAAGGATTGGTCAACGATCGATTTATTGCAGCAATTAAAAACAGGGAAAAAGAATATCCCACTGGGTTGGATCTTTCGCCTGTTGCAAAAGGACTATCGAATGTTGCAATACCCCATACAGAAGCAGAGTATTGTAAAACAAAAGCAATTGCTTTTGTGAAATTAAATGATGGAATAACTTTTCGAAATATGATTGTTCCGGATTTAGATTTGAAAGTTAAGTATTTATTTTTCATCATTAATAATGAAAAAACAAACCAAACGAATGTACTTTCCGATTTGATGTCATTTATCACAAACGAAAATAATATGCGTTACCTTAAGAAATTAGATAACACGGAATCTATTTATAACTTTTTAACAAATAAAAAAGGAGATGTTTAAAATGATTAAAATCTTAGCAGCATGTGGAGCAGGGATTAACTCAAGTCACCAAATAAAAACTGCAATTGAGGGAGAAATGAAAAAAAGAGGTTATGATGTCAAGGTAGATGCTGTTGTAGTAAAGGATATTAATAAAGATATGATGGATCAGTATGATATCTTCACGCCAATTTCAAAAACAAAATTTAGTTTTGACATAAACATACCTTTAATTGAAGCAGGCCCTATCTTATATCGTATACCATCTATGGCAGATCCTGTTTTTGATGAATTAGAAAGCGTTATCAAAAATCTGAAAAAATAAACCTTAATATAGGAAGGAGTATATGAAAAAATGGATGCAATAATTAAGTTTGCAAACTCAATTTTTCAACCTATTATTGATTTAGGCGCTGCGCCCATGATGTTTATCTTGCTTACTTTACTTGCTGTATTAATGAGAGTTAAAGTAAGCAAGGCGCTTGAAGGCGGACTAAAATTAGCAATCGCATTAACGGGTATTGGAGCAGTTATTGATTTGTTGACTGGTAATTTTGCGCCTGCTTTACAAGACTTTGTAAAATCTACCGGTATTGAACTTACCATTACCGACGTAGGTTGGGCTCCGCTTGCAACCATCACTTGGGGGTCAGCATATACATTATTTTTCTTAATGATTTTAATTATTGTCAACCTTGCGTTATTAGCAATGAACAAGACAAACACACTTGATGTAGACATTTTTAATTTTTGGCACTTATCCATTACAGGCTTACTAGTTATGTTTTACTCTGATAACCTTTTTATTGCGACCATGTTAGTCATCATGTTAGGGGTTATGAAGTTCATTAATGCTGATTTAATGAAGCCAACATTTAATGACTTATTGGACATGCCTGATTCGAACCCTACAACAACCACGCATTTAAATTTTTTATTAAACCCTTTCATCATGTTATTTGATAAGTTTTTTGAGAAAGTGTTACCATTCCTTGATAAGTATGACTTCGATGCAGCCTGGCTGAATGAAAAGATAGGTTTCTGGGGAAGTAAGTTTGCTATTGGTATTTATTTAGGGACTTTTGTTGGTCTGTTAGGGCAGCAACCAGTTTCAACCATTTTTGCCCTAGCTTTTATTGGCGGTACAGCACTAGAATTGTTTTCTATTGTCGGAACATGGTTTATTGCAGCTATGGAACCGATATCTCAAGGAATTACAGATTTTATGAGTAAGCGCTTAAAAGGCCGTACGTTTCATATTGGAATCGACTGGCCTTTCCTCGCTGCTCGACCCGAAATGTGGGCTGCAGCTAATGTTATTGCTCCAATTATGCTGTTTATTGCATTAATTTTACCTGGGAATGGAATTCTTCCATTGGGAGGTATTATTGCTATTGGTTTAACACCAGCATTACTAGTCGTCTGTCGAGGTAAAATTATCCGTATGATTCTAATAGGCACTATTATGATTCCTATATTTCTTTGGTCTGGAACAGCGATAGCTCCCTTTGTAACTGACGTTGCAACATCTGTTGGTGCTATGCCTTCAGGAATTGAAGGAGGTGCGCTCATTACTCATTCAACTCTTGAAGGACCGGTTGAAAAATTTATCGCTATCTTAGTAGGAAAAGCGAGTGATGGATTTAATTTAGTACCAGTACTAACGGCATTAGGAGCACTTGTAGCTTATTTAGGGCTTTTTGCTTGGTATGTAAAACAAATGAAAAAACGTAATAAAGTGTATAAAGAAGAGAAAAAGGCAGCCTAATAAAGGTCTTGAAGGCCATGACATTTAAAAGACTGCTAATAGAGACCTAACTATTATAGTATAGTTAGATATGCTATCTATGCACGAAAAAGATGAATTTGTCAAATAAGTAGGCTTATCTGATTTATGAGGAAAATTATGGGATACGTCCTAAACACAAAAGATATGTTTCTTACAGCTAGAGAAGATGGGTATGGAGTCCTGCATTTCAATATTCATAATATCGAAACAATTAAAGTGGTACAGAAGCTGCAATGGAAGCACAATCACCGGTTATTTTGGCGGTAACCCCTGGAGCTATGAATTACGTAGGCCGGGCATATATTCAGGCTATAGCAGAAGTTGCTGCTAAGGAAAATGATATCCCGATGGCTTTACATCTAGACCATCATGAAACATTAGAAACCATTGAGGAATCATTAAAATTAGGTACGAAGTCTGTAATGATAGATGGATTGCATTCCACTTTTGAAGAGAATATTAAACTCACAAAGAGGGTTGTTGAAATCTCCCTAATACTATGAGGCTAGCGTAGAAACAGAGCTTGGCTCTCTCGTCGGCCAAGAAGATGATATGGTTGTTGAAGAGGAAGACATTTACAGATCCAGATACGGTTTAAGAATTTGTGGAACGGACAGGGGTTGATTCGCTTGCTTCAGCTACTGGGGCGGGGCATGGCGTCTATAAAACTAAGCCGAATGATTTTAATAGATGAAAACGAATAAAAAATTTAGTTGATATTCAAATTGTTCTCTATGGTGCCTCTGGGGTTACTCAAGAAGACGTTCTGAAATGTATATCTCTAGGATGTGCTAAAGTGAATATTTCAACAGAACTAAAAATTCCTTTTTTAGAGCGTTGCGTGAACACATGATTATGCATCCAAGTGAAACAGATCCAAGGAAATACATGGAACCTGCAAAAGAAGCAATGAAAAATGTGGTTTTAGAAAGAATACTAATGTGTAAAAGTGATGGTAAAGCATAATCTGATAAGGAATCATTTATTTATTAGGGAGCTTCTTAAAAAAACATAAAATTGCAGGATTAGTTATGTAGTAGGTAACTACTTTATAGTGTTGAACTGCTCCCCAATTGTTAGACATATCTAATAATTGGAGATGCAGTTTTTTATGTGCTTAAAAGGATGGAGAATAATAAAGTCCCGTACCGAAGTAGGAAAGTATTGCTTCAAAGCGAAAAAGTCATGCGTAAAAGCTTGTTATTCCCTTGTTAAGCTAAGCAAATTATGGTTAATGAATGATTATGTACAAGCTGGCTTATGTAGGGAGAACACATTCCGATTAATGATATTGGGTTTAATCGTTATCCAGTTCACCGCTTTTTTCATTCGATTCAACAAGAGCTAAGAAAAGAGTGGAAGGATATTGAAAACAAATGAATTTAGGATGAGGTAACAGTCATAGAAATTCTAGATCGTAATATTTTTGAATGTAAACGTATCTCCTCCTTAGTGAAACAGAGTATCGGTTTGAAATAAAAGCAACATCATATTTCTTGAGCAAGCACATATGCTTAAGTGAGGAGATAATTTTAGTAAAACAGCTAAGGAGAAGGAGGTAGGCATAGTGAAAAAAGCTTGGAAGCCATTTTGGAGTTATGATGTAAAGAAAACAGAAAGATGGCTCCAGACAAGAGCTTTGCAAGGTCAACAATTAGTGAAGATAGAGCCTAATCTTCGGTTGTTTATTTTTAAAGCAGGGAATGATCCTCAACTTATCCGCTACCATATCGCCTATTGTAAACAAAAGCAAAACGATGAGTTGCCTTTGGCATTACAGCAAAATGGCTGGGGGAAACTTTGTCAACAAGGTTGTTGGTGTGTTTTGTCCAATCAAAAGCAAACGACCGAATTAAAAGTTTATCCAGTTCGAAATGAGATCACCAAACGAAATCGTTACCTATTATATTTTTATATTGCTTTAACGATATATCTGCTATTTACGATGCTGTTGTTTCTTCTTATGAGCGTTATTCATATTTTTTATTTTGGATCTATACTTAGTTTCACTCCAATTTCATTATGGATTACCCTTCTCATACTGAGTAATGGCTTGTTCCTTATTGGTACATTTTCCGTTTATCGTCTCTACCAGTCTAATAAACATTTATGGTAAATTAATTTTTGAAAAAAACATAAAGTTCGGTGATGGCCATGGAGGGCGTTGGCGGTTAATAGGGATTTATTATAAAAATTGTAATTTTAGCGTTGCTTTAAAAATATTGTCTACATGATGTTTCATTTTCTCAACCGGTTCACTTTTTCCACTTTTGCATCATACTATATTTATAACCAACTTGAAAAAATATTCCATCCACTATCTAGATAGTGACGGTGTCTTTCCACTCGCAACGGAAAAAATGATTGACTTAAAATGCAAAACAAGGTTAAAATGTGGTGTATCCTTTTTTGGATGATTCAAATATAGAAAGGAGCATTAAAGGTATACGAATTTTTTAAAAGCGCCAGGACTATGCATCCGATCGGCAGGAAGCATAGTTGACGAGGTTGGAGGTTATCGAACGTTCGGCGGGTGCCTCCCGATTGTACATCTCAATTGTCAAGCTCTTCCTTAAAACAATGAGGCAACTCATTGGCCAAAGGGAAACGGCAAGATGTAACAAAAACAATCACGAGAAAGGGGCAGTACAACGCCCCTATAAAGTATATTTTATTTGGATCGTTTGTCCTGCCCCTTTTTTACAAGGAGGACTACAACGATGTGTGGAATTGTAGGATATATCGGACAGGATGACACGAAAGAGATTTTATTAACCGGACTTGAAAAGCTTGAATACAGAGGTTATGATTCAGCAGGTATTGCAACTTTAAATGACACAGGTGTTCAAGTTGTGAAAGTAAAAGGTCGAATTGCAAAATTAAGAGAAAGCATAGATAACTCTGTACATGCAACGATGGGAATTGGCCATACCCGCTGGGCGACACATGGTGTGCCAAGTAAAGAAAATGCGCATCCGCATCAAAGCGCGTCTGGCAGATTTACACTTGTTCATAATGGCGTTATTGAAAATTACCAAGAGTTAAAAGAAAAATATCTTCATGACGTACATTTTACTAGTGAAACAGATACAGAAGTTATTGTGCAACTGATTGAAAAGCTGTTTGCAGAAACAAATAATACAGCAGCAGCTTTTCGCAAAGCAATGAGTCTGTTAAAGGGGTCCTATGCGATCGGTATGATAGATCATGAGCATCGTGATACGCTATATGTTGCCAAAAATAAGAGTCCTTTATTAGTTGGATTAGGGGACGGATTTAATGTTGTTGCAAGTGATGCCATGGCAACTTTAAAAGTAACAGATCAATATGTTGAAATCCATGATCAGGAAGTAGTGCTTGTTCATCGTCGATATATTGAGATTCAAGATCTTAATGGGAATTCAATCATGCGTGAGCCATATACAGCTCAAATCGATGCCAATGATATTGAAAAAGGAACGTATTCGCATTTTATGTTAAAGGAAATAGATGAGCAGCCATTTGTCATGCGTAAAATTATCAACGAATACCAAACGGAAAACAATGAACTGAAGATGGATACAGGTGTCCGTCAAGCGATGAGCAGCTGTGATCGCATTTATATTATCGCAGCTGGAACGAGTTACCATGCTGGTTTAGTTGGTAAAGAATTTATTGAGAAATTTGCTAACATTCCGGTTGAGGTTCATATCGCAAGTGAATTTTCATACAATACGCCACTGTTATCAGAAAAGCCACTATTTATTTTTATCTCACAAAGTGGAGAAACGGCAGACAGTCGGGCCGTATTGGTAAAAATTAAAGAAATGGGACATCTGGCATTAACGATTACAAATGTGCCTGGATCCACCCTTTCTCGTGAAGCAGATTATACGTTAAACTTATATGCAGGTCCAGAAATTGCAGTTGCTTCTACTAAAGCTTATACAGCCCAAATTGCTGTTTTGGCTATATTATCGGTTGATACCGCAAAAACAAAAGGACTGCCGTTGGATTTTGCTCCAATGCGCGAACTTGCTATTGTTGCCAATGCTATGGAAGTTCTAACTGATCAAAAAGAAGCAATAGAAGATTTGGCACGTAAATACTTGCGTACAGCACGCAACGCCTTTTTTATCGGTCGAAGCATAGATTATCATGTGTGCTTAGAAGCAGCGCTTAAACTAAAAGAAATTTCTTATATCCAGGCTGAAGGCTTTGCTGGTGGAGAATTAAAGCATGGAACGATCGCTTTAATTGAAGAAGGAACTCCAGTCATTGCATTAGCCACCCAAAAAAATGTCAATTACTCGATTCGGGGCAATGTTCAGGAAGTAGTAGCTCGTGGAGCTAATGATATGGTGATCAGTATGAAGGGATTAGAGCAGGACACAGATGCATTTGTCATCCCGCATGTTCATGAATTGCTCACACCACTTGTTAGTGTCGTACCGTTACAACTATTGTCATATTACGCTGCGTTACACCGTGATTGCGATGTCGATAAACCACGTAACTTGGCAAAGAGTGTGACCGTGGAGTAGGGCGAATTTGTGGTTTGAGATAATTGTCTAGTCACAAAAAAGTAAGTAACTAACTAACAATAAAAGATAGAAACTAACTAAAAAAGATGTATACTAACTAAAAAAGTTAGAAACTTCTTTTGGATGAATAAAAGTAGCTGTATTGGTAATAATTAAAATACTCCTTGTAGAACTATCATTACTATATTTCTACAAGGAGTAATAAAACTAGTTAGTGTATCCAGCACTAATTATCTATTAGCTTAAGAAGGATGTTTGTTATAAATTTGGGCTTTAGTTAAAAAATTCCATTTAACTAAGCTCTTTATAACGGACTTTTTTTATTAGGTTTTTAAGATAATTAGTGTTTTTTAATACAAATTTTTAGGAGGATTAGAATGGCAAAGCGAAACAGGGGGACAACGAAGAAAAAAATAGAAAAGTGGACTTTGGAAGGTAGAGGACAAGGCGTGGGGGAAGATTATAAGCCGTGGTTAACAATACAAGATGTCCCTTCAGAAGGGATTACACCTAGACATAAAGGGTGGAAAACGGGGAGAATTCATCATTTAATGTCACAATTAGAATTACATTATCTCTACGAACTGGAGTGGTCTCGGGCTGTTATAGATATCAAAGAACAGTATCCCTTGCTACCTTTAGAAAGAACAATAGAGATTGCAGAATCTTTAGGTATAAAACATCCTAATGACCCAAAGACACAGGAGCCAATAGTTATGACAACTGATTTTATGATATCAACAAAGTCCTCCAGCAATGATCAGCTATTTGCAAGGCAAATAAAACCTACGAATAAATTAAACAAACGTGAAATAGAGAAGTTTGCTATTGAACAGCAATTTTATAAGGAGCAAGGGATAGACTGGGGAATTGTTACGGAAAAGCAAAGGGATGAAGTTTTTATAAAAAATATTGAATGGTTATATAATGCAAGGTACTTAGAGTATTTTCCATCGTTAAATATAAAGACGGTGGAAAGAGTTGCCCCTACTTTATTAACAAGTATACGTAAGTCCAAAGATCCTCTTGCTTTGATAGCTTTGGAATGTGACTCGAAATTTGGCTTTCAAGATGGTAGTTGTCTCTTTATTGTAAAACATATGCTTGCAAATAAATAGTGGGGAGTAGATATTAATAAAAAAATAGACCCAATGAGGAACATAGAAATAGAACTTATAAGCATGCGCGAAAAAAGGTGGATAGGTTACACTTGACTAGACAAAAAAAAATTAAGGTGAAGTAGACTAAACAGAACATAAAATGGTTCCTATTATAAAAATAAGTTTGTTCAACAAAGTG
>NZ_QWLJ01000027.1 GCF_009917385.1 Roseburia sp. 1XD42-34 | reverse complement strand
TGCCCCTGCAAGAGTAGGACGCCGCCAGGCAATAAGGCGAAAACTGACACATCAAATAAGATGGTCAGTTTTTTTGTGTGGCTCTATACTAAATGTAGTGGTATCCTTATTAAATAAATGTTGCATCGAATTTCATACCAAAGTAACAAGAAAAACATGCCCATGTTTTAAGATTGTAATATAAAAGCTTTGGGTTAATGAAAAAGAAAATATTATGGCAACAAGAGGTTAAAAAAATTATGTAAGGCGAGTAGAGATGGTAGAGTCGATTTTCCACCACCATGTTTGACAGAAAACCGGAATTATTGAAACTATATTAAAATCTTACAGCTTGAATATAGCATCTTATATCCCAAAGAACAGATAAAGCCAAACAGACAAGGTTAAATACCATTAACATCGTGAAACCCTTCTTAAACTTAAGACTAGCTTACCCGCCCAATGAACGGATATAGAAAAAATAGTCATGTCATGCGTTGTATGATACCAAGTATCATGTCATATGGGTGATAAAGTATAGATATAGGGTGTTAGCGAGCCCATAGAGATAAGAGCACGGCATTTGATAAGACAAGTTGTGAAGCTAGAGGGATAACGATTTTGCAAGGAAGCATTGGAAAAGATTACATTCATTTATTATTATCTTGTCCTCCAAGTATTGCCGTATCTAAAAAGGAAGATCATTCCGATTATTGCAGGATGAGTTGTTTTCAGAACTTAAAAAGAGATATTCGGGGCAGCACCTGTGGGCAAGAGGAAGAAACGGTAACAGAAGAAATAATAAGGAATTATATCGCAAATCAATTCAATGAAGGTAAGAACGAAATATTCAAGATAGAAGAATGAGTTTACTCTAGCCTTGAGGATGCTTCAGCCTATGATTCTCAGGAATTTAGCCTGGAGAACGACTTTAGTCGTCGACATTTATGTCTAATTCCACCTGCTTTAGCAGGTGGTCGTTGAAGAAGGGCATCTTAAATAATTGATATACTGGAGATTAAAAATAAATATGTGGAGGTATGACAGGGATCTTTAAAGAGGGCATCGGAGAGGAGCCTCTCTTATACCATCACCTAGAAGGCCTTTCCTACTATAAAGAAATAAAAAAGATCCTTTTAACATATACATTCAAGTATGTACACTACAGTTATATGTTAAAATCTTTAGCAATAGGGGGAGTTTGCATTGAAGGAATTATTTCATGAACTTTTAGGCGACCATTTTTATATTATATTAATACGAGTGCTTGTTGCATTATTCCTCTCTGGATTAATTGGGTTTGAAAGAGAGTTAAAAAATCACTCAGCCGGCTTTCGGACCCATATTTTAGTTGGAGTAGGTTCTTGTTTAATGATGTTGCTTTCTTTATTTGGATTTGAATTCTTTTTAGAAGAGTATGATAACATTCGCTTTGATCCTGCAAGAATACCATCTTATGTGATCAGTGGTATAGGATTTTTAGGTGCTGGTACAATAATTGTTTATGGTGGTACGATTAGAGGATTGACAACAGCAGCTTCTATATGGACAGTTGCGGGGCTAGGGTTAGTTGTAGGTGCAGGAATGTATGCAGCAGCAGTATTAACAACGGCAATTATATTACTTAGTCTTATTTTTCTTAATAACTTTGAACGTCTGTTCAGACGTGGAAAATCATCCCATGTTATTCAAATTGTCACAGTACCAGACTTACCTGTACATGAAGTAGTTGCTGTGTTTGACAAATATCATATGACGATTAAGAAAGTAGAAATTTCCAAATCAGAAAATAATCATCGAAACATCTATATAGTTATTGAAAGAAATACAGATTTAGATCGATTCACCTTGTTTGCTGAAATATCGCAAATAAATCATGTTAGAAGTGTAACTGAATTAACGTAAACAAGGACATCAACCTAGGCAAGTCAAAAAATTACTTTAGAATTGGGTTGCATTGCTTTTTAAATACGTTCAGATTAGATGGGAATTCCAAAAATGATAGTGGAAACCCATTTTTTTATAAGATAAAAAGTATAAAAATTGTTGCTTTGGGATACCGACATAACGGGATAGCCGCGTCCGGCATAAGCGCCCAGCAACTAGGCGACTTCACGAAATCGCCCTACGATAAGTCATCATTGGTTCGTGCCTAACCATGTTTCCTAAAACTTTAGTTGCTTCGTTCCAGTTGCTACGTTGCTAAACGGCGCTTGCGCCCTTGTTCTTAGAATAAGCTTGAAAATTCTGTAACAAGGGAATCTCTTAAATGAAGTTGATTTACTTGATATTATTGCTACATATGTTATTTGTTTTAAGACCATTTTCATTTTGTGTTTCTTAATAGTTATTTTTGTCTACAATAAACATAGATCTTGTATTTGCATCTTCTGTAATTTCCCGTATAATAAAAGTATAGTCAAAGATAGTCAAAGTCAAAAGTTTGTTTCTATATAAAAGGGGGTGGGCATATGAGTAATATATCAGATGTAATTGAAAATTATTTAAAGCAAATTCTTCAATCAAAAGGTAAAAATGTGATTGAGATTAAACGAAGTGAGATAGCTGACCAATTTCAATGTGTCCCCTCACAAATTAATTATGTAATTAATACCCGTTTTACGGTGGAAAAGGGCTATATTGTCGAGAGTAAGCGTGGCGGCGGGGGTTATATTCGGATTATGCGAGTCATTCACCAAGATGAGTCAAAGTTGATTGATGAAATTATTGACATGATTAATCCATCCATATCCCAACAAAAAGCGGTAGGAATATTGGAAAGATTGCTTGAGGAAGAGTTGATCACTGAACGTGAGGCAAAAATTATGTTAAGTGCTATCGAAAGGTCGACGCTGCCTTTTCAGTTACCATTACGAGATGAAATTCGTGCTCGTGTATTAACGGCAATGCTTACAACACTCAAGTATTTAAATAAATAAGGGAGGAGTGTGAACATGCAATGTCAAGAATGTCATAAACGTCCTGCGACGCTTCATTTCACACAAGTTATTCAAGGACAAAAAATGGAGGTTCATGTTTGCAATGTCTGTGCAAAGGAAAAAGGGTATATGACCTATCCAGAAGACGGTTATTCGCTGCACCATTTACTTTCGGGGTTATTTAATTTTGACACCTCTGGTTTAACTAGTCCTCATGCTGAAAGTTACCAGCAAACGAAGGATTTACAATGCCCGAAATGCGAAATGACTTTTTCCCAATTTAAGCAAATAGGAAAATTTGGCTGTGCTGTTTGTTATGAAACCTTTAACGAACGCTTAGACCCAATATTTCGTAGAGTACACGCTGGCAATATAAAGCATAATGGAAAAATACCGAAACGCCAAGGTGGAGATTTGCATAAGAAGAAACAATTAGAGGATTTAAAGCT
Organism: Roseburia sp. 1XD42-34; assembly: GCF_009917385.1. GTDB lineage: Bacteria > Bacillota > Bacilli > Bacillales > Amphibacillaceae > Virgibacillus. The sequence continues at coordinate 57,504 of NZ_QWLJ01000027.1, read as the reverse complement.
ACATTTGAAAAAGTTAATTGAAAATGAAGAATTCGAAGAAGCAGCTAAAGTAAGAGATCAAATAAGAGCTTTGAATCAGGAAGAGGATCATTCAGAGGCAGGTGATCAGTCATGACATTGCAGCAGTTTATGAATGAAGCAATTAGTCCTTGGATGCGAAAGGACGGGCCGGATAGTGACATCGTGTTAAGCAGCCGAATTCGCCTTGCGCGCAACTTTGCTAATGTACCGTATCCAATAGCCGCTGACCCAAAGGAATTGGAGGAAATACGCAGCTTCTTTAAAGAAAAATATGAAGGGCAGGCTTTTGGTTCGTATAAAGATTTAGCCTTTGTATCCATTCGTGATTTATCCGCCATAGAGCGACGTGTGTTGGTAGAAAAACATTTGATTAGTCCTTTATTAGCAAAACATTCAGAATCTGCAGCTGTGCTTATTTCAGAAAATGAGCAAGTATCGCTTATGATAAATGAAGAAGACCATATCCGATTACAATTTTATTTACCTGGCTTTCAATTATCAGAAGCTTTGCAGCAAGCATTTGAGTTTGATGATTGGCTAGAGGAGAAAATAAATTATGCTTTCGATGAAACAAGAGGTTACTTGACTAGCTGCCCAACTAATGTAGGAACTGGAATGCGAGCTTCTGTTATGATGCATCTTCCGGCTTTAGTTTTAACGAAGCAAATCAACCGAATGATTCCGGCTATAAACCAGTTGGGGTTAGTTGTACGAGGTATTTATGGAGAAGGTAGTGAAGCTCAAGGAAATATTTTTCAGATTTCAAATCAAATCACCCTTGGAAAATCCGAACAAGATATTGTGGCAGATTTACAAAGTGTCGTAAAGCAATTAATAGAACAGGAACGGTACGCTCGTGAGCAATTACTTAAACAGTCTGGAGATAAGTTGGAAGATCGTATTTATCGCTCTTATGGTGTATTAGCCTATGCGCGAATTATTGAATCAAAAGAGGCGGCAACTTGTTTATCGAATGTAAGGTTAGGAATTGACTTAGGCCTATTAAAAAACGTTTCACGAAATATCTTAAATGAATTAATGATCTTACTACAACCAGGATTTTTACAGCATTATGCTAAAAAAACATTAGCTGCAAGCGAACGCGACCAATTGCGAGCTTCTCTTATTCGCCAACGGTTGCAATTAGAGCAATAGATAGGAGGATACTAATATATGATGTCTGGACGTTTTACGGAAAGAGCACAAAAAGTGCTCGCGCTTTCCCAAGAAGAAGCTGTGCGATTGGGGCATAATAATATTGGAACAGAACATATTTTGTTAGGGCTTGTCCGCGAAGGAGAGGGCATTGCTGCAAAAGCATTACAATCACTTGGACTAGAAATTTCCAAAATCCAAGAGGAAGTGGAAAAACTGATTGGCGTTGGAAAGCAACCAATGCAAACAATCCACTATACACCGCGAGCTAAAAAAGTGGTGGAACTTTGTCAAGATGAAGCACGTAAGCTGGGACATTCTTATGTAGGGACAGAGCATATTTTGCTCGGGCTTATCCGCGAAGGAGAAGGTGTTGCTGCCAGGGTTTTAAATAACTTAGGTGTTAGTTTGAATAAAGCTAGGCAGCAGGTTTTACAGCTACTAGGAAGTAACGAATCCCAAACAAATCGCCAAGGACGTGGGCAACAATCCAGTGCAAATACACCGACGCTTGATTCGCTGGCGCGTGATTTGACTGAGAGTGCAAAGGAAGGAAATATTGACCCCGTAATTGGACGAAGTAAGGAAATTGAACGTGTCATTCAAGTATTAAGCCGGCGTACAAAGAATAACCCAGTATTAATTGGAGAGCCAGGGGTAGGAAAAACCGCTGTTGCTGAAGGGCTTGCTCAACAAATTATCCAAAACGAAGTACCGGAAACATTACGAGATAAGCGAGTCATGACTCTTGATATGGGAACGGTTGTTGCCGGTACAAAATATCGCGGAGAATTTGAAGATCGGCTGAAAAAGGTAATGGAAGAAATTCGTCAAGCCGGAAATATTATCCTGTTTATTGATGAATTGCATACATTAATTGGTGCAGGCGGTGCGGAAGGTGCGATCGATGCTTCCAATATTTTAAAGCCTTCGCTTGCTCGTGGGGAATTGCAATGTATTGGTGCAACGACGTTAGATGAATATCGCAAATATATAGAAAAAGATGCCGCTCTTGAACGCAGATTCCAGCCTATTCAAGTGGATGAACCAACGTTGGAGGAAACGATTCAAATTTTGAAAGGGTTGCGTGATCGCTACGAAGCACATCACCGGGTTACAATTACAGATGAAGCGATCGAAGCAGCTGCCAATTTGTCTGACCGTTATATTACTGATCGATTTTTGCCAGATAAGGCGATCGATTTAATTGATGAAGCAGGATCTAAAGTTCGTTTAAAATCCTATACAGTTCCGCCAAACTTGAAGGAGCTTGAACAGAAACTGGAAGAAGTCCGGAAAGAAAAGGATGCTGCCGTACAGAGTCAGGAATTTGAAAAAGCTGCTTCACTTCGGGATTCAGAACAAAGGCTACGTGAAGAGGTCGCTGAGACAAAGAAGAAATGGAAAGAAAAGCAAGGGCAAACAGATACAGAGGTTACTGTTGAGGATATAGCAAGTGTCGTATCTATCTGGACAGGAGTGCCTGTGTCGAAATTAACAAAGGACGAGAGTGATCGCCTGCTCAATATGGAAGAGATACTGCATAATCGTGTGATTGGGCAAGAAGAAGCTGTAAATGCTGTTTCCAAAGCGATTCGCAGAGCACGAGCAGGTTTGAAAGATCCGAAACGTCCAATTGGTTCCTTTATTTTCCTAGGTCCAACAGGAGTGGGGAAAACAGAATTAGCTCGTGCCTTAGCTGAAGCAATGTTTGCAGATGAGGACGCTATGATTCGAATTGATATGTCAGAGTATATGGAAAAACACGCTACTTCACGTCTAGTAGGAGCACCTCCTGGTTATGTAGGGTATGAAGAAGGTGGACAATTAACGGAAAAAGTGCGTAGAAAACCATATTCCGTTGTACTATTAGATGAAGTAGAAAAGGCACACCCAGAGGTATTTAACATCTTGTTGCAAGTCCTTGAGGATGGGCGATTGACAGATTCAAAAGGACGTGTGGTTGATTTTCGCAACACGGTATTGATTATGACATCGAATGTTGGTGCTAGTGAATTAAAACGAAATAAGTATGTTGGCTTTAATTTAGGTGAGGAAGGTCAAGATTACAAAAATATGAAGTCAAAAGTGACCGAAGAGTTGAAAAAAGCATTTCGACCAGAATTTTTAAATCGAATTGACGAAACTATCGTCTTTCATTCTTTGGAGAAAAAACATATGAAGCATATCGTTACATTAATGATCCAGCAGCTACAGAAGCGCTTAAAGGATCAGGACATTGACTTCTCACTAACGGATAAAGCATTAGAGAAAATTGCCAACGAAGGGTTTGATCCAGAATATGGAGCAAGACCGCTTCGTCGCTCCATTCAAAAGAATATAGAAGATTTATTGTCTGAGGAGTTATTAAAAGGAACGATTGAAAAAGGACAACGAGTCAAAATTGGTTTAAACAATAAAGGGGAATTTATTATTCTTCCGTAATTTCCTCAAGGAAAATGTGAACAGACCTTCCGTAAAAAACGATCCTTCCGTGGGAACAATAAGTCTACGGGGGGAGTTTTTTTAGGAATTGGATAGACGTGATAGTAGTTTCCCAATAGTAACACTTCAGACACAACTGCCAAATTAACAGCAACTTTCTTACTTTTTTGTATTGTATATTTGTTAAATTTTTACTTAAACTAATCAAAAATACATGAAACCTTAGTTTTTTATATTAGCAAAATTTATAATCCTGAATTTTCACAGATATAACTTGAAACTACCAAATGTTACGTACGAAGGAGCGAAGGCAATTTGGCCCTTCATCAAATAAATGAAAAAAGAATCCATTTCTGTTACAGTTATCAAGCAAATCATGGTCTAAACAAAGAAAGATACTTATTTAATCGCATGGCCGATGGTGAATTTACGCATGCCTTTTTCATTACAAATATAGGAGATATGTTTACTCCGAAAGCGATTGTTCAAACATATCAAAAAAGGGGAATGATGGAAAACTATTGAGGAAGACAAGAATGGGTTTTATTTTGATCGCACGAGCAGTCATTCTTTTGGTAGAAATGATACGAGAATGATGATGAGCCTATTAGCGTATAACTTAACGAATTGGTACCGTACGCTTTGTTTTCCGGAAAACAAAGCGTAAGCAAATTCCGTTAAAATAAAATGATAAAGATATTGGAGGAAAAACACGGAGACTCCTGTGGGAAAGCGTAGTGGGAAAACCCCGCAGGAAAAAAGCGGAAACTTTTTTTCGAGGATGCTGAGCGCCAGCCCATGGAAAGTGTAGTGTTTTTCCGCAGCGATTGCATGACTTTTTGATAAAACGTCATTATATTTCTCTATCATTATATGTAAAAATAATGATATAAAGTCCAAGGGATTCGTATACCCAACAACAAGCGTTTTTGTAATATGGGAGGCATACATGGAGTAAAGATCATATAAATTCTATTTGGCTTATTTTTGTTGGTTATCCATTCTCTTCATTTTTTTCTACGCTCAGTTTAGAGGTATGAATAATTCGGGATAAATGATTAAAAAGTAAAAGTAGTTATGAATTAGGTAGATCGACCTGTTCTATATACAAAATAATAGATGATGCGGACCATTTTTTTATCACTAAAATATGTTAAACTAATAAAAATAAGGGTAAAACGTGATATTCATATATGTATAAACAGATTGATCTGAAATGAATTAGATGGCATTAAACGACGGTAGAGGTTAGATTTGTGGCAGGACTATGGAATATGTAGCCAAATTGATAGGAACCTGTAACTTTTTGGTTGCTAAAATCGTATATAATAGATAAGTGAAAGGGTAGTGGTAAGTTGGCGAAGCGAAAAACGAAATTTGTTTGTCAGGAATGTGGCTATGAAGCACCAAAGTGGCTTGGGAAATGTCCTGGTTGCAATAATTGGAATACATTCGTAGAAGAAATAGAAATCACTGGTGGCAGACAAAAACAAGCTTTTCATACTGGGTATAGATCAGTTGGAAAGCCTGAGAAAATAACCGCAATTAAATCGCAACAAGAACCGAGGATAATAACAAGTATGAAAGAGTTTAATCGTGTGCTCGGTGGCGGTATTGTACCAGGATCCCTTGTGTTAATCGGTGGAGATCCCGGAATTGGTAAATCTACTTTATTATTACAAATATCATCACAATTGGCAGATAAAAGCTTATCCGTACTATATATTTCTGGAGAAGAATCAACGAGACAGACGAAGTTGCGTGCAGATCGCTTAGGTGTTACTTCCGATTCATTATATGTATTAGCAGAAACGAATTTATTGGATATAGCAAATCAAATTGAAACCATAAAACCATCGTTTGTCGTTATTGATTCGATTCAAACCATCTATCGTGAAGAAATCACAAGTGCTCCGGGGAGCGTTTCCCAAGTGAGAGAATGTACCTCTGAATTGATGAAACTAGCTAAAACAAACGGTATACCGATATTTATAGTGGGACATGTGACAAAAGAGGGCTCAATTGCAGGACCAAGGCTTTTGGAGCATATGGTTGATGCTGTACTTTATTTTGAAGGGGAACGTCATCATACGTATCGAATATTACGGGGCGTGAAGAATCGATTTGGTAGTACGAATGAAATGGGTATTTTTGAAATGAAAGAGGAAGGGTTGCGCGAGGTTTTAAATCCATCTGAGATATTTTTGGAAGAGCGCTCACAAGGTGCATCCGGGTCTACTGTAGTAGCTTCCATGGAAGGAACAAGGCCAGTACTGGTTGAGATACAAGCATTAATTTCCCCTACTGCATTTGGTAATCCACGTAGAATGGCGACGGGAGTAGATCAGAATCGCGTTCCTCTTTTGATGGCGGTGTTGGAAAAGCGGGTTGGGTTAATGCTGCAAAATCAGGATGCGTATATAAAAGTGGCTGGCGGTGTTAAGCTAGATGAACCTGCCATTGATTTAGCGATTGCTGTTAGTATCGCTTCAAGTTTCCGTGATCAACCAACAAAACCGGAAGATATTTTTATTGGTGAAGTCGGTTTGACTGGTGAGATAAGGCGAGTTTCTCGAATTGAACAGCGCGTTCAAGAGGCTGCAAAGCTAGGATTTAAACGAGTAATTTGTCCTAAAAATAATTTAGGTGGCTGGACAACTCCAAATAACATTGAAATTATTGGAGTGAATTCCGTACAGGAAGCATTACAAATCGGAGTAAATAGATAAGTTTTGTTTTTTATTATGATCATAAAATCATATGGGTTAATATGTTTAATTTAAATGTCCGGAAAAAGTATCCTTTTTTGTTCACTGCTTTTATTCCAAACAAACACAGTTACTACAAGAACGATAAGCCAATCTATGGCACGAATATATATTAGGGGTAATACAAAAGAAAGCGTGTGGGTCGCATTGCTAATTTTCAAGAATTCTAGATATAAAGTCTTGATTTAGAACTTATTAGGTGTTAAGGAAAAGCGTAACTGAAATGAATTCTCAATTTATGTATGGATTGTATATAGGTTATAGCGGTTAGTTATTATAAATAAGGTTTTCAGCTTTTTCTTCCGTTGGAATTCGCAATGCGAATCGATATAGAAATTATTTCTTTTTATTATCTTTCAAGGATTATTTTTTTTCATCTTAGGCAATAATATAAGTTAGGAGGTGGCATTGCTGATGAAAAAGATTGTTCATTTGCTTTTTCTTATTTTAGGAGGAACGATTGGTTATCTTTATGTTCCTGTTTTTTTAGCACTATTAAATATTGCCGATTCTAACTGGATACTTTCTCCGTATGTGGGAATGATAGTCGGTGCTATTATTTTCTTTCTCATATCATATTGGCTTGTCGATTATATTGTAGGGTTTTTAAAATGGGTAGAGGAAGCACTTATTCGCCTGCCTGCAGGTGATTTGTTTTCAGGAACGTTAGGGCTTATGGCTGGTCTGTTTATTGCATTTCTAATTACCATACCTATAGGAGATATTAACATTAAATTAGTTTCTCAAACTCTTCCACTGTTTGTAACGGTTTTATTAGGCTATTTAGGATTTCAAGTCGGGTTTCGCCGGCGTGAAGAGATTGTTAATTTATTTAATATTAATCGAAAGGAAAAAGAGAAGCGGAAAGTGTCTGAAGGTGATACGAGTAATTCCCCTATACAGCCAAAAGCAAAAATATTGGACACAAGCGTTATTATAGACGGTCGGATCGCTGATATTTGCCAGACGAATTTCCTTGAAGGAACAATAGTCATTCCGCAATTTGTTCTTGGTGAGTTACAGCATATTGCAGATTCCTCGGACGTATTAAAACGAAATCGAGGTCGTAGAGGTTTAGACGTTTTAAATCGAATCCAAAAAGATCTACCTGTAAAAGTTGAAATTTATGAAGGCGATTTTGAAGACATCCATGAAGTGGACAGCAAATTAATTAAGTTGGCAAAAGTGATCAATGGTATTGTTGTGACTAATGATTTTAACTTAAATAAAGTATGTGATTTGCAAAGTGTTCCAGTTTTAAATATTAACGATTTGGCTAATGCTGTGAAGCCAGTCGTATTACCTGGTGAAGAATTGACGGTACATGTCATTAAAGATGGGAAAGAGCATAATCAAGGGATCGCTTACCTTGATGATGGAACAATGATTGTTGTTGAAGAAGGAAGAAACTATATCGGCAAAACTATTGAAGTGCTAATTACAAGTGTGTTGCAAACATCGGCTGGTAGAATGATTTTTGCGAAACCAAAATTACTTGAAAAAGCACTCTAAAAAGGGTATAACTTATAAAGGATAGGCAAAAGTGATAACAGTGATTGTTATCACTTTTGTTATACGGACAAGAAAAGTATAATTTAATATGGAAAATCATTTTATATCTCTCACGTAGCTTATAAGGCAAATAATCGATTTTTTTCAGAGATCTTTAGGTATTTCCCCTGTGTGCTAGCTTGGTGGGGACAAAGAGCTCCCGTTGATGGAGGGTTTACTTTATACTTTTTGCCTTCTATAAGGAAAAATAGCATACACGGGGTGGGTGGGAAACCATCATACACCGTATAAAAAGCCTTAAAAATTGTTCAAGAGACGTTAACTGTGCAGTGACGATAGTTGCTGTGACTAGCTAACTATCTGGAGCATAAGACGGTTACTGAATTCATTTTCATTGTTTGATTATAGAAAGGGGAAGAATCATGACAAATCAGGTTCGTGTACGGTATGCACCGAGTCCAACAGGTCATTTGCATATTGGAAACGCACGTACAGCATTATTTAATTATTTATATGCGAAACATTTTAACGGGAAAATGATCATTCGTATTGAAGACACAGATGATAAACGAAATGTAGCTGGTGGAGAAGAAAGCCAGCTGAAATTTTTAAAATGGTTGGGTGTTGAGTGGGATGAGGGAGCAGATGTAGGTGGAAGCTACGGACCATACCGCCAAATGGAGCGTCTCGATATATATCAAAAATATGTGGAGAAACTGTTAGAAAGAGGCTTGGCTTATAAATGCTATATGACGGAAGAAGAGCTTGAGGCAGAAAGAGAACAGCAACGAGCTAATGGTCAGGTTCCGAAGTACTCCGGTGCTCATCGTGATTTAACCGCGGAACAAATCGCTGCTTTTGAAAAGGAAGGACGATTGCCAAGCATTCGCATGCGGGTTCCGGAAAATAAAACGTATACATTTAATGATATCGTAAGAGGCGATATTACTTTTGAATCGAGTGATTTTGGTGATTGGGTTATCGTGAAGAAAAATGGTATTCCAACGTATAACTTTGCAGTTGCTGTCGATGATCATTTAATGGAAATTACACACGTTTTACGTGGTGAGGAGCATATATCCAATACCCCAAAGCAAATGATGATCTATGAAGCATTTGATTGGGAGCCGCCGACGTTTGGGCATATGACGCTTATTCTTAATGAAGAACGGAAAAAATTGAGCAAGCGTGATCAGCATATTATTCAATTTATTGAGCAATATCATGATTTGGGCTATTTGCCCGAGGCTTTGTTTAATTTTATTGCATTGTTAGGTTGGTCACCAGTTGGCGAAGAGGAAATCTTTGATAAACAAACATTAATTGATATATTCGATCCAGAACGTTTATCTACTTCAGCAGCAATATTTGATCGTCATAAATTGAAGTGGATGAACAATGCATATATTAAAGCAGCCGATTTATCAGAAGTGATTGACTTGGCGATGCCACATTTAGTAAAAGCAGACAAACTGCCAAAAGATATAGATCATGCTAGAAGAGAATGGGCGGAGAAGGTGATTGCTTTATATAAAGAGCAATTGCGATACGGGGCAGAAATCGTAGAATTAACGGAAATGTTTTTCTCCAAAGAGCTTACTTTTGATGATGCTGCTTGGGAAGTACTTGAAGGCGAGCAAGTTCCAGAAGTGTTGCAAGTTTTCACAGACAAGTTAATTCATTTGGATGATTTTACGGCTCCTTCTATTAAAGCGCAAATTAAAGCGACCCAAAAGGAAACCGGTCACCGAGGCAAAAAGCTATTTATGCCAATCCGTGTGGCAACAACAGGACAGACACATGGACCAGAATTGCCCATGGCTATTGAACTGCTCGGGAAAGAAACTGTGATTAGCCATTTGGATACAGTTTTAAAAAAGCTTGAAGCGTAATGATTCACAACTTATGGAAAATGTAATATAGTATTACTACACAACAAATAAGGAACGATGACGAGGGAAAGTAAGAAGCAATTCGCTAACACAGAGAGAATCACCTTGGCTGAAAGTGGTTTTTAGCATTGTTTTTGAAGTGCTCCTCAAGAGTCCGTTATGGAATGTAAGTACATAACGGCGGCGCTTACCGTTATAAGTCTGAGTTGGAAGGATGATTATTATCCTTCAAACAGAGTGGAACCGCGCACGTAAGCGTCTCTGAGTATGAACCCAGAGACGCTTATTTTCATGTTATAAGAAGTAAAACTAGGCTAGTGCATGTGTTTGCGCGATTTAACTTGTCACTAATAAAAGGTTTATCTAAGCAAAACAATATCCTTCATATCTCTCATATATAACGTGCTGTAAGTCTCTCACTACCAAGGTTGGAGAGTGCGTACGGAACAAGTCTAAGTAGGAGATAACAGCTACTAAATGCACGATTCATTCAGAAACCTTTAGGTCATACCCCTTGCGCTACTACAATTAAAGGGGATAAAAACCCCTACTGGTTAGGGATTCGCTTGATAATTACTTACAATAATAGGGAGGTCAACTGATGAGCATTTGGAAACGAGTGAAGGAAGATATGGATGTGGTGTTTGAACAGGATCCAGCAGCTCGTTCTTATTTTGAAGTTTTCTTAACATATTCAGGTCTTCACGCTGTCTGGTGGCATCGAATTGCTCATGCATTTTATAAACGAAAAATGTTCTTTATTGCCCGTGTCATATCACAGTTGAACCGCTTTTTAACAGGGATTGAAATCCATCCAGGAGCAATCATTGGTAGGCGTTTATTTATAGACCATGGCATGGGCGTAGTCATTGGTGAAACATGTGAAATAGGCGATAATGTAACCATTTTTCAAGGGGTTACTTTAGGCGGTACTGGAAAAGAAAAAGGCAAACGGCATCCAACAATTAAGGATAATGTGCTTATTGCAACAGGCGCCAAAGTACTTGGTTCAATAACGGTTGGCGAATGTGCAAAAGTAGGGGCAGGTTCTGTTGTGCTGAAAGATGTGCCGGACCATGCTACAGTAGTAGGTATACCTGGAAAAGTGGTTAAACATCGTGGTGAAAAGGTAACCAAAGATTTGAATCATCATCAGTTACCAGATCCAGTCGCTAACCGTTGCGAACATTTACAAAGGGAAATTGATGAATTAAAAGCAGAAATAGCAAAATTAAAAGAAGGAGAAAAACACGATGTCCATTAAAATATATAATACATTAACTCGTAAAAAGGAAATATTTAAGCCGATAGTACCAGGAAAAGTAAGCATGTATGTTTGTGGGCCGACGGTATATAACTATATTCATATTGGTAATGCCAGACCAGCGATTGTTTTTGATACAGTTAGACGATATTTGGAATACAAAGGGTTTGAAGTAGACTATGTGCTGAATTTTACAGATGTGGATGATAAGCTGATCCGTACCGCCAAGGAGCTTGGCAAAGAAGTGCCAGAGGTAGCAGACCGCTTTATTTCTGCTTATCTGGAAGATGTTGGGGCTTTGGGTGTTAAAGAGGCAACACACAACCCACGAGTAACGGAAACAATGGATGATATCATTGCTTTTATTGAGGCACTTGTTGAAAAAGGGGTTGCCTACGAAGCGGACGGCGATGTTTATTTTAAACCCCGGAAATTTAGTAAGTACGGAAAGCTATCTCATCAATCAGTTGATGAATTGAGGTCTGGCGCACGGATCCAAGTTGGTGAGAAAAAAACAGATCCACTTGATTTTACGCTTTGGAAGCAAGCAAAAGACGGAGAAATTGCTTGGGATTCACCTTGGGGAAAAGGGCGACCAGGCTGGCATATCGAGTGCTCGGCGATGGTGAAAAAATACCTTGGAGATACGATTGATATTCATGCAGGTGGTCAAGACTTAGCTTTTCCGCATCACGAAAATGAGATTGCTCAATCAGAAGCACTAACAGGGAAACCCTTTGCAAATTATTGGATGCATAATGGCTATATCAATATAAATAATGAAAAAATGTCAAAATCGCTAGGAAACTATTTATTGGCTCGAGATTTAATTCAGCAGTACGATCCGCAAGTCATTCGTTTCTTTATGCTAAGTGTCCACTATCGGCATCCAATTAATTTTTCAGAGGACCTACTACAAAGCGCAGAAAATGGTTTAGAGCGGATTAAAACAGCCTATTTAAATTTAGAGCATCGCAAAGACTCCAGTCTGGATATTGTCGATCATAAAGAAGAATGGTTGGAAAAGATTGCACAGTGGAAAAAGCTATTTGAAGCGGAAATGGATGATGACTTTCATACAGCAAATGCAATTTCTGTTCTGTTTGAAGTGGCTAAAGAGGCTAATGTATACCTCCAACATAAGCAAACATGCAGTTGTGTTATTGAAGAGTTTCAAAAAGTCATTCAAACATTCTTGAAGGTTCTTGGTATGGAACTGAAAACGGAACAGGAGTTACTGGATATAGAGATTGAGCAATTAATCGAAGAACGAAACAGCGCGCGGAAAAATCGTGATTTTACTCGCGCAGATGAAATTAGAGATATGCTAAAGGCGAAAAATATCATTTTAGAGGATACCCCACAAGGAGTAAGATGGAAAAGAGGGTAAGCATCATGGATATAGATGTAAAACAAATGAAAAGTCTTGCCCTTGCTTATATGGGAGATGCTGTTTATGAATTATATATAAGAGAGCATCTCCTACATCAAGGCCAAGTAAAGCCACAGCAATTACATCAAAAGGCCATTCAGTATGTGTCAGGAAAAGCGCAAGCAGCTGTGGTACTACACTGGTTAGAAACGGGCAAACTAACACAAGAAGAGGAACGAGTCGTCGCTAGAGGGCGGAATGCAAAGTCCGGTTCTACTCCTAAAAACATTCGTGTACAAACGTATCGCTATAGTACAGCATTCGAAGCATTAATTGGATATCTTTATTTAGCAAACCATTTACAGCGGCTTGAACAGCTGATCCAAGAGGCAATTCAGTTAACAGAAAGGAGGGGAACAGAGCATGGATCAGGAACTAATCATGGGTAAAAACCCAGTTATCGAAGCGATAAAATCTGGCAGATCCATTAATAAAGTGCTTGTATCAGAACATTTAAATTCCTCAGTACAAGCAACGTTTTTTCAATTAGCAAAATCAGCAGGAACCATTGTTCAAAAAGTTCCCAGGCATAAAATCGATCAGTTATCTAAAGGGGGAAGTCATCAAGGGGTGGTTGCTTATGTTGCTTCTTATGAATATGCAGAACTAGATGACCTATTTCAGCGAGCTGAAGAACAAAATGAAGCTGCTTTTTTTCTTATCCTAGATGAATTGGAGGACCCGCATAATTTAGGGTCTATCTTACGAACGGCAGATGCTGTCGGCGCGCATGGTGTGATTATTCCGAAGCGTCGCTCGGTAGGATTAACAGCAACCGTAGCCAAAACAGCTGCTGGAGCGATAGAGCATGTTCCAGTTGTTCGCGTAACGAATATAGCTAACACCATTGAGGAACTAAAAGAACGTCAAGTTTGGGTAGTAGGAACGGAAGCAAACGCAACAGAGGATTATCGACAGCTAGAAGGTACGTTGCCGCTTGCTATCGTTATTGGAAATGAAGGAAAAGGGATCAGTCATTTAGTGAAGAAAAAATGTGATTGGACGGTTAGCCTGCCGATGAAAGGAAAGGTATCTTCTCTGAATGCTTCGGTTGCATGCAGTCTACTATTATATGAGGTATATCGCAAAAGGAACCCTTTTGGTGAGTAAGCGATGATTGTCGTCATAGTGGATGGATATAACATCATAGGGGCGTGGGAGGAACTTCAAAGGTTAAAGGAGAAGGACATTGGACAAGCCCGAGATCGGCTTATTGAATGGATGGCAGAGTATCAGGCTTACTCTGGGCATCGCGTTATCGTTGTATTTGATGCTTATTATGTACATGGCGTAGCGACAAAGACAACAGCTTTTAATATTGAAGTGATCTATACAAAAGAAAAAGAAACCGCAGATGAATGTATTGAAAAATTAGTGAAGGAAGTAAAAGATATTCGCACCCAAGTGTATGTGGCAACGTCGGACTTCGCTGAGCAGCGCACCATTTTTGGGAGTGGTGCATTAAGGAAATCAGCGCGAGAATTGTGGATAGAAACAAACAATATGCAACAGGACATAGAAAAAACGATTGAGAAACATTATAAGAAACAAGCAAACACAAAAATCACATTGGATCAGAAAACGTTGGAAACATTTGAAAAATGGAGAAGAGGACAAATGTAGAGCTCTACTTGGTTGAAATGCCTTTATCTCCGGTGTTGACGACTTTAAAGCGCTTCCTGTATAATTAGTTCTAAATGGACTGCGGTGTAGTCGGGGGGTCATCTTGGTGAATGTCAACCAAATAGAGATGAGCGAACAACGCTTAAGTAAGTTGGATGATGAAAAAATTGTGCAACTTATTCATCGGGGGAACAGTCACGCCTTAGATTATTTGATACACAAGTATCGGAATTTTGTACGTGCTAAAGCACGCACGTATTTTTTAATTGGTGCGGATAAGGAGGACATTGTCCAAGAGGGAATGATAGGTTTATATAAGGCTATTCGCGATTATGATGGAGACAAGCTCTCCTCGTTCAAGGCTTTTGCGGAGCTTTGTGTAACGAGACAAATAATTACTGCGATCAAAACAGCAACGAGACAAAAGCATATTCCGCTAAATTCGTATGTGTCTTTGGACAAGCCTATTTATGATGAGGAGACAGATCGAACGTTATTAGATGTAATTGCTGGGTCAAAAGCTATTGACCCACAAGAACTTTTAATAAATCAGGAAAAATATGGCGATATGGAAATGAAATTATCTGAATTATTAAGCGGGTTAGAGAAGAAGGTTCTTCAGCTATATTTAGACGGGAGAACCTATCAAGAAATTTCTGTGGCGTTAGAGCGTCATGTCAAATCCATTGATAATGCATTGCAAAGAGTGAAGCGGAAACTAGAACAACTGATTGAGGAGACGGAAATTGCGCCATAGTAATGTTTGACACATTTTTGCAACCGTGCTAGAGTTAAGAAAGGAACAGAAACTCTCCTACTTGAGGTGAGAGGATGAATAAGAAAATCACTTTAGCATGTGCAGTTTGTGCTAACAGAAATTATACAACGAACAAAAATGTATCCACACAACCTGTACGGCTTGAAGTAAATAAGTATTGTAAATTTTGCGGTAAACATACATTGCATAAGGAAACCAAATGAATCCCTTCTGCAGTGTGGTGAAAAGATATAATTGCATTTAATATCTGATAAATGAAGTCGTTATTTTCAGCTGTAGGGGGTACAAGCATGTTTCGTTTCTTTAAAAACGTTTCAAGAGAAATGAAGAAAGTTAGCTGGCCAAATAGGAAAGAGCTAACGAGTTATACAATTACTGTTATTGCAACGGTAGCTTTTATAGCTTTATTCTTCTTTTTAATTGATCTTGGAATTACGCAAATCCTAAACTTACTTTAATTTCGCGAAAGATTGAATATTTGTCTGGATTTTATGCTATAATGATAAAAGAAATAGATGAGAACTTATGTGGAAACCCGGTATCAATCGGGTTTTTTAGGTTGGATGCAGATTATAGTTTACAGCTAAACATTCTATACCCGTCTGGAAGTTTTAGTTTCAGTGGGAGTGATGAAAAGAACTCTGTTTTAGACTTATGAACGATCGTGCGTATACAAAAGAGGGTCAGGTAGGACATGGAAAACAGACGATTAGTATGGTAGCTGAAATTCGTTGTTGTGATTACCGAATCTTTGGTGCAACCTCTATAACATATAGTGGTCCGAAAGGGAGGGAAGGACAAAAGCGTTGTCCAAAAACATGGAAAAAAATTGGTATGTCGTACATACGTATTCTGGGTATGAAAATAAAGTAAAAACGAACTTGGAAAAGCGTGTAGAGTCTATGGGAATGGAAGATAAAATTTTCCGAGTAATTGTTCCTGAAGATGAGGAAACGGAAATAAAAAACGGGAAGAAAAAGATAACGAAGAAGAAGTTTTTCCCTGGTTATGTCCTAACAGAAATGATTATGACCGACGATTCGTGGTACGTTGTTCGTAATACTCCAGGTGTAACAGGATTTATAGGGTCAAGTGGTGGTGGAACCAAGCCAACGCCACTGTTGCCCGAAGAAGTCGAAAGTGTTCTAAAACGTATGGGTGTCGCGGAAACGCCTGTACAATTTAATTTTGAAATCAAAGAGAATGTCCGGGTAACGGACGGACCGTTTACAGATTTCACTGGTACCGTTGAGAATATAGACGTAGATAAACAAAAAGTAAAAGTTCATGTGAATATGTTTGGTAGAGATACCCCTGTCGAGTTGGATTTCTCCCAAATAGAAAAGCTAGACTAGATAATTTTATATTTCCTTGCATTTTTCTTTTATTCATGCTAAAATTTTTGTGTTATTCTTGTATCTATCCAATAGGTTAGATCAATTGGAGTGGGAGGGGAAAAAACAAGAACCCCTATTACCACATCACGGACTTTAAGGAGGTGTGTCTCGTGGCTAAAAAAGTGATTAAACTTGTAAAATTACAAATCCCGGCTGGAAAAGCAAACCCAGCACCACCAGTAGGACCAGCACTTGGTCAAGCCGGTGTTAATATCATGGGTTTTTGTAAAGAATTTAATGCACGTACGCAAGATCAAGCAGGTATGATTATTCCTGTTGAGATAACAGTGTTTGAGGATCGTTCATTTACATTTATTACAAAAACTCCACCTGCAGCTGTATTACTTAAAAAAGCAGCTGGCATTGAAACTGCTTCAGGTGAACCGAATCGTAATAAAGTAGCAACACTTAAACGCGATAAAGTAAAAGAAATCGCAGAAACAAAAATGCCTGACTTAAATGCTGCTGATGTAGAAGCAGCGATGCGCATGGTTGAAGGAACTGCACGCAGCATGGGTATTAACATCGAAGACTAATTCGTGCTTGCCTTTTAGCGTTGTTTGTTGTGAATTATTCGTTTTTAATTTTTTGAAGTTTTACTAGTACGGTATAGGTTGCGGTTGGATCCCCTTCGCAACCTTTTTCGTGAAGATGATGAGTTAGCCGACTGGTTAATCATTAGCTTTGCCTTTATAGAAGCTTGCGCGCTTTTATAAGTGGGAGGTAATACCGTTATAACCACATTTGAGGAGGAAATAAAATGGCTAAAAAAGGAAAAAAGCATCAAGAAGCATTGAAGCTTGTTGATCGTACGAAAGCGTATGAAGTGTCAGAAGCAATTGCACTTGTAAAAGAAACTGCTAAAGCTAATTTCGACGAAACAGTTGAAGCTGCTTTTCGTTTAGGTGTTGACCCTAAGAAAGCAGACCAACAAATTCGCGGAGCGATGGTTTTACCAAATGGGACAGGGAAAACACAGCGCGTGCTTGTATTCGCTAAAGGTGAAAAAGCAAAAGAGGCTGAAGCTGCTGGTGCTGACTATGTAGGAGACGCAGATTATATCAATAAAATCAATCAAGGCTGGTTTGATTTTGATGTTGTCGTAGCAACTCCAGACATGATGGCTGAAGTTGGTAAATTGGGAAGAGTATTAGGGCCAAAAGGGCTCATGCCGAATCCGAAGACTGGAACAGTAACATTTGATGTGGAAAAAGCTATCCAGGATGTTAAAGCTGGTAAAGTGGAATATCGTGTTGATAAATCATCCAACGTTCATGTGCCGATTGGTAAAGTTTCATTTGATAATGAAAAATTAATTGAAAACTTCGTCGCCATTACGGAAACCCTTGTAAAAGCGAAGCCTCAAGCAGCTAAGGGAACTTACATGAAAAATGCTTCTGTATCTTCCACAATGGGTCCAGGGATCCGTGTAGATGTTTCTAACATGGTGCGATAATGAAAAAGGGTTGACTTTATCATTGTGTTTCGCTATACTTTAATCTGTGAATAAAATAAATATGATGTACCGTAGACAGCAGGGGCAAATATCCGCTTAATCATCCTGCCGAGGTGTTTGTAGATAAATTGGATCGTTATGTTTTTCCAATGAATTGATAAGCTCTCATGTCTGCGTGAGAGTTTTTTATTTGCACTTGTGTTCCATTACGGTATAATCTTGTATTTTTCTAGGAGGTGGAAGAATGTCTAGTATTATTGAGCAAAAGAAACAGCTAGTAGAAGAAATCAAAGACAAGTTTGTTTCTAGTGAAACTGTCGTTGTTGTTGACTATCGTGGTTTGGATGTTGCTACAGTAACAGAATTGCGAAAACAATTGCGTGAAGAAGGAATTGAGTTCAAAGTTTACAAAAATACGATGACTCGCCGTGCGGTAGAAGCAGCTGAATTGAATGAGCTTAGCGACATTTTAGTTGGGCCATCTGCAATTGCCTTTAGTAAAGATGATGCCGTAGCTCCTGCGCGCATTATCAAAAAATTTGCTAAAGAGAATGAAGCCCTTGAAATCAAAGGCGGTGTTATTCAAGGTAGCGTTGCTACACTTGAACAAGTACAAGAGCTTGCTGATCTTCCGAGCTACGAAGGTATGGTTTCTATGCTTCTTAGTGTACTTCAAGCACCAATTCGCAACCTTGCTTATGCAGCCAAGGCAGTGGCTGAACAAAAGGAAGAACAAGGCGCATAATTTGCGTGTAACGGTATAAAAAAACATTTATTTAGGAGGAAATCAATCATGACGAAAGAACAAATCATTGAAGCGGTTAAAGAAATGTCTGTATTAGAACTAAATGATTTAGTAAAAGCAATTGAAGAAGAATTTGGAGTAACAGCTGCAGCTCCTGTAGCAGTAGCTGGCGCTGCTGGCGGCGGTGAAGCAGCTGAAGAGAAAACAGAATTTGATGTAGTACTTACTGAGGCTGGTGCTTCAAAAATTAAAGTTGTTAAAGCAGTACGCGAAATCACTGGCTTAGGACTAAAAGATGCGAAAGAACTAGTTGATAATGCACCAAAAGCAGTTAAAGAAGGCGTATCAAAAGAAGACGCTGAAGAAGTTAAAGGTAAGTTAGAAGAAGCAGGTGCATCTGTAGAAGTTAAGTAATTTTTGTCAATAAAAGAGCTCGTCGTATTGATTGCGGCGAGCTTTCTATATACCCCAGTCGAATGTTCGGAATCGTTATTCTGTTTGTAACTAGTAGGTAGACTGATTCTTTTATCCTTTGAAATGGAAAGTCTAGAGGAGAAGAATAAGTTCCAACTGCATGACAAATTCCGATTCTGTTCAAGGCCTTTAGGTCTTACCCTTGCGGTGGCTGACAATTAGCGGAATATAAAGATCTCTCTACTGATTGAAGCCTCGCCTTATCAACTTACTGAAGTTGGATTCATGCATGGTTGATAAAAACCTTCAATACGATTAAAGTAGGTGCCGGAATGAGTGAGCATTACTTTTCACAAAAACCCCAAACAATAAGTTCACCAAAAACATGGCAATATAACGCGAACGATAAGAAATTTACATTTACGAGTGATATAGGTGTCTTCTCGAAAAACGAAGTGGATTTTGGTAGCCGTTTTCTAATCGAACACTTTACAGCTCCGGACGTAGCAGGTGATATACTAGACCTTGGTTGCGGTTATGGTCCCATTGGGATTACAATAGCGGATCGCTATAAGGAACGTCATATTTTTATGATCGATATTAATGAACGTGCGGTTGAATTAGCAAAACGAAATGCAGCGCAAAATGTGGTAGAAAACATTACTTGTATACAGAGTGATAAATTGTCGGCTGTTAAAAATCGGACATTTGCTGCGGTTGTTACGAATCCGCCTATACGTGCTGGTAAGCAGGTTGTGCATGAAATGTTTATTCAAGCAGAGCGGGTAATAGAACATGGCGGAGCTTTATGGGTAGTGATCCAAAAAAAACAAGGAGCCCCTTCAGCAAAGAAAAAGTTAGAAGAAATATTTCAACAAGTTCATACCGTAGCTAAGCGAAAAGGGTATTATCTTTTTCGAGCAGTAAAAGTTTGACCGAGAGAAAGTCTTATGGTAAGATAGGAAAATGCTAACATGGCGCTTTTTATGTCAAGGGAATAATTGATGAAATTCACTTAGTATATTTCATGATTGTTGGGAAACAATGGTAAAATCGGAGTTTTTATCTGTTTTCTATTGATACAAGAGCAGCTATGCAGAGTTTGATATGTGTAGAGTAAACACTGACTTCTCATAGTGCAAATAGGTACTTGTAATCCTTGATTGCAAGTTTGTTATGTATGTGTTGTATTACTTTTATACCAAGGTTGATATTCGAAAAACCAATGAGGCTTTTTCGCTTCTTTAAGTATGTGTTCAAAAAAGAGCGAAATCGAGAGAATCGATCTATCGTTTAAACGGACTTTTTTGAACATCTGCTTTAACTGGTTTTTCTTATTATAATAAATTTTGCGTAGAATGACAATCTACGAAAAAATGGATGATTTAAGGGGTGAAGCAGTTGACAGGACAACTAGTTCAATATGGGCGGCACCGCCAGCGCAGAAGCTACGCACGAATCAGCGAAGTGCTAGAATTGCCGAATTTGATTGAAATCCAAACCGCTTCTTATGATTGGTTTTTAGAAGAGGGACTACGGGAAATGTTTCAGGACATTTCTCCAATTGAAGACTTTACCGGCAATTTATCACTGGAATTTGTTGATTACAGTTTAGGAGAGCCCAAATATCCTGTAGATGAATCGAAAGAGCGAGATGTTACTTATAATGCTCCGCTTCGTGTGAAGGTTCGTTTAATTAATAATGAAACCGGCGAAGTAAAAGAACAGGAAGTATTCATGGGTGATTTCCCTTTAATGACAGATACAGGGACATTTATCATTAATGGAGCAGAACGTGTTATTGTATCTCAGCTTGTAAGATCACCAAGCGTTTATTACAATGACAAAATTGATAAAAATGGTAAACGAGGCGTAGCTGCAACTGTCATTCCGAATCGTGGAGCATGGTTGGAATTTGAAACAGATGCGAAGGATGTTGTCCATGTCCGGATTGATCGTACACGTAAATTGCCAATCACCGTACTATTACGAGCACTTGGTTTTGGCAGTGATCAGGAAATCATTGAGCTCATAGGTGATAATGAATACCTGAAGAACACGCTCGAAAAAGATAACACAGAAACAACGGAAAAGGCTTTGCTGGAAATCTACGAGCGTTTACGTCCTGGTGAACCACCTACCGTTGACAATGCTAAAAGCTTATTAATCTCACGCTTTTTTGATCCGAAGCGTTATGACCTGGCACATGTAGGTCGTTATAAAATGAATAAAAAGCTGCATATTAAAAATCGTTTGTTCAACCAAGTGCTAGCTGAGACTGTTGTTGACCAGGAAACTGGAGAAGTATTGGCTGAAAAAGGTGACAAACTGGAAAGAAAACTATTAGATAAATTAATACCATATTTAGAACGCGAAGAAGAAAAACTCGGTCAACAGGAATTACAGCCAAAAGATGGCGTGTTGGATGAACCAATTATCCTGCAGACCGTCAAAATTATCGATCCTACTGATCCAAGCGGAGAACGGGTGTTAAACGTCATCGGCAATGCAGGTGTTGATGCAAGTGTGAAAAATATTACGCCTGCTGACATTTTAGCATCGATCAGCTATTTCTTTAATTTATTGCATCAAGTAGGCGGAACAGATGATATTGACCATCTTGGTAATCGAAGGCTTCGCTCTGTCGGAGAATTATTACAAAACCAATTTCGCATCGGTCTATCGCGAATGGAGCGTGTGGTACGTGAAAGAATGTCAATTCAGGACACTTCAAGTATTACGCCACAGCAATTAATTAATATTCGTCCCGTAATTGCTTCCATCAAAGAATTCTTTGGAAGCTCTCAGTTGTCACAATTTATGGATCAAACCAATCCTTTAGCAGAATTAACGCATAAGCGACGTTTATCAGCATTAGGACCAGGCGGTTTAACGCGAGAGCGTGCAGGCTTTGAAGTTCGAGACGTTCATTACTCGCATTATGGTCGTATGTGTCCAATTGAGACACCAGAGGGACCAAATATTGGATTAATCAACTCGCTTTCTAGTTTTGCGAAAGTGAATAAGTTTGGTTTTATTGAAACACCATATCGCCGTGTTGATCCAGAGACGGGTAAAGTGACAGCGCAAATCGATTATTTAACAGCTGATGAAGAGGACAACTATGTGGTAGCTCAGGCAAACGCAAAATTAACAGAAGACGGTCATTTTTCGGATGAAGAGGTTATTGCGCGTTTTCGTGGAGAAAACACCATTGTTGCACGAGAAAAAATTGATTATATGGACGTATCGCCGAAGCAAGTTGTATCTGCGGCGACAGCATGTATTCCTTTCCTTGAGAATGATGACTCTAACCGTGCGCTAATGGGTGCAAACATGCAACGTCAAGCTGTCCCATTAATGAAGCCAGAGGCTCCAATTGTAGGTACAGGAATGGAGTATGTAAATGGGAAGGACTCTGGTGCTGCGGTCATTTGTCGTCATGAAGGAATTGTAGAACGCGTTGAAGCAAAGCAAATTTTTGTACGTAGAACGTCTGTTGTGGGTGGACGTGAAGTAAAAGGTGATCTCGACCATTATAAACTACAGAAATATATCCGATCCAATCAAGGAACTTGTTATAATCAACGTCCGATTGTAAGCGAAGGAGATCGGGTAATCAAAGGAGAAATCCTTGCAGACGGCCCTTCCATGGAAGATGGAGAATTGGCATTAGGTCGAAATGTTCTCGTTGGTTTTATGACTTGGGAAGGTTATAACTATGAGGACGCTATTATCATGAGCGAACGACTCGTTAAAGACGATGTTTATACTTCTATTCATATTGAAGAATATGAATCAGAAGCACGTGATACAAAATTAGGACCCGAAGAAATTACTCGAGATATCCCTAACGTCGGGGAAGATGCATTGAAAAATCTGAATGAATATGGAATTATTCGCATTGGTGCTGAAGTGACGGATGGAGATATACTTGTTGGAAAAGTTACTCCAAAAGGTGTAACAGAGTTGTCTGCGGAAGAGCGCTTATTGCACGCTATTTTTGGAGAAAAGGCTCGTGAAGTTCGAGATACATCATTACGCGTTCCACACGGTGCAGGTGGTATTGTGCTTGATGTTAAAATCTTTAACCGGGAAGACGGAGATGAGCTTCCTCCAGGCGTAAATGAGCTTGTACGGGTGTACATTGTGCAGAAACGTAAAATCCATGAAGGCGATAAGATGGCAGGGCGTCACGGGAACAAAGGTGTTATTTCCAAAATTCTTCCTGAAGAGGATATGCCATTTTTGCCTGATGGAACACCAATTGATATTATGTTAAACCCACTAGGGGTGCCGTCACGTATGAATATCGGACAGGTGTTTGAACTTCACTTAGGGATGGCTGCTCGCGCATTAGGGCTTCATGTAGCAACACCAGTATTTGATGGAGCTACAGAAGACGATGTATGGGAGACGCTAGAAGAAGCAGGTATGCCTCGAGATGCGAAAACAATTCTTTATGATGGAAGATCAGGAGAACCGTTTGATAATCGAGTATCTGTCGGTGTAATGTACATGATTAAGCTTGCCCATATGGTCGATGATAAATTACACGCCCGCTCTACTGGCCCATACTCACTTGTTACGCAACAGCCGCTTGGTGGTAAAGCGCAATTTGGTGGTCAGCGATTTGGAGAGATGGAAGTTTGGGCGCTAGAAGCTTACGGTGCAGCTTACACATTACAGGAAATTCTAACCGTTAAGTCAGATGATGTGGTTGGACGTGTGAAAACATATGAATCCATTGTCAAAGGGGATAATGTACCTGAACCAGGTGTTCCTGAATCCTTCAAGGTACTAATCAAAGAACTGCAAAGTCTTGGTATGGATGTCAAGATGTTATCTAGTGAAGAAGAAGAAATTGATATGAGAGAATTAGAAGAAGAAGAGACACAACAAGCTAGTAAGCTTAATATAGAAGTTGAAGAAAGCTAAGATAGATAGGGTTAGCTCACTTCTAGAGCTAACCTCAACTATCATAAGAACGCAGCTGTTGTTGCAGGGACGTATCGAGGTAAAAATTTGGTTCAGTAGCTATATTTACTTTAAGTAGCCGTTGGTAGCTTGGTAAAATCGGACACTAAGAGGGAGGTTGACCCCTTGCTAGATGTAAATAATTTTGAGTATATGAAAATTGGTTTAGCTTCGCCAGAAAAAATTCGTTCTTGGTCATATGGTGAGGTAAAAAAACCAGAAACGATTAATTACCGCACATTAAAGCCGGAAAAAGACGGACTGTTTTGTGAGCGGATTTTTGGCCCGCAAAAAGATTGGGAATGTCATTGCGGAAAATATAAACGAGTGCGCTATAAGGGAGTTGTCTGTGATCGATGTGGTGTGGAAGTTACAAAAGCTAAAGTACGTCGTGAACGGATGGGGCATATTGAGCTAGCTGCGCCTGTTTCGCACATTTGGTACTTTAAAGGTATTCCAAGTCGTATGGGGCTTGTTTTAGACATGTCTCCTCGCGCTTTGGAAGAAGTAATCTATTTTGCTGCTTATATTGTAACGGAAGCGGGTGATACACCATTAGAGAAAAAACAACTCCTATCGGAAAAAGAATACCGTGCATATTATGATAAATACGGTAAGTCGTTTAAAGCACAAATGGGAGCAGAAGCCATTCGTAAACTGCTTCAGGATATTGACCTTGAAAAAGAAGTAGGCATTTTAAAAGAGGAACTAAAAACAGCACAAGGACAACGGAGAACACGTGCCATCAAACGATTAGAAGTGCTAGAGGCATTTCGCCATTCCGGAAATGAAACTTCTTGGATGATTTTAGATGTATTGCCAGTCATTCCACCTGAAATCCGTCCAATGGTGCAGTTAGATGGCGGTCGCTTTGCCACATCTGATTTAAATGATTTATATCGTCGTGTTATTAACCGAAACAATCGGTTGAAGCGTTTATTAGATCTTGGAGCACCAAGTATTATTGTTCAAAACGAAAAGCGTATGCTTCAAGAAGCCGTAGATGCGCTTATTGATAATGGTCGTCGTGGACGTCCAGTAACCGGACCAGGTAATCGTCCACTAAAATCCTTATCTCATATGTTGAAAGGAAAGCAAGGTCGTTTCCGCCAAAATCTGTTAGGTAAACGCGTAGACTATTCGGGCCGTTCTGTTATCGTAGTTGGACCACACTTGAAGATGTATCAATGTGGGCTTCCGAAAGAAATGGCACTAGAATTATTTAAGCCGTTTATTATGAGAGAGTTAGTATCAAAAGGAATTGCGCATAATATTAAGTCTGCAAAACGGAAAATTGAACGGGTCCATCCAGAGGTATGGGATGTTCTTGAAGAAGTTATTAAAGAGCACCCTGTATTGCTTAACCGTGCACCGACACTACACAGACTCGGTATTCAAGCGTTTGAGCCAACACTTGTAGAGGGTCGTGCTATCCGTTTGCACCCATTAGTTTGTACGGCGTATAATGCGGACTTTGATGGAGACCAAATGGCTGTACACGTGCCGTTATCAGCAGAGGCTCAAGCAGAAGCGCGTATTCTGATGCTTGCAGCACAAAACATTTTGAATCCAAAAGATGGGAAGCCGGTTGTAACTCCATCACAGGATATGGTTTTAGGAAACTATTATCTCACGCTTGAACGGGAGAATGCTATCGGCGAAGGATCTGTCTTTACAGGCGTTAATGAAGCGATTATGGCATACCAAAACGGATATGTGCATTTGCATACACGTGTCGCTGTTCATGCGTCTGGATTAAATAACAAGACATTTACAGAAAAGCAAAAATCACAATTGCTCATTACGACGGTTGGAAAATTAATCTTCAATGAGATTCTATCCGATTCCTTTCCGTATATAAACGAACCTACGAAAGAGAACTTGGAGCATCGTACACCTGAAAAATATTTTGTGGAAAAGGGTACAAATATCCCTGAGTTGATTAAGTCGCTTGATTTGGTAAAACCATTTAAAAAAGGCTTCTTAGGAGATATTATTGCTGAAGTCTTTAAACGATTTAAAATCAGTGAAACATCTAAAATGCTTGATAGAATGAAGGACCTTGGTTTTAGTTATTCGACTAAAGCGGGTATGACAGTCGGTGTTTCCGATATTGTAGTTTTAAAAGAAAAAGAAGCGATTCTTGAAGAAGCACAGCAGAAAGTAGACAACGTATTGAAACAATTCCGTCGTGGTTTAATTACGGAAGATGAGCGATATGACCGAGTTATCGCAATTTGGTCGCAAGCTAAAGATACAATTCAGAATAAGTTAATGCTGTCCTTAAGTAACAGAAACCCAATTTATATGATGAGTGATTCTGGTGCCCGTGGTAACGCATCAAACTTTACGCAGCTTGCTGGAATGCGTGGCTTAATGGCTAACCCGGCTGGTAAAATTATTGAACTGCCGATTAAATCAAGCTTCCGTGAAGGCTTAACGGTATTAGAGTACTTTATTTCTACGCACGGTGCTCGTAAAGGTCTTGCTGATACAGCGTTGAAAACAGCTGACTCAGGTTACCTAACACGTCGTCTTGTTGATGTGGCGCAAGATGTTATTGTACGCGAAGCAGATTGCGGAACCGATCGCGGCTTAACTGTAACAGCTTTACAAGATGGTACGGAGCTAATTGAACCGTTAGTGGATCGATTAATCGGTCGTACAGCCTTCTACGATGTAAAGCATCCCGAAACAAATGAAGTTATCGTAAAAGCAGATGAGCTTATTACCGAAGATCAAGCAAAACAAATTACGAATTCAGGTATCGAAGAAGTTACCATTCGAAGTGCCTTTACTTGTATTACAAAGCATGGTGTTTGCCAAAAATGCTACGGAAGAAATCTGGCAACAGGCGCCGATGTAGAGGTTGGGGAAGCGGTAGGAATTATTGCAGCTCAATCCATTGGAGAGCCAGGAACGCAGTTAACGATGCGTACCTTCCACACTGGTGGAGTAGCTGGTGATGATATTACCCAAGGTCTTCCACGTATTCAGGAACTGTTTGAAGCGCGTAATCCAAAAGGGCAAGCAGTCATCAGTGAAATATATGGTACTGTTCAAGAAATTAAAGAAGTAAAAGATAAGCAAGAAGTTGTCGTACAAGGTGAAGTCGAACAACGCTCTTACGCTGTTCCTTACAATGCACGCATGAAGGTAGCTGTTGGCGACGAGGTTATTGCTGGTCAAGAATTGACAGAAGGCTCCATTGATCCAAAGGATTTATTACGTGTTCAAGGTGTAGAAGGAGTGCAAAATTATTTGTTGCGTGAGGTTCAACGCGTATACCGTATGCAAGGTGTTGAAATTGGCGATAAACACGTAGAAGTGATGGTTCGTCAAATGCTTCGTAAGATTCGCGTAATTGATTCCGGAGATACGGACGTTCTCCCAGGCTCTTTATTAGAACTGCATCAGTTCCGTGATGCAAATCATAAAGTGCTTCAAGAAGGTCAGCAGCCAGCTATTGGAAAGCCTGTGTTACTTGGTATCACCAAAGCATCCCTTGAGACAGATTCTTTCTTATCGGCTGCTTCTTTCCAAGAAACAACGAGAGTGCTGACCGATGCTGCTATTAAAGGAAAACGCGATGAACTTCTTGGTCTGAAAGAGAATGTAATCATCGGTAAGCTTGTACCTGCGGGAACTGGTATGCAACGCTACCGTCGGATTAAGGCGGCAACAGATGAACCAATTACAACAGAAGCAATGGAAGAAACAGAAACCGTTCAATAACTGGTTTAACAGTCTCCCTTCTAAAAGAGTTGGGAGACTCACCAGTTTCCATACGAGTAGAGCAGACCTTAAAACGGAAGCGTAAAAAATATGTAAATCATGTTGACATTAAAAAAAGTGAGTGGTAGAATATTCAAGGTGCTTCCGATTATACTTGATGCTTTGGAGGATATGAGATGTCTTATGAAAAAGTAATGCAAGTGAAATCACGTGTAGTTATCGGAACAAAACAAACGCTTAAGGCCATGAAAGATGGCGATATAAGTGAAGTGTTTATTGCTGTTGATGCTGATCAACATATGACACAAAAAGTTGCACATTTAGCCGAAGAACTGAACATCCCTTGTCATCATGTCGATTCCAAAAAGAAATTGGGAGCAGCATGTGGCATAGAGGTTGGTGCAGCAACTGTTGGAATAAAACAAGGGTAGTTTTGACGATTTCTCGTTAAAACGTTGTTTTTTACCAAAAGATGAGCCACCTGGATGTGTGGGTTTACAAATTCGAGGCTGAATTGGTGATATAAACCATAGAAGGGAGGAAACATAACATGCCAACAATTAATCAATTAGTCCGCAAAGGACGTGTGAGCAAACCAAAAAAGTCTGATTCACCAGCTCTTAATAAGGGGTACAACAGCTTTAAGAAGAAATTTACAGACTTAAATTCTCCGCAAAAGCGTGGCGTATGTACACGTGTGGGAACATTAACTCCTAAGAAGCCGAACTCAGCACTTCGTAAATATGCTCGTGTCCGCTTGTCTAACAACATGGAAGTAACAGCATACATTCCTGGAATTGGTCATAATCTTCAGGAGCACAGTGTTGTACTGCTTCGTGGTGGTCGTGTAAAAGACTTGCCGGGTGTCCGTTATCACATTGTACGTGGTGCACTGGATACAGCTGGAGTAGAAGGTCGTCAACAAGGTCGTTCTAAGTATGGTACAAAAAAACCGAAAAAATAAGTTCATTTTAAATAAGCCCAAAAGGAAAGGAGGAAGGACATATGCCACGTAAAGGCCCAGTACCTAAACGCGATGTCTTACCAGATCCACTTTACAACTCAAAACTAGTGACTCGTTTAATCAATCAGATTATGGTTGACGGAAAAAGAGGAAAAGCACAAAAAATTCTTTACAAAGCATTTGAATTGGTTGCTGAAAGAAGCGGGCAAAACGCAATGGAAGTATTTGAGCAAGCCATGAAAAACGTTATGCCAGTTCTTGAAGTACGCGCTCGCCGTGTTGGTGGTTCCAACTACCAAGTACCAATGGAAGTACGTCCAGAACGTCGTCAGGCGTTAGGGTTACGTTATATCGTTAATTACTCTCGTTTACGCGGGGAAAAAACAATGGAAGAACGTCTTGCTAATGAAATTCTAGATGCTTCTAACAATACAGGTGCTTCTGTAAAACGACGTGAAGAAATGCATAAAATGGCAGAAGCTAACAAAGCATTTGCACATTACCGCTGGTAAAACAAATCAAATTCAAGCTAGAAAGGAGAAGAATACATGGCTAGAGAGTTCTCCTTGGAAAAGACGCGAAATATTGGTATTATGGCACACATCGATGCAGGTAAAACCACTACTACCGAGCGTATTCTTTTCTATACAGGACGTATTCATAAGATTGGTGAAACGCATGAAGGTGCTTCACAGATGGACTGGATGGAGCAGGAACAGGAGCGAGGAATCACGATTACTTCTGCCGCAACCACCGCTCAGTGGAAAAATCATCGAATTAACATTATTGATACACCTGGGCACGTAGACTTCACCGTTGAAGTTGAACGTTCATTACGTGTCTTGGACGGAGCAGTAACCGTTCTTGATGCTCAATCAGGTGTAGAGCCACAAACGGAAACAGTATGGCGTCAAGCAACCACTTATGGTGTTCCGCGTATTGTTTTCATTAACAAGATGGATAAAATCGGTGCAGATTTCCTTTATGCTACAAAAACATTAAAAGACCGTCTAGGTGCAAACGCGCATCCGGTTCAGCTTCCGATAGGTGCAGAGGATAACTTTGAAGGAATAATCGATCTCATTGACATGCAAGCATTCTTCTATGAAGATGATCTTGGTACACGTGCTGAAACTCGTGAAATTCCTGATGAATTAAAAGACAAAGCGGAAGAATGGCGTAATAGCTTAATTGAAGCTGTTGCTGAACTTGATGAAGATTTGATGATGAAGTACCTAGAAGGTGAAGAAATCTCTGAAGACGAGTTAAAAGCTGCTATTCGTAAAGCTACATTGGACGTTGAATTCTACCCTGTATTTTGTGGGTCAGCTTTCAAAAACAAGGGTGTACAATTAATGCTTGATGGGGTTATTGACTACCTTCCAGCACCTACGGATGTTGCTGATATTGAAGGAATTATTCCTGGAACAGAGGAAAAAGTTACTCGCCCATCTACGGATGATGCACCATTTTCTGCATTAGCTTTTAAAGTAATGACAGATCCATACGTTGGTAAACTTACTTTCTTCCGAGTTTATTCGGGAACTTTAAATTCAGGTTCTTACGTGAAAAACTCTGTGAAAGATAAGCGTGAACGTATTGGACGTATCCTGCAAATGCATGCCAATTCGAGAAAAGAAATTTCAACCGTATATTCTGGGGAAATTGCTGCTGCTGTTGGTTTGAAAGATACATCTACTGGGGATACACTTTGTGATGAAAAGAATCTCGTTATTCTTGAGTCCATGGACTTCCCAGAACCAGTAATTGGGGTTGCGATCGAACCGAAAACAAAGGCAGACCAAGATAAAATGGGGATAGCTTTAGGTAAATTAGCCGAAGAAGATCCAACATTTAAAACAGAAACAAACGAAGAGACTGGTCAAACAATCATCTCTGGTATGGGTGAACTTCACTTAGACGTTATCGTTGACCGTTTAAAGCGTGAATTTAAAGTAGAAGCAAACGTTGGTGCGCCACAAGTTGCTTATCGCGAAACATTCCGTGCTGCTGCTGAAGTTGAAGGAAAGTTTGTTCGCCAATCTGGTGGCCGTGGACAGTACGGTCACGTTTGGATTAAGTTTGAACCAAATGAAGAAGGCGCAGGCTTTGAATTCGTTAATAATATTGTTGGTGGGGTTGTACCACGCGAATATATTCCATCTATTCAAGCTGGTATTGAAGAAGCAATGGAAAATGGGGTATTGGCTGGCTATCCACTGATTGATATTAAAGCGACGTTATACGATGGAAGCTATCACGATGTTGACTCCAACGAGATGGCATTTAAAGTAGCGGCATCTATGGCGCTAAAAGCTGCGAAAAATAAATGTAACCCAGTTCTTCTTGAACCAATTGCTAAAGTTGAAATTGTTATTCCAGAAGAATATATGGGAGATATTATGGGTGACATAACTTCTCGTCGTGGACGTGTAGAAGGTATGGAAGCTCGTGGCCCTGCTCAAGTTGTAAAGGGATTTGTCCCGCTTTCTGAAATGTTTGGTTATGCAACAGCATTACGTTCTAACACACAAGGTCGCGGTACCTTCACGATGTTCTTCGATCATTATGAAGAAGTACCAAAGAGTATTGCAGAAGAAATTATTAAGAAAAATGCTGGCGAATAATTGATTTTTTGATAAATCTAAAGTATAACTTGTATTAAAGGCTAAGAAGTAATGATGATCCATTGTTTCTTGCTAACTATAAAATCTAAAATAAACTTTTTCATTTACTTAAAGGAGGAACTATAAATGGCTAAAGAAAAGTTCGATCGCTCGAAAAGTCACGTAAACGTTGGTACAATTGGACACGTTGACCACGGTAAAACTACGTTAACTGCTGCAATTACAATCGTAATGCATAAAAAATCTGGTAAAGGTACGCAAATGGCTTATGATCAAATCGACAACGCACCAGAAGAAAAAGAGCGTGGAATTACTATCGCAACTTCTCACGTAGAATACGAAACAGATACTCGTCACTATGCGCACGTTGACTGCCCAGGTCACGCTGACTATGTTAAAAACATGATCACTGGTGCTGCACAAATGGACGGAGCAATTCTTGTTGTATCTGCTGCTGATGGTCCAATGCCACAAACTCGTGAGCACATTCTACTATCTCGTAACGTTGGAGTACCTTCTATTGTAGTATTCCTAAACAAAGTGGATATGGTAGACGATGAAGAACTACTTGAACTAGTTGAAATGGAAGTACGTGATCTATTAACTGAATATGACTTCCCTGGCGATGATGTTCCAGTAATTGCTGGTTCTGCTTTGAAAGCAATTGAAGGAGTACCAGAATACGAAGAAAAAATCGTTGAGCTAATGAACGCTGTTGATGAGTACATTCCAACTCCAGAGCGTGATAAAGACAAGCCATTCATGATGCCTGTAGAGGACGTGTTCTCTATCACAGGTCGTGGTACGGTTGCAACTGGTCGTGTTGAGCGTGGAGAAGTTCGCGTTGGTGATGAAGTTGAAATCATCGGGTTGAACGAAGCAGCTCAAAAAACAACTGTAACAGGAGTAGAAATGTTCCGTAAGCTTCTTGACTATGCTGAAGCTGGTGACAACATCGGTGCACTACTTCGTGGTGTGGCTCGTGAAGACATCAACCGTGGTCAAGTATTGGCTAAGCCTGGTTCAATCACTCCACATACAAAATTCAAATCAGAAGTGTATGTACTATCTAAAGAAGAAGGAGGACGCCACACTCCATTCTTCGCAAACTATCGTCCACAGTTTTACTTCCGTACAACGGACGTAACTGGTGTTATCCAACTTCCAGAAGGAACAGAAATGGTAATGCCTGGCGATAACGTAGAAATGACAGTAGAACTTATTTCCCCAATCGCAATTGAAGACGGAACTCGTTTCTCTATTCGCGAGGGCGGACGTACTGTAGGTTCTGGTGTTGTTACAGAAATCGTTGAATAAAGAAAAAGATAAAAAACACAGGTTGCGTGACGACGTAACCTGTGTTTTTTATAGGAAGAATCTATAAAATGATGTGCTTATGGATAACAAAATAACCGAATAGCCATTCTCGGCTCCATCGTCCAGCAACGATGCAAATTTAGAAATGCGCCCTCCGATAAGGCTTCATCGGTTCGTCTCTAAGAGGAAGGCCGCCTAAAAATGGGATTGCCGCCCAGACGTTGGAATACCCCAGTTTTAATGTCGTGGTTCATTTATCTAGGAAAAAGACGTTGTAGACTTCCGTGGTCTAAGAATAGAAGATGTAAGCGGAACAAGTCCAAGTGGGAGGTAACAGCACCTAAATCCCTTATTTCGTAAAAGGCCTTTAGTTCATACCCTTGGCAACTAGTCGGGGATGAAAGAACTCTCTCACAAATGAAGTTTCGCTTTATTGAAGGGTTGACCCTGAAATTTTTAGTCTATCCTAGTTAATAAATTTGTATAAACCCTTGAAATCATATAGGGAAGTAAGTATAATATATAGATGTGCAATCACTATTAGTAAAAAAAGGGTTGCATATATGAACGCCATTCTATATAATGAGAATGTTGGCCGTTCAAGGCGATGAAGCAGAAGGTTGTTGGCACACACGGCCCCTTTGCCATGGCGAGTGGTCAAGAAATTTCTGCAGAGTATGTCTATTCCAAAATGGGCGAATAAAGGAGGGAAAATAATGGCAAAAGAAAAGATTAGAATCCGTTTGAAAGCTTATGATCACCGTATTTTAGATCAATCAGCTGAGAAAATTGTCGACACGGCGAAACGCTCTGGTGCTAACGTATCGGGTCCAATTCCGCTACCTACTGAAAAATCAGTATACACAGTGTTGCGTGCGGTTCATAAATACAAGGATTCACGCGAGCAATTCGAGATGCGTACACATAAACGTTTAATCGATATTGTTAGTCCTACACCACAGACTGTAGATTCACTAATGCGTTTAGACTTACCGTCTGGTGTAGATATTGAAATCAAACTATAATAGAGTTTTAAATAGGAGGTGTAACGGATGACGAAAGGAATCTTAGGTCGTAAAATCGGCATGACTCAGCTTTTCTCTGAAACAGGAGAATTGATGCCTGTAACTGTAATTGAGGCTGAGCCAAACGTCGTATTACAAAAGAGAACACTAGAAAATGATGGTTACGAAGCAATCCAGCTTGGTGTTGCTGACGTAAAGGAATCACGTACGAATAAAGCGGAAAAAGGTCATGCTGAAAAAGCAAACACAACCCCTAAGCGCTACGTTCGTGAAATCCGTAACGCGAAGCTTGACGACTATGAAGTTGGTCAAGAAGTTAGTGTGAATGTATTCGCAGCTGGCGATAAAATTGATGTAACAGGAACTACAAAAGGGAAAGGATTCCAAGGTTCCATTAAACGCCACAATCAACAACGTGGCCCGGAAACTCACGGTTCCCACTATCACAGAGGCCCAGGTTCGCTAGGTGCAGTCGATCCAATGCGTGTATTCAAAGGAAGACCACTACCAGGACGTATGGGTGGAGATCAAGTAACTATTCAAAACCTTGAAGTAGTGAAAGTAGATGAAGAGCGCAATTTACTACTAGTAAAAGGTAACGTTCCAGGTGCAAAGAAATCATTCGTAAAAATCACGAGTGCAATCAAGGCTAACTAATCACACAGACGAAGGGAGGATATGTCATGCCTAAAGTAGCACTACTAAAACAAGATGGAGCTCAAGCTGGTGAGTTGGAATTAAATGATTCCGTATTTGGCATCGAACCAAATACGCATGTATTACATGAAGCAGTAGTCATGCAACGTGCATCTATGCGTCAAGGTACGCATGCGGTAAAAAACCGTTCTGAAGTACGTGGCGGTGGTCGTAAACCATGGCGTCAAAAAGGAACTGGTCGTGCACGCCAAGGTTCTATTCGTTCCCCACAATGGGTTGGCGGAGGTACCGTATTTGGTCCAACACCACGTAGCTACAGCTATAAATTACCAAAGAAAGTACGTCGTTTAGCACTTAAATCTGCACTTTCTTCCAAAACAAAGGAAAATAACCTTGTTGTTTTAGAAAGCCTCACTTTTGATGAGCCTAAAACAAAAGAAGCAATTAAAATGCTAACAGCATTAAATGTAGACACAAAAGCATTAATCGTAGTGGCTGAAAAAGAAGAGAACGTTGTTCGTTCTATGAATAACCTTCCAACTGTAACTGTTTTAACAGTGGAAGAGATGAATGTATTAGACTTGCTTGGCCATGACAAGCTGATCTTAACAAAAGAGGCAGCTGAAAAAGCAGGGGAGGTGCTTGCATAATGAAAGATCCACGTGATATTATAAAGCGCCCTGTCATTACAGAACATTCAGCTGATTTAATGGCAGAAAAAAAATATACTTTTGAAGTAACTCCTAAAGCAAATAAAACAGAAATAAAAGATGCTGTTGAACAAGTATTTGGAGTGAAAGTAGTAAAAGTAAACACCATGAATGTAAAAGGGAAGTTTAAGCGTATGGGTCGTTACGGTGGATACCGTTCAGACCGCAAAAAAGCTGTTGTTCAACTTTCAGAAGATAGTAAAGAATTAGATTTCTTTGAAGCATAAATAAAAAGTTCGTGAAGGAGGGAAATAAAGATGGCGATTAAAAAATTCAGACCAACGTCCAACGGTAGACGTAATATGTCCGTATCTGATTTTGCAGAAATTACTACAGATACGCCTGAAAAATCCCTTTTAGCTCCACTGCACAAACGTGGTGGTCGTAACCATCAAGGGAAATTAACTGTTCGTCATCAAGGTGGCGGTCACAAGCGTCAATACCGTATCATCGATTTCAAACGGGATAAAGATGGTGTACCTGGACGCGTTGCTACTATTGAATATGATCCAAACCGTTCAGCAAACATTGCTCTAATTAACTATGCTGACGGAGAAAAGCGTTATATTATAGCTCCAAAAGGGTTGAAAGTAGGTCAGGAAATTGTTTCTGGAGCAGATGCAGATATTAAATTAGGTAATGCATTACCTTTAGTAAACATTCCTGTAGGTACAGTTATTCACAACATCGAGTTGAAGCCAGGTCGCGGAGGGCAACTTGCACGCTCAGCTGGTGCAGAAGCACAGGTACTCGGACGTGATGGAAAGTATACTTTAGTCCGTTTAGCTTCTGGTGAAGTCCGTTTGATTCTATCAACTTGCCGTGCAACCGTAGGTCAAGTAGGTAATATTGAACATGAACTTATCCGTGTAGGTAAAGCTGGACGCTCTCGTTGGTTAGGCATTCGTCCAACTGTCCGCGGATCTGTTATGAACCCGAATGATCACCCACACGGTGGTGGTGAAGGACGCGCTCCAATTGGCCGTAAGTCACCAATGTCACCTTGGGGTAAACCAACACTTGGTTACAAGACACGTCAACGTAACAAGCCATCTGATAAATATATCGTTCGTAAACGTAAAAAATAACCAAAAACAGTGGCGGGAAAATAAGCCCGTCTCTCCAATGCGAAAGGAGGTTTATCCATGGGTCGCAGTTTGAAAAAAGGACCTTTTGCAGATGACCATCTGATGAAAAAAGTCGAAGCACTAAACGAAAGTGATAAAAAGCAGGTAATTAAAACCTGGTCACGTCGTTCAACTATTTTCCCTAATTTCGTAGGACATACTATAGCGGTATATGACGGACGCAAGCATGTACCTGTCTATGTTACAGAAGATATGGTCGGTCATAAATTAGGAGAATTTGCGCCAACACGTACCTTTAAAGGACATAGTGGCGATGATAAGAAAACAAAACGCTAATAGGAGAGGAGGCACACAACATGCAAGCTAAAGCCGTTGCAAAATCGGTTCGTATTGCTCCTCGTAAAGTACGATTAGTCGTTGATCTGATTCGAGGAAAAAATGTGGGTGAAGCAATTGCGATTTTACGCCATACACAACGCGGTGCTTCTCCAGTCGTAGAAAAAGTGTTAAACTCTGCCGTGGCAAATGCAGAGCACAATTATGAAATGGACACAGATAATCTGGTTGTTTCGGAAGCTTATGTAAACGAAGGCGTTACTTTGAAACGTTTCCGTCCACGTGCACAAGGTCGTGCAAGCAGAATTAACAAACGCACAAGCCACATTACAGTAGTGGTAACAGAAAAGAAGGAGGGTTAGTCAGTGGGTCAAAAAGTAAATCCAACTGGTCTTCGTGTTGGCATCATTAAAGACTGGGAGTCAAAATGGTATGCTGGCAAGGACTATGCAGACTTATTACATGAAGACATTAAAATTAGAGAATATCTGGAAAACCGCTTGAAGATAGCTGCTGTTTCCTCTATTGATATTGAACGTGCAGCAAATCGAGTGAACATTACGATTCACACTGGAAAACCAGGTATGGTTATTGGTAAAGGCGGTTCTGAAGTAGAATCCCTACGCAAAGCTTTGAACAGTTTAACAGGCAAGCGAGTTCATATAAATATCGTAGAAATTAAAAAAGTAGATCTTAATGCAACATTAGTTGCTGAAAATATTGCGCGTCAATTAGAAAATCGTATTTCATTCCGTCGTGCACAAAAGCAGGCTATTCAACGTGCTATGCGTGCAGGCGCAAAAGGAATTAAAACGCAAGTATCCGGACGTCTTGGTGGCGCAGACATCGCTCGTGCGGAACACTACAGCGAAGGGACAGTACCACTACACACGCTACGTGCTGATATCGATTATGGTACAGCAGAAGCAGACACTACGTATGGTAAGTTAGGTGTCAAAGTGTGGGTATATCGTGGTGAAGTCCTTCCAACTAAAACAAACAAATAAGGAAGGGGGCACTGCATTATGTTAATGCCTAAACGTGTAAAATATCGTAGACAACATCGTGGTAAAATGAGAGGCCAAGCCAAAGGTGGCACAACTGTAGCTTTCGGTGAATATGGTCTGCAAGCAGTAGAACCGTCATGGATTACTAGCCGTCAGATTGAGGCTGCTCGTATTGCAATGACTCGTTACATGAAGCGTGGCGGTAAAGTTTGGATTAAAATCTTCCCTGACAAACCATATACTGCAAAACCCCTAGAAGTTCGAATGGGTTCCGGTAAAGGTGCTCCAGAAGGATGGGTAGCAGTAGTTAAGCCAGGGAAAATTATGTTTGAAATCGCAGGAGTATCTGAAGAGGTTGCTCGTGAAGCACTACGTCTTGCTTCTCATAAACTCCCGATTAAAACAAAATTTGTAAAACGTGAAGAAATTGGTGGTGAAAGCAATGAAGGCTAATGAGATTAGAGAACTAACCACTGCCGAAATTGAGCAAAAAGTAAAAGGTTTGAAAGAAGAACTATTCAACTTACGCTTCCAGCTTGCAACTGGTCAATTAGAAAACACTGCACGTATTCGTGAAGTAAGAAAATCAATTGCACGGATGAAAACCGTTGTTCGTCAACGTGAGCTTAGCGTAAATAACTAGAATTCTTGAGAGGAGGTAAACCTCAAAATGACTGAACGCAATGATCGTAAAGTATACACTGGCCGTGTGGTTTCCGATAAAATGGATAAAACCATTTCCGTTCTAGTGGAAACATATAAATTCCATAAGCTATACGGAAAACGTGTTAAATACTCAAAGAAATTTAAAGCACATGATGAGAATAACCAAGCAAAAGTTGGCGATATCGTAACCATCATGGAAACTCGTCCGCTTTCAGCTACAAAACATTTTCGCCTCGTTGAGATTGTTGAAGAAGCGGTAATTATATAATAAAGTTCGCTCGGAAGGTATCCGAAGGGAGGTTACAGCGATATGATTCAACAGGAAACTCGTTTAAAAGTTGCAGATAACTCTGGAGCACGTGAATTATTAACCATCAAAGTATTGGGCGGATCCGGACGAAAAACCGCTAATATTGGTGACGTTGTTGTTTGTTCGGTAAAAGAAGCAACACCAGGCGGCGTTGTCAAAAAAGGTGATGTAGTAAGAGCAGTTATTGTACGTTCCAAATCTGGTGCACGCCGTAAAGATGGATCATATATTCGTTTTGATGAAAATGCAGCGGTAATTGTTCGTGATGATAAAAGTCCAAGAGGAACTCGTATTTTTGGACCGGTTGCACGTGAATTACGTGATGCAAAGTTCATGAAAATCGTATCTCTTGCTCCAGAAGTATTATAAGCTAAAAATTAGCCTTGTTAGGAGGTGCGTTAAGCATGCATGTAAAAAAAGGTGATAAAGTAAAAATCATTTCAGGCAAAGACCGTGGAAAAGAAGGCACGATCTTAGAAGCATACCCGAAAAAAGACCGAGTGCTTGTAGAAGGAATTAACATGGTTAAAAAACATGCCAAACCTTCCCAAGAAAACCCACAAGGGGGAATTCTTAACCAGGAAGCACCGATTCATGTTTCTAACGTGATGCCAATAGATCGTAAATCCGGAGAGCCAACCCGTGTTGGTTACGAAGTACGTGATGGAAAGAAAGTCCGTATCGCTAAAAAATCCGGTGAAGCGTTAGATAAATAGGTTCAGCGAAAGGAGGGCGACATGATGAATCAATTGAAGAAAAAATATCAAGATGAAGTACTACCATCTTTAATGAATAAATTTAACTATGAGTCTGTAATGCAAGTGCCAGCTATTGAAAAAATTGTAGTTAACATGGGTGTTGGTGACGCAGTTCAGAACTCAAAAGCTTTGGATAATGCTGTCGAAGAGTTAGCGTTAATTTCTGGTCAAAAGCCAATGATTACTCGTGCAAAAAAATCGATCGCTGGATTTCGCCTTCGTGAAGGAATGCCGATTGGTGCGAAAGTAACCCTTCGCGGTGAGCGTATGTACGAATTTTTACAAAAGCTTATCGCTGTATCACTTCCGCGTGTGCGTGACTTCCGTGGTGTGTCAAAGAAAGCATTTGATGGTCGCGGTAACTACACATTAGGAGTTAAAGAACAGCTCATTTTCCCAGAAATTAATTATGATAAAGTAAGTAAAATTCGTGGTATGGATATTGTAATTGTTACAACGTCTAACACGGATGAAGAAGCTCGTGAACTTCTGGCTCAGTTAGGCATGCCTTTCCAAAAGTAAGCAAAAGAGCTAATACAAGGAGGGAAAATAGTGGCTAAAAAATCAATGATTGCAAAACAAAAGCGTCCGCAGAAATATCAAGTACGTGAGTATACACGCTGTGAGCGCTGTGGGCGTCCGCATTCTGTAATCCGTAAATTTAAACTTTGCCGTATTTGTTTCCGCGAACTTGCCTATAAAGGTCAAATTCCTGGTGTCAAAAAAGCAAGCTGGTAAACCCCGATTTGGGAAGGAGGTAATGATGAATGGTTATGACAGATCCAATTGCAGATATGCTTACTCGTATTCGTAATGCGAACATGGTAAAACATGAGAAATTAGAACTTCCTGCATCAAAGATGAAAAAGGAGATCGCTGATATTCTTAAACGAGAAGGCTTCGTTACAGACTATGAGCTTGTCGAGGATAACAAGCAAGGTATCCTTCGTATCTTCCTTAAATATGGTGCGAATGAAGAGCGAGTAATTACAGGTATTAAACGTATAAGCAAACCAGGACTACGTGTTTATGCTAAAGCCAATGAGGTACCTCGTGTACTTAATGGTTTAGGAATTGCTATCGTTTCAACTTCCAAAGGAGTGCTTTCCGACAAAGAAGCACGTTCCCAAGCTGTTGGTGGCGAAGTATTAGCATACGTCTGGTAATGGAATAGTTAAAGATGAGGAGGTGCATGGAATGTCTCGTATAGGACTTAAACCAATCGAAATTCCCCAAGGTGTAGAAGTGAAGTTCGATGGTACTGTTATTACAGTTAAAGGACCAAAAGGTGAATTAACAAGAAATCTACATCACGATATTAAAATAAACATGGAAGGTAATGTGATCACACTAGAGCGCCCAAGCGATCACAAAGACCACCGCGCATTACATGGTACTACACGAAGCCTAATCAACAATATGGTTGAAGGAGTAAATAAAGGCTTTGAAAAGTCTCTTGAAATTATCGGTGTCGGTTACCGTGCGCAAAAACAGGGAAACAAAGTAGTCATCAATGCTGGTTACTCACACCCTGTAGAAATTGATCCAATTGACGGAATCGAAATTGACGTACCAAAAAACACACAGCTTATCATTAAAGGTATTGATAAGGAGCTTGTGGGAGCAGTTGCTTCTAAAATCAGAGCAATACGTCCACCAGAGCCTTATAAAGGTAAAGGAATTCGTTACGAAGGCGAATATGTACGTCGTAAAGAAGGTAAAACTGCCAAGTAAGACTAGGTAGCAGAAAGGAGTGACCTAAGTGATTACAAAACCAGATAAAAATATGGTACGTAAAAGAAGACACGCACGTGTGCGTAAAACTGTTCACGGTACTGAGCAGCGTCCTCGTCTAAACGTTTACCGTTCAAATAAACACATCTATGTACAACTAATTGATGATGAAAATAGCAAAACAGTTGCAAGTGCTTCTACAAAGGATAGTGAACTAAACTTGACAGGGGTTACTAGTAATGTGGAGGCTGCAAAACAAGTTGGAGAAATGATAGCTAAACGTGCTCAGGATAAAGGTTACAAATCGGTTGTCTTTGACCGCGGAGGCTACCTTTATCATGGACGTGTGAAAGCTTTAGCAGAGTCTGCGAGAGAAGCAGGTCTTGAATTTTAAACGATAAAGGAGGGACATACATGAATAAAAACATTGATCCGAACAAGTTAGATCTTGAAGAGCGTGTGGTTGCGGTCAACCGTGTTGCAAAAGTTGTTAAAGGTGGGCGTAATTTCCGCTTTGCAGCTCTAGTCGTTGTCGGAGATAAAAATGGTCATGTAGGTTTTGGTACAGGAAAAGCACAAGAGGTACCAGAAGCAATTAAAAAAGCAGTCGATGATGCGAAGAAAAATCTAATTACCGTGCCTATCGTCGGAACCACTATTCCACATGAAATTCATGGTCAATTTGGTTCAGGTAATGTATTATTAAAACCAGCAGCAGAAGGTACAGGTGTTATCTCTGGTGGTCCAGTACGTGCAATTTTGGAACTTGCTGGTGTAGGTGATATACTAACGAAATCATTAGGTTCAAACACGCCGATTAATATGATCCGTGCAACAATCAATGGTTTAACGAACTTAAAGCGCGCAGAAGATGTAGCAAAACTACGTGGAAAGTCTGTAGAAGAACTGTTAGGATAAGGAGGGAACTGTTATGTCTAAAAAACTAGAAATAACCCTCACGCGCAGTGTTATTGGTGGAACAGAAGTACAAAGAAAAACTGTTCAAGCATTAGGATTAAAGAAAATTCGCCAATCGGTTGTTCATGAAGATACACCAGCTGTTCGCGGCATGGTCAACAAAGTATCTCATTTACTAACGGTTAAAGAGGTTTAAATACGAAATAAGCGTAAAGAGGAGGTGCTCGCATGAAACTTCATGAATTGAAGGCTGCAGAAGGTACACGTAAGAATCGTAATCGTGTAGGTCGTGGAATGTCATCTGGCAACGGGAAAACTTCAGGACGTGGACATAAAGGACAAAAAGCACGCTCTGGTGGCGGAACTCGTCCAGGGTTTGAAGGTGGTCAATTACCACTATTTCAGCGCTTGCCGAAGCGTGGATTTACCAACATTCACCGTAAAGAGTTTGCTATCGTAAATCTTGACACATTAAATCGTTTTGAAGATGGCACAGAAATAACACCTGAGCTATTACTGGAAGAAGGCGTAGTTAGCAAGTTGAAAGCAGGTATTAAAGTACTTGGCAACGGCTCTATGGAGAAAAAACTAACAGTAAAAGCTCATAAGTTCTCTGCTTCAGCTAAAGAAGCAATCGAGGCAGCGGGCGGTCAAATAGAGGTGATCTAATGTTCCGTACAATCTCCAATTTTATGCGCGTAGGTGATATAAGACGGAAAATAATTTTTACGCTATTGATGCTAGTTGTCTTCCGTCTAGGCACATTTATACCTGTGCCTTTTACTGATAAGCAGGCAATTGATTTTATGAACTCACAAAATGTGTTTGGCTTTTTAAATACGTTTGGTGGGGGCGCATTGCAAAACTTCTCCATTTTTGCAATGGGAATCATGCCTTATATTACGGCATCCATTATTATGCAGTTATTGCAAATGGACGTTGTACCTAAATTTGCAGAATGGAAAAAACAAGGCGATGCAGGAAGGAAAAAGCTTGCCCAAGTTACGCGTTATGGCACTATTGTTCTTGCATTTATACAGGCAATTGCCATGTCAATAGGATTTAATGCAATGGCCAATGGTTTGCTAATTGCGGATCCTGGTCCAATGAAATTCGTTGTTATTGCCATTGTTTTAACAAGTGGAACAGCATTTTTAATGTGGCTTGGAGAACAAATTACAGCTAATGGAGTCGGTAACGGAATTTCGATTATCATATTTGCAGGTATTGTAGCAGCAGTACCAAACGGCATGCAACAGCTTTACAGCCAGTATTTTATCAATCCTGGTGATGAGCTGTTTATCAATATTGTTATTGTTGCTTTAATTGCTTTGGTTGTTATTGCAGTAACGGTTGGAGTTATTTTTATTCAACAAGCATTACGCAAAATACCCATTCAATATGCGAAAAAGCTTGTTAATCGTTCTCCAGTAGGCGGCCAATCGACACACTTGCCTTTAAAAGTGAACGCTGCAGGTGTTATTCCAGTTATCTTCGCTGTTGCGTTTATTATGGCACCAAGCACAATTGCCACTTTTTTTGAAGGAAACGATATTGCTGCAACTATTCAGCGTATTTTTGATTATACAAAGCCAATAGGTATGGTTATTTATGTTTCGTTAATCATCGCGTTTACGTATTTTTATACCTTTGTTCAAGTAAATCCAGAACAAATGGCTGAGAATCTACAAAAGCAAGGCGGTTATATACCAGGAATTCGTCCTGGTAAAAACACAGAAACCTATTTAACAAGAGTATTGTATCGCTTAACATTTGTTGGTGCCTTATTCTTAGCAGCTGTATCTGTCTTGCCACTAGCTTTAAGCGGAATTGCTAATTTGCCGCAATCCGTGCAAATTGGTGGAACGAGTTTACTGATTGTTGTTGGTGTAGCTCTGCAAACAATGAAGCAATTGGAAAGCCAATTGGTAAAGCGTCACTACAAAGGATTTATTAAGTAGTTTTGCCGAAAGACGAGAGCGAGGGGAAATCTGTTGAATTTAATTTTAATGGGTCTGCCAGGTGCCGGAAAAGGTACACAGGCGGAAAAGATAAACGAAAAATATAATATCCCTCATATTTCAACAGGAGATATGTTCCGTTTAGCCATTAAAGAGGGAACAGACCTAGGTAAAAAAGCAAAAGAATATATGGACCGAGGAGAACTTGTTCCAGATGAAGTTACTAACGGTATTGTCAAAGAACGCTTGAGTAAGGATGATTGTAAAAATGGGTTTCTATTAGATGGTTTCCCCAGGACGATTGCTCAAGCAGAAGCATTACAAAGTCTATTGCGGGATATCAATCAATCCATTGATTACGTCATTCATGTAGATGTACCAGAAGAAAAATTAGTGGAGCGTCTAACTGGTCGTAGAATTTGTCCAACATGCGGAACAACGTACCACGTAGTTTATAACCCGCCAAAAGAAGACGGGATCTGTGATAAAGATGGCTCAAGCTTAATCCAGCGAGATGATGATAAGCCAGCTACGGTGAAGAAACGCCTATCTGTAAATATAGAGCAAACGAAGCCGTTATTAGACTTTTATGATGAAAAAGGATATCTTGTAACGGTAAACGGGGATCAGGACATTGATCAAGTGTTTCAGGATATTCAAGCTAAAATAGAAAAGTAGTCACATGAACTGCATGGGATGCATTTCTAGCAATGAAAAGTTATAATAAGTCGTGAGAAGAACGGCGTATTCCTATATAGATGAGAACGTGACACACTGATAAAAATGAGTAACTCTTTTGAATAAACAGGCGAACCATATAAACTATAGCCTAAGTGAAGGTGATCGTTGTTGAACGAAGATGATTCGATTCCGCTGATAGGTCAAGTTGTTCGTATTATGCAAGGACGTGAAGCGGGTCAATACGCAGTCGTTATTAAATCTGTCGATGATAAGTATGTCTTGCTTGCAGATGGGGAAAAACGTAAATATGATCGACCAAAGAAAAAGAATCTTCATCATATCGAGTTAATGGATTATATTTCTCCAGAAGTCCAAAACAGCCTTCTAGAAACTGGTCGTGTCACAAATGG
The DNA here is from genome assembly GCF_009917385.1 of Roseburia sp. 1XD42-34. GTDB lineage: Bacteria > Bacillota > Bacilli > Bacillales > Amphibacillaceae > Virgibacillus. The sequence continues at coordinate 12,721 of NZ_QWLJ01000027.1, read as the reverse complement.
TAAATTGCGATTTGCCATAGCAAAATTTGTCAATGAAGTTGTGACTGATTTGAAGAAGGGAGATCAACACGATGGCGAAAGACGATGTAATTGAAGTGGAAGGAACCGTAACTGAAACATTGCCAAATGCAATGTTTAATGTGGAGTTGGAAAATGGTCATACGGTATTAGCCCACGTATCCGGGAAAATTCGTATGCACTTTATTCGCATTCTTCCAGGCGATAAAGTAACGGTGGAACTTTCTCCGTATGATTTAACCAGAGGACGAATTACGTACCGTTATAAATAAGTGAGCTCCGATATTAAAGGAGGTAAAGATGATGAAAGTAAGAGCATCTGTAAAACCCATTTGTGAAAAATGTAAAGTCATTAAACGAAATGGAAAAGTAATGGTTATTTGTGAAAATCCAAAGCATAAACAAAAACAAGGATAACAAACAGGAGGTGTTAAAACTATATGGCACGTATTGCAGGTATTGATGTCCCACGTGATAAACGCGTAGTCATTTCCTTAACGTACATTTACGGAATTGGAAAAACTACTGCCCAAAAAATCCTTAAAGAAGCAGGCGTTTCTGAAGACACTCGTGTACGCGACCTAACAGAGGACGAATTAGGAAGAATTCGTAAAGCTACAGATGAGTATACAATTGAAGGGGATCTTCGTCGTGAAGTGTCTCTAAATATCAAACGTTTAATTGAAATCGGCTCATATCGCGGGATCCGTCATCGCCGTGGACTTCCGGTTCGTGGACAAAAAACGAAAAACAATTCACGTACTCGTAAAGGACCACGTCGCGCGATTGCTGGGAAGAAAAAATAAACGTTAAAGGAGGTTAATAGGTAATGGCACAAAAATCAACCGCACGTAAACGTCGTGTGAAAAAAAATATTGAGTCAGGTGTAGCACACATTCGTTCTACGTTCAACAATACGATTGTTACAATTACTGATACCCAAGGTAACGCTGTTGGATGGAGCTCAGCTGGCGCATTAGGCTTTAAGGGTTCAAAGAAATCTACTCCATTTGCTGCTCAAATGGCAGCTGAAACTGCTGCTAAATCAGCAATTGACAATGGTATGAAAACTCTTGAAGTAACTGTCAAAGGACCAGGAGCTGGACGTGAAGCAGCTATTCGTTCTCTTCAGGCAGCTGGTTTGGAAGTTACAGCTATTCGTGATGTAACACCAGTACCTCATAACGGTTGCCGCCCACCAAAACGTCGTCGTGTATAATTATACCGTATATAATTTGTCACCCTGTCTATAATGGGTTATGATAGCTAAAAGTCTAAAGGAGTGTATCCTTTAGGGACAGAGCATCCACAAGACAAGAACGTACGAAAGATTTTACAGGTAGTGCAGAAACGCCAACTGCCTTTTTTGAGGAATTTCGGTTAGACAACAGTCTAACCGGGGTTTCGACGTTTTAAAGGAGGGTTTTATGGAATGATCGAAATTGAAAAACCAAAAATTGAGACGGTAGAAATCAGCGATGATGCTACATTTGGAAAATTCGTAGTCGAACCGCTTGAACGTGGATATGGTACCACTCTAGGAAACTCCTTGCGTCGTATCCTACTATCCTCACTTCCAGGAGCTGCTGTGACATCAGTTCAAATTGATGGAGCGCTACATGAATTTTCAACGATTGATGGTGTTGTTGAAGATGTGACAACAATTATTTTGAATCTGAAAAAACTAGCGCTAAAAATCTACTCTGATGAAGAGAAAACATTAGAGATTGATGTGCAGGGAGAAGGAAAAGTTACGGCTGCAGATCTAACATATGATAGTGATGTAGAAGTCTTAAATCCAGATTTGCTAATTGCTACGTTAAATAGCAAAGGCAGCTTGCATATGAAGATTACAGCAGAACGTGGACGCGGGTACCGTCCTGCTGAAGCAAACAAACGTGATGATCAGCCAATCGGGATAATTCCAGTTGATTCCATCTTCACTCCAGTATCAAGGGTAACCTACCAAGTAGAGAATACACGTGTCGGTCAAGTGGCAAACTTCGATAAATTGACGCTTGATGTGCATACAGACGGCAGCATTCGACCTGAAGAAGCTGTTTCCTTAGGAGCGAAAGTCTTTACGGAACATCTTAATATTTTTGTAGGGTTAACAGATGAAGCGAAAAACGCTGAAATTATGGTTGAGAAAGAAGAAGACCAAAAAGAGAAAGTGATGGAAATGACGATTGAAGAGCTAGATCTTTCTGTCAGATCCTATAACTGTCTAAAGCGTGCTGGAATTAATACCGTACAAGAACTAGCAAATAAATCTGAAGAAGATATGATGAAAGTACGTAACCTTGGACGTAAATCGTTAGAAGAAGTAAAAGTGAAGCTAAGTGATTTAGGTCTTAGTTTACGGGACGATGACTAATCGTACAGATATCTTTAGAAAATAACGATGCACTAGTATACAGTGCTTGCATACACGAATTACTCCATTCAGTACTGACCGTTTGCTTTCGTTCATTGCATCACTTTTTTGCGTTTACAGAAGGCAATAGTAGCTTTCTTTTCTTTTGCAAGGAAGGATAGAGGATGTACGTAAGAAAAGATAAAACAAGGAAGACCTCATGTAGGCTATAGACTTATCAGGTTATTCGTTTTGGATGGAAAACTTTCAAAAAGTCATCAAAGAAAGGGAGGGATAGTCCATGGCTAGAAAATTAGGTCGTACATCGGATCAACGCTTGGCTCTACTTCGCAACCTTGCCTCTGATTTAATTATTCATGAGCGGATTGAAACAACAGAAGCAAAAGCGAAGGAACTAAAATCCGTTGTTGATAAAATGATTACATTAGGCAAACGTGGGGACCTTCACGCGCGCCGTCAAGCAGCATCATTCTTATACAATCAAGAAGCAAATGAAAACGAAAATGTTATTCAAAAGCTTTTTAATGATGTAGCTCCGCGTTATGAAGACCGTCAAGGTGGATACACACGTGTTCTTAAATTGGGCGCTCGTCAAGGTGATGGTGCGAAAATGGCAATTATTGAACTAGTTTAATGTAACCACAGCGACAAGGGCAGGACTGAATCTCTTCTACGAGGTACATCCAGGCCCTTTTTTTGTACTTGCATTTCCTACTCTGTTTTAGGGAAAACCTAAATGTCAGTTTACTTTCTTTTAGCAGAACAAGAGAAACTGCGAAGCATTAAAAATGTACCCTTTCTTGGCATAAGAAGTAAGAGGAGGAGTTTAGATGAGCAATCTCAAATTGGTTGAGTTTAGAAATGTATCATTTCGATATGGAGACGAGCAGCCATGGGTACTGAAAAACTGTAGCTTTGAGATCTATGAGCAAGAATGGGTAGCCATAATTGGTCATAATGGATCAGGGAAGTCAACGATTGCGAAATTAATGAATGGTCTTTTGTTTCCACAAGAAGGAGAAATTTATGTTGCTGGAAAAAAAGTACAGGAAGAAACGATATGGGATATCCGTAAAGATGTGGGGATGGTATTTCAAAATCCAGATAACCAATTTGTTGGCACAACGGTACAAGATGACGTTGCATTTGGCATGGAAAACAGAGGATTTCCTAGAGAAGAAATGCTGGCACGCTTAGATGATGTTCTTCAGGCAGTTCGCATGGAAGATTATCGGTTAACCGAACCGCATCGGTTGTCGGGTGGACAAAAGCAGCGTGTAGCAATTGCAAGTGTATTGGCTGTATCTCCTAAAGTCCTTATTCTAGATGAAGCAACTGCGATGCTGGATCCGCGAGGCAGAAAAGATATTATGAAAACTGTCACCAATTTAAAGGTAAATAAGGACGTAACGTTACTGACGATTACTCACGATCTACAAGAAATTGTCCAAGCGGATCGAGTTATCGTTATGAATGAAGGTCAGGTTTGGGAGGAGTCTAGCCCAAGAGCTCTTTTTTCTAAACAAGATGCTTTACGTGCAATTGGTTTAGATGTTCCATTTATTGCCTCATTAGCAAAAGCTTTAAAGCAGTATGATATCCCCATCACAAAAGAACCTTTAAATTATGAAGAACTGTTGGAGGACCTATGGATATTACATTCGAAAACGTAAGCTATATCTATCAACAGCATTCACCATTTGCTCATAAAGCCATTGACCAGTTAAGTTTTCATGTCCCTTCAGGAACATTTTTGGCCATTGTTGGTCATACTGGATCAGGAAAATCAACATTAATTCAGCATTTAAATGGTCTAGTGCAGCCGACTGCAGGGAAAGTAAAGATAGGGGATTTTCAGTTAACGGCAGATAAAAAACCTAAGGATATGAAACAATTAAGAAGCAATGTTGGTGTCGTATTTCAGTATCCGGAGCATCAACTATTTGAAGAAACAGTAGCTAAGGATATTAGCTTTGGACCGAAAAATTTTGGTGTTGGGGATAGCGAAATACAACACCGGGTAAGAGAAGCATTACAAGCGGTCGGATTAACAGAGGATTATTTGGAACGCTCCCCGTTTGACTTAAGCGGTGGACAAATGCGCCGGGTTGCTATAGCAGGCGTTTTGGCTACAAAACCAAGCGTCCTTGTGTTGGACGAGCCAACTGCTGGTCTTGACCCCAGAGGGCAAAAAGAAATGATGAATATGTTCTATAAAAGGCATCAAGCAGAGAAACTGACTACCATCCTCGTTACTCATAGTATGGAGGATGCAGTCACGTATGCGGATCATGTCCTCATCCTAAATAAAGGCAGAAAATATATGGAAGGCAAACCAGAAGAAGTGTTCGTGCAAAAAGAAGCATTGCAGAAAGTCCAACTCGATACACCGGAAGTAGTGACTTTTCTAGATCGCTGGAATGACAAATTCAACACCGATTTTCGTTTTACACGGCAGTCTGAACGTGAATTAGCTTTAGCGATTGCAGCGGTGATTAAAGGGGGGAAAAGGTCGTGAATAATGCCATGGTTATTGGTCAGTACGTACCAGGAAATTCCCTCGTTCACCGATTAGACCCACGAACGAAAATTACCATCATCTTTATTTTTGTATTTATCGTCTTTTTAGCTAATAATATTGGGAGCTATACGATACTAACCATTTTTGCGCTCTCCAGTATGTTGACATCTCGTGTACCGTTGAAATTTGTACTCAAGGGATTAATGCCTGTCTGGTTTTTGATCATCTTTACGTTTATTCTTCATTTGATTATTACAAAAGAAGGAACCGTAGTTTTTGAGGTCTTTGCATTTCAGGTCTATTCTGGTGGGCTAATTCAAGGATTTGCTATTTCGATGCGCTTCTTTTTGCTTATCTTAGTCACGTCGCTATTAACATTAACAACGACACCAATAGAAATCACAGATGCCATTGAAAGCATTCTACAACCATTAAAAAAAGTGCGCTTTCCTGTCCACGAATTAGCTTTAATGATGTCCATATCACTTCGGTTTATTCCAACCTTGCTGCAAGAAACAGAAAAAATTTCGAAAGCGCAAGCTTCACGGGGTGTTGATTTTCGAACAGGGAAGATCAAAGATAGAATACAAGCTGTTGTACCGTTGCTCGTTCCATTATTTGTCAGTGCCTTTAAACGAGCAGAGGAACTGGCAATGGCCATGGAAGCAAGAGGCTATCAAGGCGGCGAAGGCAGAACCAAGTTGCGTGAATTAAAATTAAGTAAGCTGGATGTTTGGATATATCTTTTGTTTGTAATTGTCATTATTGGATTATTAATCACAAGGAACTAGATGAAGAAAGGCTGCAAAAACATGCAACGATTAAAATGTACACTTCAATATGATGGTTCTGGTTTCTCCGGCTTTCAAATCCAGCCTGGGAAAAGAACGGTGCAGGGGATATTAGAAAACGCCTTACTAAAAATGCATAAAGGGGAGTCGATACGTATTCATCCCTCAGGCCGAACAGATACAGGTGTTCACGCAAAAGGGCAGACGATTCACTTTGATTCGCCCTATAGCATCCCTTTATACAACTGGAAGCAAGCATTGAATACGTTGCTTCCTGATGATGTATATGTGAAACAGGTAGAGACAGTACCAGATACATTTCATGCCCGATATGATGTAGTTGAAAAGGAATATCGCTATTATGTTTACCATAAAGAGGAACCAGATGTATTTAAACGCAATTACACTTACTTTTTCCCGTATGCTTTGGATTTATCGGCGATGCAAGCTGCATGCCGTTATTTGGAGGGAACGCATGATTTTACTACTTTTTCTTCCGCTAAAGCGACAACGAGAGGGAGCAAGCAACGAACACTCTATCAAGTATCCTGTGAAAAGAACAGATCGGAAATGGAATTTATTTTCCGTGGAAGTGGCTTTTTGTACAATATGGTACGAATCATAGTAGGTGTATTATTAGATATAGGACAGGGAAGACGTAATCCGGCTGATATAAACGATTTGTTGTCAAAAAGGGATAGACGGGCAGTAGGCGAAACAGTGCCCGCACAAGGCCTCTATTTGTGGCGTGTGACGTATTGAAAAATGGCTTATGGGTAAGATCGATTTACTATTGTAAAAGTTGAAGAGTTCGAAGCGGATAAACCTTGACATATTAGTACTATTTGGTGTATTATGATCTATGGCATTTTATTTCTAAACCATGATTAGCCCCGGAAACTAATTATGTTGAAATAGACGAACGAACAGAAATTTAATATGAACATTTTGGAGGGAAAGACACATGCGCACAACTTTCATGGCAAATGAAAATAATATTGAACGCAAATGGCTAGTTGTTGATGCAGAAGGCAAACGATTAGGTCGTTTAGCAAGTGAAGTTGCTGCGATCCTTCGCGGAAAGCATAAACCAACTTACACACCACATGCAGATACTGGTGACCATGTTATTATCATTAATGCAGAGAAAATCGAATTAACTGGTAACAAATTAACAGACAAGAAATATTACCGCCATTCCAACTATCCAGGTGGTTTAAAAGAACGTAATGCATACGAAATGCGTACAAAATACCCTGAGCGTATGCTAGAGATGGCAGTTAGCGGAATGCTTCCTAAAGGTCCTCTAGGTCGCAGAATGGCTAAGAAGCTTCACGTATTCAGAGGCGCTGAACACAATCATCAAGCACAAAAACCAGAAGTTTATGAGCTTCGTGGGTAACTAAAAGGAGGTAAAACATTTTGGCACAAGTACAATACTATGGCACAGGTCGTCGTAAAAAATCAACTGCACGCGTACGTCTAATACCTGGTACAGGGAACATTACCATTAACGGTCGTAACGCAGCCGATTATTTCCCATATGAAACACAGTTGTTAATTTTAAACCAACCACTTGTAGCAACTGAAACACAAGGAACATATGACATTATTGTTAACGTTCATGGTGGTGGCTTCACTGGTCAAGCAGGAGCTATTCGCCACGGAGTAGCACGCGCATTACTAGAAGCTAATCCTGAGTATCGTAGCGCTCTAAAAACAGAGGGCTTCCTAACTCGTGATGCTCGTATGAAAGAACGTTATAAATACGGTCTTAAAAAAGCACGTCGTGCACCTCAGTTCTCAAAACGTTAATCAATTTCTTATTGTATCAACGTTTACAAAGGGTTTTTGGTTCAAGTTGGTTCAAATCAGCTTGAACCTCATAAAGAACTTAACAGATTTAAAGCATCAGCATCTTGCTGGTGCTTTTTTTCTGGCATTAATTCCAGATAATAATTTTGAGTGGTTTGAATGTTTATATGTCCTAACCTTTGTGATACATAAGCGATATCAATGTCTTGTGCAAACAAGAATGATGCATGTGTATCACGTAAGCCATGGAAGGTTGTTTTTTCAATTCCCAAGTCCTCTAGCAATTTCGCTAACATCTCCGCTTGCTTAAATCCTTCGAAGTTAAAAATGTAACCATTCTTTTTCACGGGTATCTGACGAACAATCTCGTACACTTCTTTGTTAATAGATACATCACGTTTTGCATTTTGAGTTTTTAATGAAGTATCGTCAGAAGTAGGGCTGATTGAATGTCTGACTTTTATACCGTACTCATAAAGGCTGTCAGGTCGGATTGCTAGTAATTCTCCACGTCGCATTCCTGTTTCTAGTGCAAGTAATACCAATGTATTAAATTCGTTATCTGAATGCTGTAGGACGTGATTACGAAGCTTTTTAAAGTCTGTAATCGATAATGCTTTGTTTCGCTTTGGTGGATCGATACCACGTGTTTTTACTAACGGTGCAAAGTCATTTGCAATATAGCCACGAGCATATGCATCACGTAAAGATGTTTTTATCTTTAGAAGAACTTCATGCGTTGTTTTTCGCGAACGTGTTTTTGCATATTCATCAATTTTCTTCTGAACAACAATATCGTTCAAATCCTTTAATTGAATATCCCCGAACAGGTTACGGATAATTCCTAAAGCACGAACATAATTTTGGAATGTTGTTTCTTTTACATCATTTACTTTTACGAGGTATATCCAATTTTCAAATAAATCAGCAAATGAGGTTGTTCTATATGCAAGTTCTTTCCCTTCACCTTTTGCCAGCTCCATTTCTAATGCCCAAAGTCTCGCTTCTCTTTTAGTTGTAAATGTTTGAGAGAGTTTTTTATGCTGTCCGTGTTTATACAGTGAAACTTGTGCTCTGTATGATTTACCACGTTTTACAATACTAGCCACACTATCAATTCCCTTCATAAAATAAGTTGATAGATGCTAGTTGAATACACTTGTATTGTATTCTGTAACTAGCATAATATCAACTGTCAAAACATTATATAGATTGTGATTCGATAAAGTTAATTAAAGACTTCATTGTATATCGTTCATGTTTTCCTACCATAAATCTCTCAAGTGATTCATTAGAACGAATATATTTATCGAATGATGTTGGATCAACCCCTAAAAATTCAGCCGCTTGTTGACGAGTTAATAAATAAGGGTGGATATCAAATCTTGGCATAGCTTTCATAAAGTATCATCTCCTTTTACATGAAAATATTATTATTTGAATGGATATCCTTGTTCTATATAGATGTCGGAATATTTTTTGAGCCATAACATAACATCATCGTTTGGCTCATAATTATTAAATTCATTATGAAGAAATGTTATACACTTATTTAATCCTTTTTCTCCCCATATATCACGAACCTTAAATAAATATGGAAATAAACCAGAACCATTCAAGATATGTTGCTGAGATTGTTCTAATAAGTTCATTCGTGGTGATGGAGAGCTGAACATAAAAGTTTGTTTTTCGAGTAAACTAAGCATCCTTTTGCTATACACTGTTAACTTATTGGACTTTGCGTAATAAAAAAGATATCGATCAGTTAAAGCAGAAACAAGTAAGTTTTTTAATTTTATATCGTTTTTAATGTTTTTTAATTTAGCAGATACATCGTGTGCATATGAACCTTTAAACACTGCTTCGAATCTTATCCAATTATTATATTGAAGAGACTCTTGATAGTGAACTCCCATCGTTTCAATTTGTTCTTTCTTCTTATCATAAACTCGTAGTAATGCTTTTATATTTTTTCCTTTTGTACCTAGATAAAAGGTAGAGGTTTCATTGTTTTTGGTTAATGCTGATAAACTAGATAAATTTCGTCTACCAGATGAAGTCTTAACAATTTGGTTCTTTTTAGATAGTTGATTATAAATAGTATTAACTGAAATATCTTCATCAATAAAATCAATTGCAATATCGATTCGTGAAAGTCTTGAGGAATATAAAACATTATTATCTATATTCGATATGAATTGATGTATTTGTATTGAACGATTAAAAAGAACCTCGTACTGTTCCCTGTATTTCATCCAAGCATGCGCAGAAAACTTTATACAAACCCCCATTTGGATAAAATCTGTATGATAAGCAATTGAAAAATAGTATGGTACATTTTTACAAGAGAACCCATGTGAATATCCCTTTGGTAGCGAATCAGCAGAATTCACTAATTCACCAAGTATTAACTCAATGTTTGATAACCTGGTAAATTCATAAATTAAAGAGTTTGCTAGACTAGGCCATGTTTCAATGGAAGAAGGTCTTTTTGTTGCTTGTAAAACTAATGTAAACTCATCAACTTGAACATCTAACAAGAAACCACTCTTTTTAAGTCGATAAACACTGCTATAACAGCCTTTAGTAAGCAGTTTATTTGTTTTGGAGCGGGGGTTATTACATAACCCCCGCTTACTCATTTAAATCTTCCACAGCATTTAGAATATTGAAGTCTAAATAACTAAAGTGACAAATTTTTGGTTGGTTTGCTATTAAAGGACAAACGAAAAGTCCTTCACCTAGTTGGAAATCCTTTTCTTTAATATCCACTCCTGGTCCGAAGGCTGTTACGTATGTTTGCTTCTCGGCACTACCAATCACAAACTTTACTGGAAGATTTTCGCGTATATAAGTTGGTATTAAGTTTGAATCTGATTTCTGCATAACAAACCAGATAAAGAAACCTAGCTGTCGTCCTTCTAAAACTACTTGTGAAATTAAAGACATTACCTCATCTCGTTTTTTCTTCTCCATTGATTGTAATTGGGATTGAAAGCTAGCAAACTCATCAAAGATTAAAACGTGTGAGGGGTATCCAAAATCAGCATATGTAGCTTCAAGTTTTGTGCCAAGCTTCTCTTTTAATTCAAATTTAGATTGATTCATTAAATCAATAAATTTTTTTAATAAATTAACAATATCATTGAAGTTTGAAGCTGTATTTTGAACAGTTATCTTTTCTCCCATAACAGATAGACTCGAGTTTTTTGGATCTACAAAATAGAGTTTATATTTTTCACTTTTGAGTAGCATTTGAAGAATCAAGGAATACAGTGCATATGTTTTCCCAGATCCTGTTTGTCCAACAAATAATGAACTATGCATTGGTATACTTGTAAATTTATCTATGAATAGATGTTGTTCATCTGAATCTAATGCATGCTCTCGTAATTCATCTGAACTTTGAAAAATAAGTTGGCGATTAATGTTGCTTTCAAAAATATCGAATATATAATATTTTTCATCTCTTGATAAATAACTTCTTTCTACAACATATCTATTTAATGCAATCGATATATTACTGGCACTTATATCTTTTTCCATATGAATGTTTTCAATATATAATTTACCGATTGATAAACCCTTTTCAAATTCAATTTTAATTCTTGGTAGCTGTGCTATTTTCTTATTAAGGCGAAATCTAATGTTATAGTATTTTGAATCTAAAAAAGCTCTTCTTAAATTCAGTACAGTAGAATAGTGGATTAAGGCATGCTTTATCCCTTTATAACCCTTATTTCTTATCATCCAAGTTAAAGCTTGTATTATAATTATTGAAGCGATGACGGTTATAAAATAGGGGTTACTGTACTTCGTAACCCCTATTTCAAATAAATTGTCTACAACTAAGATGATTAATTTGATTATTATAAGAAAGATAAGTGTTGTGTATAGATAGATCCCATTCTGGATTCTACTTGTACTAATTTTTTTACTTTGTCTTGACATTTACTTTTTCAACATCTTCAAATCTTAAAATCAAATCAAACTCTATAACAAAGGATTTCTCTGGAATGTAATTAATAAGTTTCACGTATTCGCCTTTTTTTACATTAATAGAAGTTTTATTATTAAGCACAGTTACATCAAACGTATTTAGGACATTGTTGTCACGTTCTAAACCACTTTTTTTGTCTATTCCATACTCCGTATCATCTTTAGTGATTAATAAAGTTAATGTTACTCCACTTTCACTAGGATCTTTCTTACTTGTGTACGGTCGTTGTGATACTAATCTAAAAAGATTGTGTGTGTTAGTTAAAAATTCTTCTGCATTGAAGTTGGTTTCAGTAAAAACCCATGCATTTGCAATTGGCATTGTAAATTCCTTCTTTCTATAAGTTTTTTAAGTTAGCGCTAACTATTTATAACTTTATAAGAAAACCAATGTGTTTATAAGTGACTAGTAGTATTTCGAATGATACATTTCACAATGCTCTTTGTAATATATTTATATCAAGGTATACTATATGTATCACCTTGATGTAAATATATTATTTATGGGGGTTTATATGAAAAATAACCTAAGTGAACTGAGAAAAATGAAAAATCTTACTCAAGAACAATTAGCCGAAAAATTAAATCTGTCACTTGCAACAATAAAAAAATATGAGAGTGAACGACAAATACCAATAGATCAAGCATTAACCATATCAGAAATGTTTGATGTGTCTTTGGACTGGCTATATTGCAAAAATGATATTATCAATGAAAGGGATACAATGGTAGAGGTTCTGCAATCTCTAAATAAAGTTTTTAAAATAACAAATAGAAAAAATCATAATGGGGATGATGTGGTTTTATTAATAAATTCTAAATTTAGAGATTTTTTGAGAGACCTAAATGAATTGTATATTGATAAACAATATTCTATTAATATAGATAAGGGTAAAAAAGAGAAGGCTTATAATGAACTAAGAGAAGGTATTTTTGAAAAGCACAAACCAATTATGAAAAGTATCTTGGATGAATTATATTTTAATGAAAAAGATTCACAAGAAATACATGGTATTGAAGATTTTACAGATAGTAACGTTCTAGACGTACTTGGGTAATAGGACTATGTATGAAGTATTGTCATGTTTTATTTTAGGTATATAACTATTTTTAATTAATGAAAGGGACTGTCAATAATTTTGTGTAAATAACCGAATACCTTTTCTCGTAGTTCTTGTTACTTGTTAAACATATCTGTTA
>NZ_QWLJ01000026.1 GCF_009917385.1 Roseburia sp. 1XD42-34 | reverse complement strand
GAAAATTATGTCATCTATGCCTCAAATGGATAATTAGCGCTTGACTTGAAGCATTACTTTTTATGCAACGCTAGTGTCAATGGATAAAATAAAATTCGATTATTAAGAGCTTAATTACAACTATTTTACTTTGTGAATAATTTATATATACTAAAAGAAGCTAATTGCTAAGGTGATTAGACTATTGCTGTAAACCATTGTATATGAAAGGAGGAAAATTTTTGTTTCATTTACACATTAAAAATATATTATTTATACTATTAGGCGCGGCAATATTTTCTTTTGGAATCGTTCATTTCAATATGCAACATAATTTGGGCGAAGGTGGATTTACCGGGATAACTTTGCTATTATATTTTTTATGGCGCTTTGATCCTGCTGTAACAAACATATTACTGAATATCCCTATGTTTTTAATTGGGTGGAGATTTCTAGGCAGAACGACGTTTATCTATAGCATTATTGGTACTGCAGCCGTGTCTTTATTTTTAAGTGTTTTTCAAATCAAACCTTTTGCAATCCACCTAGAATCAGATATGACGTTAGTAGCTTTATTTGCTGGTATTTTTATCGGTGTGGGATTAGGGATTATCTTTCGGTATGGAGGAACTACTGGCGGCGTCGATATTATTGCCAGACTTGCTCATAAATACATAGGCTGGAGTATGGGAAAGACCATGTTTCTGTTTGATTTTATTGTTATTATAACATCTGTGTTTGCCATTTTAGATTTAAAACAGGGAATGTATACCTTAGTTACTGTTTATATTGGAGCTAGAGTGATTGATTTTATCCAAGAAGGTGCTTATTCTGCAAAAGGAACAACTATCATTTCTAACCAAAGTGATAAAATTGCGACAACTATCTTACAAGATATGGATCGTGGTGTTACGGTGTTGGAAGGAAGGGGAAGCTATTCTGGAAACAAGCGAGATGTATTATATTGCGTAGTCGCAAGAAATGAAATTGTCCGCTTAAAAAATATTATTCATTCCATCGACCCGCACGCATTCGTAGCTGTTAGTACGGTTCATGACGTAGCTGGTGAAGGCTTTACACTGGATGAGAATAAAAATCCCATTCGAAGTTGACGAAAATGTATCCTCGATAATCCAATGGTGTTTAGGCTATGTAAAAAGAACCTTCAATCAGTGGTATTTTTGTATTCCCACAGATGGTTGGTACTGCAAAGGTATGACCTAAAGAACCTTGATCGAATGGGGTCCTTATCTTTCAGTTCGTCTTTTTAATATCCTCCACTTTCTTTTAGCGGGACTTGTATGGCACCTTATATTCAAGATAAACATTGAACAAAGACGCGGGCCGCCCGTTTAGCAACGTAGCGAATGAAACGAATCCACTAAAGATAAAGGAATCATACCACTAAAACAGGGATCATGCCGACGCCGGGCAAGCCCGTTTTTAGTCGTCCTTCCTCTTTGTGACGAACCGGTGACGACTTATCGTAGGGCGATTCGTGAAGTCGCCTAGTTGGTGGGCGCTTGCGCCGGACGTGGCTTATTCGGTTATTTCGTTATGCCAAAGTAATAAATTTTTTACTTTCTTATCTTTCAAAAAAGGATGGCGATACGCCACCCTTTTACAATTAGCTCATTTAAACTATTCATTACTTGCAGCAAACATCCAAATAAATCGAACTAGTTCTGCTAATGCCACAAGCGCTGCTGCCACATACGTCATAGCGGCTGCATTTAAAACTTTTTTCGTGTCTCGTTCTTCATTATTTCGAATAATTCCCGAGGACACCAACTGTGTCATCGCTCGGTTGGAAGCGTCAAATTCTACAGGTAATGTAACCAGCTGGAACAATACAGCTGCTGCAAACAGAACAATTCCAAGTAAATATAATTGTGTCATGCCAAAAATTATACCAATAAATAGCAAGATCACTCCAAAATTGGAACCAAAGTTCGCAGCCGGAACGAGCGCGCTTCGAAAGCGTAGAAATGCGTACTCTTCCGCATCCTGAATAGCATGTCCAACTTCGTGCGCCGCAACAGCAGAAGCGGCCATCGAACGTCCATGGTAATTATCACTGGACAGACGTACTACTTTTTTCCTTGGATCATAATGATCGGAAAGCATCCCTTTAGTTTCCTGTATCGCAACATCGTATAATCCGTTTTCATCAAGAATTCTACGCGCTACTTCCGCGCCCGTCATATACGAAGAGGTTGGTTTTTTCATATATTTTTTATACGTGTTTTTTACATTTGTGCTAGCCCAAATGGGGATAATAAGCAATAAAGCTACGTAAATTAAGTAACTTCCCAATCCACCAAACATGTTCATTCCTCCTTGTTATTAAGGTCAATTTTAGTCAAAAATGGCGCATTAGTCAACTGTTTTATCTTGTTTGTTTTTCTTTTCTCCTCTATATTTTCTCCAACTTACATAAGTTAATGTAATGCCAATACAACCACCTACAAGAAGTACAATCCAAATGAATGGAAACAATTGACCCTTTTGTTCTATTACTGGTTGTGCTGCCTGATGAACATTTGCTTGGATCGTTTTAGGCGCGATAGCATATATAATTATCCCTATGATTACCCCAAAAGTTAGCACGAACGAAAGTCTGTTTTTATTCATAGAGACCACCCCATTTTTTCTTCTTATACTAATGTATGAAGAGGTCACTCATGATATAACAAAAGAGAAATCCTTATCCTCATTTTCGTTTTTGTATTCCAATTGTAAGATAATAAGCTATCGCAACAGAAAGGATACTAAGCCAAAATGTAAAGTAGCCGATTTCGTTCAAATAAGAAGCTAATGATGAATATACAGGCATTTGTTCAAATACATAGTCAATTACATCATTATGGAAAATCCAGACAGCTGCAAAAACGATATGCCTCATACGTAAATGATAGTAAGGAGCATAGAGCAACCCCTGAATTGCCATAGCCCCGTGTGAAGTCATTAACATATAACCTTGCCAGCTTAACGATCCCTCTATAGACAAAGTGAGCAAATTCATTACTACTGCCCAAACACCATATTTAAATAATGTAACAATAGCCAAAGCTTCTATGTATGGAATGTGTTTACCAAAGATAAAAAATAATAAGAAAATGGTAAAAAACAAACTGGCAGTAGGACTATCCGGAACAAAAACAAAAAAAATCGGATCGGTATGTGATAATTGTGATTCATACCACATATAACCATAAATGGTTCCGGCTAAGTTGATTAAGAATAATAAAAATAGGAAACGTTTATCTAACAATATGTATTTAATCAAAATGTTACCCCTTTTCTAACACAGCTTTAACACAATAGTACAAATTGCAGAACATTAGAGGTCAATTAAATTTTCACTCCATCACCAAAAAACCTTAAAGGCATGACCTAATGGGTTCTGAACAGAACCGCTATTGACTCTTTGTTTGGGTCTTCTTAGGTTGTCCCTCATAGTAGGAGAGGAGTTAGTTTTACTATAAATTACTATGAGCTACAATGTAAAATAACGGAGCTTCAGATGTTAGCCATGCGTACACATTTACTTTTTCATCTCATTCGTTCCAGTTATACGTATTCTAAAACTTTCAAAACCAAAGTCTCTGGTTCATTCCATGTTTTTCCAACAACTACAAAGCTCTATCAGTTAAAGAAGCACCTTTACCAGCATCGTGTGGCAAAAGTGCTTCTCTTCTTCGTTTATTCTTCCGATTGCTCGTTTACAGATACGATAAAATCAACTAATTGTTCAAGTTCTTCATCTGTACCAGTAAACTGATCAGGTGGCATGGACCCAATTCCTTCTTTTGCAATCGTTGCAATTTCTTCGGCAGATTTATCAATACCGATTAATGAAGGTCCAGCCCCACCACCTTGCAAATTATCACCATGACATGATAAGCAGCTGTTTTCATAAACGGCGTATCCCGCGTGCTCTGTATCGATCTCTGCCTCTTCACCAGGAGGAATCGGTTTATTAGCTTCTGCTCTAGATTCCCAATCTACATTTGCTGCAGATTCATACGTTAACCAGATAACAGAAGCTAAGGCTAGAAGCATCATCCCAACAGAGATCGGGCGTTGATGTGGTCTCCTCCCCGGTCCATTGTCTAAAAATGGGGCCAATAATAATGCGCCAAAGGCTATTCCAGGCAATACTAGGATACCCATAAGAATATAGTTTTGACTTGCAAATTCATATTTTAACAGTTCGTACAAGAACAAGAAGTACCAGTCTGGTAATGGAATATAAGATGCGTTCGTTGGATCAGCCATTCCTTCTAACGGTGAAGGATGAGCTAATGTTAAACATAAAAATCCAACTAAAAACACCGCACCAACTAACCATTCTTTTAATAAAAAGTTGGGCCAGAAAGCTTCTGTTCTTCCAGGATATTCGGAATAATCCTTAGGTACATTTGGTTTTCTCTCGGTAGCAATACGTGAGTCACCAACAAATTTCATCCCTTTTCCCTTATGCATGCTTTCCCCTCCTTTTTATAATGGTCCAGAAATACCTTGTCTACGAATTAGAATAAAGTGTATTGCCAATAATGCAAAGAGTGCTCCTGGTAAAAAGAACACATGAATAGCGAAGAAGCGTGTAAGCGTTTGAGCACCAACGATGTTTGGATCTCCAGCTAACAGCGTTTTCAACTCTTCACCAATAAACGGAACTTGCTGTGCGATTTCCAATCCAACCTGTGTAGCAAAAAATGCTTTGTTGTCCCACGGTAATAAATAACCGGTAAACCCAAGACCGAGCATAATAAAGAAAATCAATACACCAACAATCCAATTTAGTTCACGTGGTTTTTTATAAGCTCCTTGGAAAAACACTCGTAGTGTATGTAATAATAGCATGACAATAACAACACTAGCGCCCCAATGGTGCATACCACGAACAATTTGTCCATGTGCCACTTCAGTTTGCAAGTAATAAACGGATTTCCAAGCATTTTCGATGTCTGGTACATAATACATGGTTAAGAACATACCAGATAGAATTTGAATTACCACCACAAAAAATGTTAATCCACCAAAGCAATAAACAAAGGCAGAAAAATGATGCGCTGGATTCACATGCTCTGGTACTTCATGATCTGCAATATCCCGCCAGATTGGCGTAATATCTGCACGCTCATCAATCCAATCATAAATTTTCTGTAGCATAAACTATTACGCCCCCTTTCTCGGTACTGCATCACCTAAAAATAAAATACCATCTCTTACTTCTGATTCATAAACATCCAATGGCTGCAAAGGTGGAGTTCCTGGTACGTTTGTTCCATCCTTGTAGTATCGTCCATCATGACATGGGCAAAAAAATTGATCAGGATATTCATCACTTCCTCCCCAGGATACGACACAGCCCAAGTGTTTACAAATTGGAGAAAAGGCTTGTATATCACCGTTCTCATCCTTGAAGACCCAAGCAGATCGATTTACTTGTGACTCATACCAGCCATCAACCTGATCAATCTTCCAATCAATCTTTTGAGGCTCATTAGTGATATCATCAACGGATAAACCGACATTTGCCATGTCTCCCTGCCCCGATTCCTTTAACACTGGATCAACTGCCATTCGCAACATTGGTGCCAGCATTCCTGCTGCCATAAAACCACCAACCCCAGTAAGCGTATAGTTCAAGAACTGTCTACGGGATACTTGCTGCTTTTTATCGCTCATGATTTTCCCCCCCTCTTTTACAATAATCACGGACAATACAATTATTTCAGATTACTAGGACATAACCATGATAGCGTAAACTATTTGTCCGGTCAATCATTATTCCTTTTTTGAAGATAAGAAAGTAAAAAATTTATTACTTTGGCATAACGAAATAACCGAATAAGCCACCTCAGACTCATGAGCCCAGCAACTAGGCGGCTTCACGAATCGCCCTGCGATAAGTCATCATTGGCTCGTGCCTCATCATGATTGCTAAAACTTTAGTGGATTCGCTCCAGTCGCTACGTTGCTAACCGGGCGATGGTACCTTTGTTCAAGATAAACTTTTTGCACATTATTACCAATAGGATCGAATTAATTCAGTCATCTGCTCTACTTGATCACGAATGAACCTGTGCATATCAGCAGAATGAAGGTCACCTGACTTCATTCCAGGGAGCCATAACAGTGTTCCAGGAAGAGCCTGCTCATGTTTTTTCCACGCGGCATCTAGTGTAAGAAAAAACACATGCCTAAACGGCTGATGTTGTGCTTCTTCGACCCAAGCACTAACCCGCAAAAGCTCAGCTTTCTTATCTGTGGTTTTTACATAACAATAAGGTGGTAGTAACATCATCCGACCCGTTAGCTCTTTCTCCAATTCATTAACAAGAGCTGTTGTCCATTCCTTTTGAAAAGCATTTACTTCTAAGCTGCTATCATTTTGCATCTGAAAAGGAATCAAGGGAATTATAACCGTATCGATGTATTCTTTTGCTTCTATATATTGTGTCATATCTGATTTTTTCCATCTCATCTGCTCTGCCCAGCCTTTCTCTTTTCACTTTGCCTATTTTTAATGGATTTATCTAAATCTTATCTATCCTCGCAAAAAAAATCAACCTATTGCTTCAGCAATTTTGGTTGATTCGAAAATGCCTCTTCCAACAATTGAAGATCTTTCGCTAGTTTTAGAAAAGCTTCTTCATCCATATTATCTAAAGCTTGATCGATTTGCTTATTTAGAGCCTGCTTTTGGAATTCATAACGTGATTGCTCAAGCAATTGATGTGCTATTTCTTTATCCTGAGCTGTTATAAAATATTCATCTGGAATAAACGGGTTTTCTTCTAATACAGCAATGTATAATGCGTTTTGGTATGATTTTTTGAAATTAAGTTGAAGATAAAGGGCTTCTGTTTTATTCAATCGAATATCATGAAACGACTTCTCTGCATCTGTTGTTACGAGTTGATTTTTATAAAAACGAAAAGCTGTTTCACTTGAACATTGACTTGTCATAATGATGCCCCGTGGGCAAAATTTAGCTTCTCTAACAAAATGAAGCTGACTAAGCAATTCTTCATGATTCATTAAATAATTTAAAATCCATACACTTTCTCGTTTTTTCAACTGGTAATGATTTAAAAACCATTGGATAAAGCTTTTTTTATCTTCAACAGATACTGGAGTATGCACCATTTTTCACTCTCCTTTACAACCTCTCCTCATAGATAATCTGGATCGGTTAAAATGCGAGTCCCATTAGCAACAGATAAGAAGTTGTTCGATCATACCATAGTTTCTTATTTATTCCTCAACATCTGATTGCTTTAAACGGAACAAAAACTCACTTATTTCATCATCTGTCGGCTGTTGTGTGAGATATGCAGTAAAAATGGGTATCGCCTCTTGGATCCTCCCTTCCTCTGTTAAAAAATAGCCATATTCTTTCAGAAAATCACTATCATCTTTGAGGTTATTATATGCAGCATTATAATGGTTTAATGCATTATTATATGCTTCCAATTCATTATAAGCTTTGGCCAGTTCCCACTCATACAAAGGATCTTCAGCACCTGTATTTCTTATTTCGATAAGCAGGTCAACAATTCCTTTAAAATCATCCTTATTTTTTAATAGTTCAATTAAAAATAGTACAGCTTCTTTATAGTCAGGGTCCATTGCCACAGCTTCTCGAACGTGGCTCTCACTTGCTTTTTCCTTCCCTAGTTGATGCGCAAGCTTACCAGCAAGTAAATAAAGGTCTTTATTAAATGCGTCTGTTTGCAGCCCTTTTTCACATATGTCATATGCTTTATCATGCAACCCTTCCTCTTCATAAAGTGAAGCAAGCTGGTAATAAACGGTATGATAATACGTATCTAGCTCTACAACCCGTTCCCATGCTTTTCTAGCAATGTCTGACCTACCCGCTTGATAAGCCGTAAAACCATATTTAAACAAGGAGTCAGGGTTTTCGCTATCTTCATCCTGATAATATGTTAATGCTAACTCAAACTCCCCTGCTTCAGCATATGCCTCAGCTAGGCGGTCAGTAATGGAAACATTTACTACTTCCTTCATTTTAGGCAAAATATTTTCATAATAGGTGGCAGCTTTAAGATAATCTCCGGTTGAAAAATACAACTCTCCTAAAGCAAAGTCAATAATGGCTTCATTAGGGTCATAGCGCTTAGCCATTAATAATTTTTGTTCCGATACTTCAAATAGCCCCTGTGCTTGATAAAGATCAGCTAATTGAATTAATGTCTGCAAATAAGCCGGATCTTCTTCATCCATATCATTAAGAAGCTCAATAGCAGCTTCATCATCTTCCAATTCTGTATAAATGTCAGCAAGCATAACTTTTAATTCCCCTTCAGCAGGAAATTGTTGGATTAGTTCTTCAAAAATTGCTTTCGCTTCATGCAGGTAGCCCCATTGCAAATATAGCTCTGCGATTGTATAGCGTTCTTCTTCATCTGCAGTCGGTAGATAGTTCTCTAGGAAGGCGATTGCTTCTTCTGTTTTCTGGGCTTCCATTAAACGAACAGCTTCCATGATTGTTTCCACATTGAACTCCCTTTCTTCACGTTCATCATGGTCTTTATCATAACGGAAAACAAGCAGATGTTCAAAATATACGCATGAAGTGCTTAATCCGCTATTCATTCCCACACTACATCCGTTTAAGGTAATTTGTTTATCAGAGATAATAAAGAGACGTTCAAATCTACAGCTATAAATTGATTTGCACGTCTCTTTTTTTAACTATGGCACAATTTGTTTTAAATCGTCGTAAAAGCGAGGATATGATGTTGCAATTGGAGATATGTCGTCAATTACGATTTCACTCGTTGCAACAAGTGAAGCAATGGATGCCATCATAGCCATTCTATGATCATGATAAGATAGAACTTGATTTCCGTGTAATTGGGTCTTTCCATGGATAATTAACCCGTCTTCTGTCTCTTCCACACTAGCCCCTAACTTAGTAAGTGTTTCTGTTACAGCACGAATACGATCTGTTTCTTTCACACGAAGTTCTGCTGCATCCTTAATCACTGTCGTCCCTTCTGCTTGTGTAGCCAATAACGCAATGATCGGAATCTCATCAATGAGTCTTGGAATCATTTCTCCTTCAATGGTTGTGGCCGTTAATTCCTGATAACGGATGACAATATTTCCAATTCGTTCGCCACCTTTTACTTGTTCTTCCTCTATACGTAAATCAGCCCCCATCGCTAATAAAACATCAATTATTCCAGTGCGTGTTTCATTTAATCCAACATGTAATAGTTTAAGTTGGCTAGCTGGAACGATAGCAGCTGCTACAAGAAAGAATGCAGCAGAAGAAATATCACCAGGTACGTAGATGTCCGTAGCTGTTAAAGCTTGCTTTCCATGAATTGAAATATCAGAGCCATTTTTATTCAATTCCACACCAAATGCTTGTAGCATCGATTCCGTATGGTTTCTTGTTGGAGATATTTCCGTAACGGTTGTCGTTCCTTCTGCAAACAAACCGGCTAATAGAACGGCAGATTTCACTTGGGCGCTTTTAACAGGCAAATGGTAGTGAATGGATTTTAGTCGTCTCCCATCTACTGCTAAAGGAAGAAAATTTCCTTGTGACCTCCCAGCAATACTTGCTTCCATTAAACGCAGTGGATCGACAACACGATTCATCGGACGTTTCGTTAAAGAAATATCACCATACAAAGTTGTAAATATTGGCAACCCAGCTAATATACCAAGCATTAATCTTGCAGTTGTCCCAGAATTCCCAAAATAGAGAGGCTCAATGGGTTCTGTTAATGATTGGGGGCCCTTTCCGTGAATTGTTAGACTTGATCCTTGCTGTTCAATAGTCACCCCCATTGCCCGAAAGATATTTATTGTCCGCATACAGTCTTCACTATCTAAAAAATGACCAACAGTTGTTGTTCCATGGGCTATAGAGCCGAACATAATGGATCGGTGCGAAATAGATTTATCACCAGGCACTTCTATGGTTCCCTGTAAAGGGCAGTTAATCGGTTGTAATATTCGTTCTTTCAACTTCCTATCATCCTTTATCAAGCGTTATTTTTCGACCATTGTTTCATAACCTGCTTCATTAAGTGTCTGTTCACTTGTTTTTTGCAACTTTTCTGAAGCAAAACTTAGCCGCAGTGCTCCCATAATCCCTTCTCTTATTTCCAATATTTGAATATTGTTAATGCTTATATCGTGATCTGCCAATAATTGCGTTACATGAGCCAACGCACCGGTCTGATCTTGAATATCGACATATAAATCATAGTAAGATGGAATGGCGCCTTTTTCCTTTGTGCCAAGTCCATCACGATATTGTTTGGCTGTTTCTAAATAAGCAATCATGTCTTGTTTATTGTTTTCTTCTACTAAGAGCTTTACGTGTTGCATTTCCGTGATCCATTCCTCTAAAAGTAGTGCCATTTTCTTACGATTATGGTAGAAGATGTCCTGCCAAAGGGTTGGATTACTGGATGCGATTCTCGTAATATCACGAAACCCTCCCGCAGCCAAATTAGGTAAGTAAGCATGTGTCTTTTCCCAATGTTTTGCCTGGTGAACTAATGAAGAGGCTATTAAATGCGGAAAATGTGAAATAACCCCAGTCATTTCATCATGTTCATCTGCTTCTAATATGAGAAACTTACTATGTGTTGGGAGCAACAATGCCTTTAAAGCTTGAACATCATGCTCTGTACTTCGCTCGGTTGGCGTTAGTACATAAATCGCATTCTCAAATAAATGTGCTTTGGCAGCTTGTGCCCCTTTTTTATGAGACCCTGCCATCGGGTGTCCCCCGACAAAAGACACTGCTTTATTTTGCAGTTGGTTGGCAGTAGTAATCATGGATTGCTTAACAGAAGAAACATCTGTTACTATCAATTTTTTAGATAGCTTCATTTCGTCCAAAGCTGCAAGCAATCGAATTGACTCTGAAATAGGAGCAGCTAAGATAAGATAGTCAGCCTGTAGTACTGCTGCAGTATAATCTGCTTTCGCTTCATGAATGATTCCATGGTTCTTGGCGTATTGAAGTGTTTCTGAATGAATATCATAGCCGATAATATAATTTTCAGCTATCGGCTTTAATGCTTTTGCTATCGATGCGCCAATTAAACCGAGTCCTGCTATAGTTACTGTACGCTTCACTTATACAACCCCTTAGCTGTTTTGTTTATGGTAGAGTGCGAATAACTCTTGCATTCGTTGCATATCATCCTTTAAACCAAGTGTAAAACGAATGGTATTTGGTATTCCTAACAATTCACCCGGACGGACGATAAAACCGTACTGAATTAGAAAATCAAACATTTCTGTACCGCTAGTTGGCGTTGTTACAAGCATAAAATTCGTCTCCGAAGGAAAGTAGTGCCAACCAAGCTTATCTAGGAATCCTTGAAAGTCCTGTTTAACGAGTAAATTTTTCCGTTTCGTCTCTTCAATAAATGCTTGGTCTGTCAGTGCGATTTGTGCAACTTGCTGGGCAATCGATGTGGTATTAAAGGGACCTCGTACAACATTCAATTGATTGATAATCGTTTCATTTGCGACCCCATAGCCAATACGTAATCCAGCAAGTCCATACGCTTTTGAAAAAGTTCGTAAAACAATTAGATTGCTGTATTCTTGCATGCACTCCATCACATGCAGGTCTTTCTCTTCATCTAAATACTCATAATACGCCTCATCCAAGACAACTAAAATATGTTCTGGGCAGTTATCCATAAATGAAATAAAGTCCTGTTTTGCTATCGAAGTACCAGTTGGATTATTAGGTGAACAAAGCCAAACGACATTGGTATCCGCATCCATCGCATCCAACATGCCAGCTAAATCATGGAAACCATCCACAGTAGGAATTTCCTTTACTGTTGCCCCTTCAATCGTCGCGTTATGTTTATATTGTGGAAAAGTCGGTGTAGCCACGACTGTATTTACTCCTGTAAATAAATACGTGCGACAAATCATTTGAATGATTTCTTCAGAACCACTTCCAAAAATGATTTCTGACTCGCTCACATTTAATTTATGAGCCAGGTCTTTCCTAAGCTGAGCCGTATATCCATCTGGATAAATATCAAAAGCAGGTTTAAAGGAAGCGAGAAACTGTTTGATTTCCTTCGAATATCCATATGGGTTTTCATTAGATGACAACTTAACAATTCGCTCAATTTGGTATTGAGCTTTGATGTCTTGAATTTGCTTCCCCTGTTGGTATGGGGCAATTTGTTTTAACGCGGCCTTTGCTCTCATCGTGTGTTATCCTCCTCACGCGCTAAATCGGGACGTAAATGAATGGCTTCATTTTGGAAGATATGGTTCATACTTGTTTGCTTTTTGTCTGTGTTTACAATCATCATCACACGGATGCACCGTTTTAAACTTTTAGGCACATCTATTTCTGTCATGCACATAACTGGAACATATGTCCATCCAGGAAGCTCTCGTAAACCTTTTGCAGGAAAAGCTGCCGTAATATCCTTAGTTACAGATATAAAAACATGTGAAACATCTTCTGGTGATACATTATTTTTAGTCACCATCTCTTCGACTAACCGTCTAGTATTCTCAACAATCAAGTCTGCTCGATTCTCCGCTACTGTCGTTGCACCTCGTATTCCCCTTGTCACTCGTTCACCAACTTTCTTTCAAAAATTGATAAATAATACAGCATATCTTCATCGGTAATAGACTCTATTGCTGGTTTCCCTATTTGTTCTAGTAACACCATCTGAATATTTTGTTGCTCATTTTTTTTATCATTTTTCATTTTAGCAAGTATTGCTTGTGGTTCCACAGAATGAAGTTGAAGCGGATAGTTATTGCTTTTCAGCCATTGCTTCAATTCAGAAAATGGTAAATGGTTATTATAAACTGATTTACTTACATGAAAGGCAAATAATAAACCAATAGCAACTGCTTCTCCGTGTGTAAGCGTTCCATACCCTAACTGAGCTTCTAAAGCATGCCCTAGTGTATGTCCTAGATTTAAATACTTTCGCATATTTGCTTCTTTTTCATCTGTTTCTACTATGTGAGCTTTGATTTGGATGCCTTTAAGAATATGCTCTTTAACAGTTGTTTTTGATAAAGTTCGCAGTTCTGTTTGAAGAAATGAGTTAAAAGTTAATTCATCTGAGATTAATGCTTCTTTCACTAATTCTGCATACCCAGAGCGAATTTCTTTTTTATTTAATGTAAATAGCGTTTCGACATCATATATGACTGCTTTTGGAGCATAGAAGCTCCCGATTAAATTCTTACCAAGCTGGTGATTAATAGCAACCTTACCACCAACACTGCTATCATGAGCTAATATTGTTGTTGGCATTTGGATATAATCAATTCCTCGCATATAGGTGGCTGCTACAAATCCCGCTAAATCACCAATAACCCCTCCACCTAAAGCAATTAACAAAGAATTACGATCAAGATTATGTTCAATTGCCTCTGTTAGTAGTTGATAATAAAAATCTATACTCTTTGTTTGTTCACCAGCAGGGATAACCGTATGATGTACCTGTAAAGGGGAACATGCTTCAAGAACATCGGATAAATACAGTGGGGCGATATTTTCATCTGTGATAATCCAAACTAAAGAGTAATCTTTTGTTAAATATTGCTTCGTTTGCTTGCGAATCCCTTCTCCGATAACAATGGAGTACGCATGTGTGCTTGCTTGAACGTTTATTTCTGCTGTTTCCATATTAAAAACACCTGATTTCTTCTCGATATGCTTCGATAGCTTCTTTTAACTTTGGAAATTGATCATTAGTGAATTGTTCTGTTAATGCCTTTGCTAATTCAAATGCCACCACATGTTCCATCACAACAGAAGCAGCTGGTACTGCACAGGCATCAGATCTTTCCACTGTAGCTTTAAACGGTTCTTTTGTGTCGATATCAACGCTCGTAAGTGGACGTTTCATTAATGTTGGAATGGGTTTCATGACCCCTTTCACGACGATTGGCATTCCTGTTGTCATGCCACCTTCAAAACCACCAAGGCGATTAGTTGTCCGATAATAACCTAACTCTTCGCTCCAAGCAATTTCATCATGCACTTGACTTCCGTTTCGTTTAGCTGCCTCAAACCCTATCCCGAATTCTACCCCTTTAAATGCATTAATGCTTATGACACTTCCGGCTATTCTGCTATCCAATTTGCGATCGTAATGGACGTAAGAGCCAACACCAGCTGGCATCCCCTCGACATAAACTTCACAAACACCGCCAATGGAATCTCCTACTTGTTTGGCATCATCAATCGCTTGCATCATCGGCCCCTCAACTTGTTTATCTAAGACGCGAACTGGTGAGTCATCCGCTAATTGCTGACGCTCCTGAACGGAAAACGCTGCTTGATCCTCTGCAATAATACCTGCAATTTCTTTCACATAACCAACGACATCAATCCCTAAGTGCTTGAGCATCGTTTTTGCCACAGCTCCAGCGGCTACGCGTGCTGCTGTTTCGCGAGCTGAAGATCGCTCCAAAATGTTACGAATATCACGATGCCCATATTTAAGTGCACCGTTTAAATCAGCATGACCTGGCCTTGGTCGTGTTACTACTCTACGAATCTTTTGGTCTGTATCAATCGGGTCTGCTCCCATAATATCTTCCCAATGCTTGAAGTCATCATTATGTATGACCAATGAGATGGGCGAGCCTAACGTAATCCCATGTCTTACCCCGCCTGTAATATCAACGAGGTCTTTTTCAATTTGCATTCGTTTCCCACGACCGTGTCCTTTTTGTCTACGCGACAGGGACTGGTTAATGTCTTCTTTTACTAATGGCATTTGAGAAGGAACTCCTTCGATTATGGTTGTTAATTGTTTTCCATGTGACTCCCCCGCTGTTAGATAGCGCACGTTACATTCTCCTTTTATGAATTTTTCTAATTACTATACCATACCTTAACATGTTTTTGGCAACAATTATTGAAAAAAATAAAGAATTAGTCAAAAAACTCAAGTAAAGCGCTATCATCTTCCTTTATAGCACGAATAAGGAACGTACTTTCTGATTGGTAGTACAGAACAAACGAGCGGGAACCCCGTTTAGCAACGTAGCGAATGGAACGAATCCACGAAGGATATAGTAACCGGGGCATTCCGCATCCCCGCTGATGGTTAGTAGCCCAAGGGTATGACCTAAAGGCCCTTGAACGAATCGGGGGTTTTGGTGCTGTTCTCTCCTGCTTCGACTTCTTCCGCTCGCATCTTCCATTCTTAGACCGTGGAAGTCTACAACGCCTTTTTACGGGATAAAGAATCATGTCACTACGACAGGGATATGCCGACGTCTAGGCGGCAAGTCCGTTTTTAGTCGGCCTTCCTCTTACAGGCGAACCGATGAGGTCTTTGCGAGAAAGCATTTCTAAAGTTGCATCGTTGCTGGGCTCATGCCCGGACGTGGCTATTCGATTATTTCGTTATATAAAAGCACATCATTGTATACCTTCCTATACAATTAAAAAACTTGTAGATAACCAAAGAGTTTCTACAAGCTAAATAATTACTATTTGATAAATACAACTTAAAGATAAGACCTTTAAACTTTCTGGTAAAAGAAAGTATCTAATAAACGTAATTGATATTTTTCCGGATGAAATATTTGTTCCGTGCTGCCGACAAATAATACACCATTTTTATTCAAAGCTTGGCTAAAACGTTGGTAAATTTCTTCTTTTGCTTCATCTGTAAAATAAATTAAGACATTCCGGCATATAATTAAGTCCATGTTGTTCGGATATATATCGGCAAGCAAATTATGTTTACGAAATGTGACTCGCTGTTTAATACTAGGGGATAAATAATAAAGTCCTTGTTGATCAGTAAAATACTTGTTAATCAATTTGTCTGGTAAATCCTTTAGCGCTTGCTTCTGATAAATCCCTTGCTTTGCCTTGTCTAACGCAGCTTCATCGATATCTGTAGCGATGATTCGATAGGAGGCGTTTGGAAAATGTTCTGCCAGCATCATTGCAACACTATATGGTTCTTCACCTGTCGAGCATGCCGCACTCCAAATTGTAAACGGTGCCTGCTCTACTAGCTTTGGAAGAACGGATGTTTGTAAGACTTCCCATCGTATCGGATTACGGTAAAACTCGGATACATTAATCGTTAAACGATCAACAAATTCGTTTAGCAACCTTCTATCTTGGCCCAATGCGCGATAATAGCTCGCAAAGTCTTTATAGCCCCGTTTATTTCGTAGTGATGTTAGCCTCCGTTTCATTTGTGTTTCTTTGTACAAATGTAAATCAATGCCTAGTTTCGTCTTAACTTTAGCAATAAACTGGGTATAATCTTTGTCCAATGCTTCCCCCTCTTTCAATATAACATCTGTGCAAACATGAAGCTGCCGTGAGGATTATACACTCACGGCAATTTCAAAAGCTTTCATGTTAGTAAATCCAAGTAGCATCTTGTTTCGTATAACCAATTAGCTCTTCAGCTTTGAAAAATAAAGCAAGTTCTCGTTCAGCACTTTCAGCAGAATCAGAGCCGTGAATAATATTCTTTCCAACAGTCATTCCATAGTCTCCGCGAATCGTTCCAGGTAATGCTTCTGTTGGATTAGTTTTGCCCATCATATCTCTTGCGGTTGCGATTACATTTTCACCTTCCCAAGCCATGGCAAATACAGGTCCAGACGTAATAAATTCCACCAGTTCTCCAAAAAAAGGGCGTTCTTTATGTTCTGCATAGTGTTTTTCAGCTAATTCGGTTGAAATGGCCATCAGCTTTGCTCCAGCTAATTTAAAACCTTTTGCTTCAAATCGACTAACGATATCTCCGATTAGGTTACGTTGAACACCATCTGGTTTAACCATCAAGAATGTTTTTTCCATGTTACAAAACCCCTCACCTTATGTATTTATCTAGCCGATAAAATTTTATCAAACCTATGTAAAAAAAACAAATTAAGCTCGACGTTTGCCGATATATTTACCAATTTGTAATAATGTTTGTTTTGGACGACTATCAGGAAATCCTTCCAATTGCTTTAGCGCTTTTTCTAAAAACCAATCACTTAAACAATACGATTCGCTGATTGCATCTGTTTCTTTTATGTTTTCCACAACCTCATTCAAGCGTGCTTCGCGAGTGGAAGGGTCAGCTTGTAAACTTTCTGTAATCTTCCTTTCAAGAACGGGATCCTTCATTGCTAAAAACACAGGAAGGGTTAGATTTCCTTGTAATAAGTCATTCCCTGCAGGCTTTCCTAATTCTTTTTCAGATCCTGTAAAATCTAGAATGTCATCAATGATTTGGTAAGACATGCCAATATTGTAGCCATATCGATATAATTTATGCGCTTCTTGTTCTGTAAGTCCAGAAGCAATAGCACCTAACTTACAACTTGTTGCTATAAGTAAAGCTGTTTTACGTTTAATTCGTCGCAAGTAATTGCGAAGCCCCTGACTTCCATCAAACTTATCCTTAATTTGTTCGATTTCGCCTTTACACACTTCTACAATTGTTTTAGATAATAAACGATGTATTTTCGGATCTTGTAATAGGGTAATTTCCTCTAACGCCCGAGCCAATATATAGTCACCAGCGTACATGGCTACCCGATTCCCGTAGGTTTTTCGTATAGTGGGCTTTCCTCTTCGTATATCAGCATCATCGATCACATCGTCATGCACTAATGTTGCAGTATGAATGAGTTCCAATGACACAGCAACGGTTTTTAGACGCTCCAAGTCATACCCCCCCATCTGACCTGCCAATAACACAAATACAGGGCGAATTCGTTTCCCGCCTGCTCGCAGTAATTGTGTAGAAGCTTGGCGTAGCACAGGATGCTTTGCTTGTACCACATCATTAATCGTCTGTTCGATTTCATTTAAGTCTTTTTTTAAATATCCATAAGCTCTAGCTAATTTCATGAATGTCACCTTTAATATTTACTTAATTCATTATTCGGTTCTTTTACGCCCATATGCATTGCTGCTACACCGCCAGTATAACTTTTCACTTGAACATTGGTAAACCCTGCCTCGATAAACATCTGCTTCAGTCGTTTTTTATCAGGAAAATCTTGGGCAGACTCATTTAACCATGCGTATTCCTGTTGACTTTTGGCGATTATTTTTCCGAGCAAAGGCATAATATATTGAAAGTAAAAATAGTATAATTGCCGATAAACAGGTATGGTAGGCTGCGATGTTTCCAGGCAAACCGCTTTCCCCCCAGGCTTTACGACACGATACATTTCTTTTAGTACGGTCATATAGTCTGCTACATTCCGTAAACCAAAGCCAATAGTTACATAGTCAAAGCTATTATCTGCAAAAGGAAGTTCCATTGCGTTTCCTTGCATAAAATGTACCTGCTCTATTTTTAGTTCTTGTTGTTTTTTTTTCGCAACGGAAAGCATATTTTCACTAAAATCTAGGCCGGTAACCTTTCCAGTATTTCCAGTTTGCTCTGCCATTACCAATGCCCAGTCTCCTGTTCCACAGCATACATCTAAAGCGTTTGTTCCAGGCTGTACATT
Organism: Roseburia sp. 1XD42-34; assembly: GCF_009917385.1. Lineage (GTDB taxonomy): Bacteria > Bacillota > Bacilli > Bacillales > Amphibacillaceae > Virgibacillus. Next base: position 42,396 of record NZ_QWLJ01000026.1, on the reverse strand, counting down.
CATTCGTTTCATAACGTCTTTTCTCCATGCTTTATGGCGTTGGAATGAAATAATAGAATTCATGGAATCGTATTTGGAATATATTTTTTCAAACACGTGATGGACACGTTCTTCTTTTGATGATTGTGCCATAGCTTAACCTTCTTCCCCCATACTAGATAAATATGTTTTTCTTACAGAAGCGAGCTCCGTTAATAAGTAATGTGAAAAACTGTGATAAATCGCCGGTAATTGACTTATTTCATTTTCCACCCGATACAATAATTCTGTAAGCTGTTTGATCAATGCATCCCCATTTGTAATACTTTCTATCCAAGGATTTAACTTTATTTCATTTGCTTTAATTTGGTCCATATCGTTCGTTAGCTTGATGATATATAACCATTTTTCTGCAATTCCCCCCAAGCTTGGGACACTAAAAAACGAGGCAATTTGAACGATTAAACGTGTATCGATAACATTCCGTACATGCATGTAGTGCTTTAAGGAATCTATCTCATTATAATAGAGTGTCATTTTATACTCGTTAATTTCTTTAATAGCTGATGCAAGCAACCGAATAAAATCAAAATCGTTTATTTCAGCTAACACTAAATAATAGAGTCCACTATAATAGTCACCAGCAAGTACATGTAACTGTTTTTGCAATTTGACATCCTCTTCCTCTTCTTCAGATGTCAAACTTGGAACTTTGTCATGTGTGTCCAAAGCCATTTGAACAAGCATTGTTGTTAAGATATATCTTTGCTTACGGGATTCAGGTAAGGAACAATGGTTGATTATTTCAATCAATAAACGCATCTTTCCTTCATCGATGTTGGGCTTGTCCATATATTTTTCCAAATAAGAGTGCTTTATTTTCGTTTCTATTTCTGTCTTTAGGTAATGTATGTCCATTGTTGACGTATTCAAGAAAAATCACCTGAACCCTTCATCCAATCTATTCGCTTTAGCTATTATAGCATAATTTATGGCTAATCAATAATCAAACAATCTGGATAAAAAGTAAAATGAAGCTTAGATCATTTCGAATAGCAGTGGATGAAACTACTAGTTCTCCCATATGTAGGTACTTGGAGTATAAAAACTTCCAAATGGATGGCTTACTTATTTTCAACTTCGCCGTGGCTCGTTTGAATGAAGGCTTTGCCTCGTACTTTAACGGCGGATGTATGTTCTGTAAACTGGGCAATCATAATTTCTCCTTGATCCAGTTTCTCCGAATGATGAAAACGGGTATCGTTTCCTCTCGTCAATCCAATTACTTGTACGCCATCTTCTAATGCTTTGATGACGAAAAAGTCAGATGAAACACTTGGTTTATCCATGATTAGTAGCATTCCTTTCGTATGTTCAAAATAGTTTTTTAATCAAAAATTATACTAGCTCTCGTTAAACAGGACCTAACATCTTGTTAGTTTTGTCATTTTTAACGCTGGTTCAAGATGCCGCTACATGTGCGTCATACTGTAGAAATGCCATCTACGGAACAAAGAGCGGAGCGCCCGGTTAACAACGTAGCAACTGGAACGAACCAACTTAAGTTTTAGGAATCATGCCACTAAAACAGGGGTATATCGACGTCTGGGAGGCAAGCCCGTTTTTAGTCGGTCCTCCTCTTAGCCACGAACCGATGAGGCCTTATTGGAGGGGGCATTTCTAAAGTCGCATGTTGCTGGACGATGGCTATTCGGTTATTTCGTTATCTACAAGCACCTCATTATCTTATTAAAAAAGGATACGCAAAACGCGTATCCTTTCTTAGGCCCTATGTAAAATAGTTATTTTACAATGTCTTTTAGGGCTTTACCTGGTTTAAATGCAGGAACTTTGCTTGCTGGGATTTCGATCTCTTCTCCTGTTTGAGGATTACGACCTTTACGAGCAGAACGCTCACGCACTTCAAAGTTACCGAATCCGATTAACTGTACTTTTTCACCTTTTTTAAGTGAATCCATGACAGATTCGAATACTGCATCAACTGCTTTCGTTGCATCTTTCTTAGAAAGTTCGCTTTTTTCAGCTACAGCATTAATTAAGTCTGTTTTATTCATGACATTCACCTCCTCCCATTTATCATCAATCGACATTGGAACAAATTAAAAAGAAGCTATCATCATTTGTTCACCATTTTGCCAGTTTTTATACTTCATGTCACATAATTCAACTGTGACATGGCTTATCTTAACCGAGTTTGCAACAAAATTCAACAGTTTCCCCCCAATTTTTTCTTATTTCTTTCAGTTTTCATGAATTTTTATAATAAAATTGGCAGATAATCCCATTTATCACAGAAACCTTGTTAGAATCATGTTTAGAGACAATACTCGGCTATATTAATAGGTATACGACACAACTAGTAAATATCCTGCCGTTTTCTATTAAATTTTTTTAAAAAGTATGTTCACCTCAGAACAGAGTAGCAATAAAAGGGGAATGTTGGAATATTTATACGATAAAGATGATCGATCACAAGCCCAAAACTACGTGTACGGTATATAAATGTTTATCGATGCAAATTTTGTCATTAGTCATCTATTCACTGCATAAATTAGGAGTAAAAAGAAACCATGACCGCCGTTTCCCTCCTTCTCTTTGAACAAAGGCGCAAGGCGCCCGGTTAGCAACGTAGCGACTGGAGCGAATCAACTAAAGTTAGGAATCATGCTCCTGCAACAGGAGTATGCCGACGTAGGGCGGCAAGCCCGTTTTTAGTCGGCCTTCCTCTTAACCACGAACCGATGATGACTTATCGTAGGGTGATTCGTGAAGTCGCCTAGTTGCTGGGTGCTTAAGCCAGACGTAGCTATTCCGTTATATCCGTATACTTTTGTATGAAAATACCCTTGGCTAAAGGCAATACGAAGCTAAGCCCTTCATCATTGATTTTTTTTGAGGGCTACTATTTATATCACTTTGTTTTTAAATCTACCTAAGCTGGTTGCTGATATGATGATGAAATTAAATGAGACCAGTAAACTATTTTTGGAAAAAATAAAAAGCAGCTACATACAGCTGCTATAGTATAATAGCTATTAAGCCACCAGATCCTTCGTTAATAATTCGTTCCAAGGTATCTTTTAGTTTGTAGCGCGCATTTTCTGGCATGAGGGCAATTTTTGCCTGTATGCCTTCCCTAACAATGGAACTTAGTGAACGCCCGAAAATATCTGATTCCCAAATCGATAGTGGATCTTCTTCAAAGTCTTGCATTAAATAGCGAACTAGCTCTTCGCTCTGTTTTTCCGTTCCGATAATTGGCGAAAACTCGGATTCAACTTCCACTTTGATCATGTGAATCGATGGAGCGACAGCTTTTAAACGAACCCCAAATCGAGACCCTTGGCGAATAATCTCAGGCTCATCCAAAATCATATCTTCCAAAGCGGGAGCAGCAATTCCATAACCAGTTTGCTTGACCATTTGCAATGCACCGGATACTTGATCATACTCTCTTTTAGCATGTGCAAAATCTTGCATAAGTTGTAGTAAATGGTCTTTGCCTCTAATCTCTTCGCCTACAATTTCTTTTAATACTTCGTCGTATAAGTGGTCTGGGGCTTGTAAATCAATTTCAGCTATCCCTTCACCCATTTCCATGTCTGCCAATCTCGCTTGGTCAATATGATCATAAGCTGAAAATTCTCCAACAATCTGGTCCACATCTCGTAAACGTTTAATGTTTTTCACCGTATCTTGTATAGCTTCCTGATACCCTCTTCTTAGCCAATGATCTTCGTTTAATACCATCACCCAGCTTGGCAAATTCACATTTACTTCTAACACCGGAAATTCGTACAATGCCTCCCGCAAAACGTTAGTAACATCGTGCTCTGTCATGGATTCAATGCTCATTGCCAACACTGGAATATCATATTTGTCAACTAACTCTTGTCGTAATAGTTCTGTTTCTTGGCTGGTTGGACGCTGTGAATTAAGAACCATAATAAATGGTTTTCCTACCTCTTTTAATTCCTCAACTACTCTCGCTTCAGCGTCCACATAATCATTTCTGGCAATTTCTCCAAACGAACCATCTGCAGTGACAATGACTCCAATCGTAGAGTGTTCTTGAATTACTTTTCTAGTTCCAATTTCAGCTGCATCATGAAAAGGGATCGGTTCCTCATACCACGGCGTATGAATCATTCTCGGACCATTTTCATCTTCAAACCCTTTTGCACCTTCAACTGCATATCCTACACAATCCACGAGACGAATATTTACATCTAGCCCTTCATCCACATGAACTGAAACTGCTTGATTAGGTACAAATTTTGGTTCTGTAGTCATAATTGTTTTGCCAGCAGCACTTTGTGGTAATTCATCATGTGCTCGTGATCGTTCACTTTCGTCGTCCATATTCGGTAATACAACTTGCTCCATAAATTTTTTAATAAACGTTGATTTTCCTGTACGAACCGCTCCGACGATACCTAAGTAAATATCTCCATTTGTCCGTTTTGAAATATCATTAAAAATATCCACTCTTTCCAAAAGATCCCCTCCCGATCTCCATTACTTTTTTACGCACAAACTATGAATAATTGACATTACAAGTCTATGATGTTGTCCTATCAAAATATGCCTGAATATGTGTAAAAGTTAAATAAAACTGGGCAGCGCTAAGTCCCTAAATCATGTAAGTGCCTAGCTGCCTTATATAATTCTATTCTTCATAGCTTTTCTCTCCAGCTAAAACAACCTTATATAGCGAATTAGTATTAATGTTTGATTTGGAGTGCTTGCAAAATTAGTTTACGCTATGTTGAATAAAGTCCTTTAATCAGTTGGGTGTCTTCATTTATCCCCCACTTATGGTTAGATAAGCATTTATTACCTTCAATCATCACGCAGCATGGAAAGAGGCCCTTATGAAGGTGTAAGCTCCCGTTTAGCAACGTAGCAACTGGAACGAAGCAACTAAAGTTTTAGGAACCATGCCACTAAAACAAGGGGTATGCTGACGCCTGAGCGGCAAGCCCGTATTTAGTCGGCCTTCCTCTTATCTACAACCGATGGTAACTTATCGTAGAGCGATTCGTGAAATTGCCTAGTTGCTGGGCGCTTGCACCGGACGTGGCTATTCTGTTATTCCCTTATCCCAAAGCAATAAATTTTTATACTTTCTTATGTTGTCAAAAAAACCCTTGAAACAATATATTGTTTCAAGGGTTCAAATATGATACTTTTATTTATTTTCTTGTAAAAACACTGGTTCACCTTTCTCAATTGTATAGGGAAGGGAATAGACTGGTACAAACGGTGTGTTATCAGCCAACACATATCGAATATCGTCACCTGGCCCATAATTGTGGTCTTCTTCCTGTAGCGCTTGGTTTAAGTCGATTCGATAGTCTACATAGAGTTTCCCATCCGTATCCATGACAATAGGCAAATTTTCCTTGGAATATGGACTAACTACAGTTGGTGCAGCATCTAACCCAAGTTTCTCATAATCAATTGTATAAATTCCATCCACTATTTCTTCTTTAAATGGTGGGTAAAGATGTTCATCACGATAGATGTCTAATTTTACGTTTACACTACGGATTGCCTCAGAAATACGTAAATCAATTAGTTTTACACGCGGGTTGTCTTCAGGCGTAATTAATGTATATTGGTAAACGCCTCCATTTTCATATGCGTTACCAGGTATCTCTGTTAACAAATTCGCCTCTTTTAATTTGGAAAAATCAAGTAAATATTTCTGGAAAATTGGTGTGTCGTTATCTTTTGTACGAATCGGCACAAGCCCGCCATTTTGCTCCCGATATTGTTCCACTGCAGATTGAACTGCCTCCAATTGGTCTTGATTAGGAACTTGGTTTTTGGATAATTGCTCATCTGGGTATAAACAACCACTTAACAGGATCGTAATCAGAATAACTATTGTGATTTTTCCATATGTCTTATACGTCATTATAGTACCCCCTTGTCCTAACCTGTTGGACCACTAAATACAATATAAAGAATGATAAGACTCCCCAAAATTAAAGCTATGTATGCGAAGAATGAAATAATTCCAGCTAACCAGCCAGTCAATTTATATCTTGCCAGGAAAATAAGACCGATTGCAACGAGTAAAAAAGCCATACCGGCAAATGATATATACATGTTCAGCATAGATTGTGACATGATTTCTCCACCCCTAAAATCAATTCTTTATTGCACCACGTATTATAACATAAACAGCGTAGTTACGTGGAAAAAGACTACCTGTAAAACATTAAAAATCCGAGATGAAGGGGGCTGTCTCCATCCCGGCATGACTAAATAATTATCCACTGCAACTCTATCTATGAATGCTTGTGCGATTTATTATATGCGAGAATATGGAAGATTGCATCCTCACTTGCCCAAGTACGTTTATTTTTTAAACATCTTACTTAACGAATTCATATCCATGGGCATATCATTTTTGACAATTGACTGAACAATTTTATCTTCTTTTTCCTTGGAGATGGGTTTATTTGCTAGTTTGCTCAAGTGACGAACCAGCTTACGTACAGTTTTCTCATCGGAAAAATCGGCATGCTTCACAGAATCTGCCACTTTAAATACATCATCTGGATTAATATTTGCCTTTTGTTGAATTTTGTCAAAAAGGCCTTTTTGAAAATTATTCACGTATTCGCCTCCCTGCTAAGTGAACTCAAACACAGTATATGCAAGAAGACGACTTCGTGTTATTGCGAATACCTTTCCATCAACAATTGAGCAAGGTCATCCATTTCTTCCCGTTTGGTACGGTTCATTAATTGACCAACAACGTTCTTTGGTTGTTTTCCTTCAAATAATACTTGATAAATTCCTTCTGTTATCGGCATTTCTACCTGCTGTTCTTTCGCAAATTGATAAGCTGCTTTAACGGTCCTTACTCCTTCCACAACCATCCCCATCTGTTCAAGGACATCATCTAATTTGTTTCCTTTTCCTAACAAATTTCCGGCTCGCCAATTTCTGCTGTGCACACTTGTACATGTAACAATTAAATCGCCAACACCAGGTAAGCCTAGAAAACTTAATGGATTGGCTCCTAATGATGTCCCTAATCTGGCTATTTCTGCAAGCCCTCTTGTCATTAAAGCTGCCTTAGCATTATCCCCGTATCCTAAACCATCTGAGATTCCAGCACCTAAAGCAATAATATTCTTCAGAGCACCACCAAGCTCAATCCCTAACACATCCGAGCTCGTATAAACGCGAAATGACTCATTAATAAACAAATCTTGTGTTAATTTCGCACGATCTTGATCAACAGACGAGACCGTAACAGTTGTAGGCTGTCGTAAGGCCACTTCTTCAGCATGACTAGGACCAGAAAGAACAACAATCTCTTCTTCCTTAAAATCGGTTAATTCTTCCCCGATCATTTGTGAAACACGTTTTAATGTAACAGGTTCAATCCCTTTCGAAGCATGAATGATGGTCATCTCAGGGGAAATAAGAGGATCTAATTGCTTAGCTACCTCACGGATAGCTTTAGTTGGTACAACGAATACAACGGCAGTAACATCTGCTATCGCCTGTTTTAGATCGGAATAAGCTGTGATAGTTTCTGGTATAACTGCATCTAAATATTGATCATTTTTTCTCGTTTGATTTATTTTTTTTGCTTGTTCCGCACGATGTGTCCATAACCGCACCTCATGCTGATTATCAGCAAGTACAATGCTCAAGGCTGTGCCCCAGCTCCCTGCCCCTAATACTGCTACCTTCGCCATATTATCTCCTCCTTATTGCCTCTTTCTTGCAACTATTTTTATTGGGGTACCTACAAACCCAAACGCTTCCCTGATTTTATTTTCTAGAAACCGCGCATAAGAAAAATGCACCAATTCTGGTTCATTTACAAAGATAACAAAGCGTGGTGGCTTTACACTCACCTGTGTGGCGTATAAAACCTTCAACCGTTTTCCCTTTATAGTTGGCGTAGGATTCAGCGCAATGGCATCCATAACCACATCATTTAATACATTTGTTGGCACCCGCTTTGCGTGATTTTCACTTGCCAATTGTATGGAAGGAAGTAATGTATGCAACCGTTTCTTTGTTTTTGCAGATAAAAAGACGAGTGGGGCGTAATCCAAGTATTGAAAATGAGCCCGTACTTCCGCTTCAAATTCTTTCATTGCTTTTTCAGTTCTAGTAATCGTATCCCATTTATTAACGACCATAACCACTGCTCTTCCAGCTTCATGAGCATAACCAGCAATTCGTTTATCCTGTTCTCGTATCCCAGTTTCTGCGTCTAATAAAACTAAGACAACATCGGAGCGCTCAATTGCTTTTAAAGCGCGTAATACACTATATTTTTCAGTGGACTCATATACTTTCCCGCGCTTTCGCATCCCTGCCGTATCAATAATGACATAATCTTGGTTATCCTTATGAAGCTTTGTATCAACAGCATCGCGGGTTGTTCCTTCTATATCACTTACGATAACCCGTTCTTCATTAAGCAATGCATTCACTAATGATGACTTTCCGACATTTGGTCGTCCAATTAAACTAAAGTAGATCGTATCATCATCCTTCTCGTCCATTTCCAACTTAGGGAAATGACGGACAACTTCATCTAATAAATCTCCTAAGCCTAGCCCGTGAGATCCTGATATTGGGTATGGTTCGCCAAATCCAAGAGCGTAGTATTCATAAATGCTTTCGCGCATTTCCGGGTTGTCCATTTTATTAACACCTAATACGACAGGTTTGTTGGATTTATATAACAGCTTAGCTACCTCGTCATCAGCAGCAGTAATCCCTTCACGTCCATTAACTAAAAAGATAATGACATCGGCTTCATCAATGGCTATTTCAGCCTGCTGGCGCATTTTTACTAATAGTGGTTCGTCTCCTACTTCAATTCCACCTGTATCAATGAGATTAAAAGTCGTATTTAACCATTCTGCCTCAGCGTAGATTCGGTCCCGCGTAACACCAGGGATATCTTCTACTATGGATATACGTTCTCCAACTAATCTATTAAAAATAGTTGATTTCCCAACATTTGGTCTTCCTACAATTGCTACTGTTGCTTTCCTCATGAAAGGAACATCCTTTCTTTACGTCTTATTTTAACGTGTTTTGTTTGTATCCAATGAGTTATTTGTTAAGCAGATCCTCGATTCGTAATATAACGAATATAATAAAACAGCTATTATCCATTCTCTTGGAGTAAATCCAATTATTTAGCTTATTTACTTTTACAAACCCATTGTATTTTATTACTAACCAGCTTGAACAACCTCTATCATAGCAAAAGTAAGGCGGACGCACAATTATAAAGTGAAACTGCATTTAGTATGATTTTCCTACTAGGAGGAGAACAAAGATTAAAAGCTTAAGTTCTGTTGAAGAAGACGTTTTCAATGTTGCTTTTGAAATTTTTCTTGTCCTTGTAAAAAATGAACGTTTTTCTACCTATCATGTCATGTCTCCTACAACCGATATCTTGTGATCCAAGAGAATTGGGAATTTGGATGTCAATATCTCCTACTTCGACTTCTTTGTTGCTTTTTCACCTCTTAAGTTGAAGTTTCATGGCATCTTATATGGGAGATAAATGGGATTTAATGTTTTACAATGATAAATAGTTCTTCGCTTAATTCATGGGCTATTCCATCCGTAATGGCTTCTAAATTAGCTGAGATATCTTCTGCCTCTTTTCGGGTTTCACAAACAAAAATAGGTGCGCCTCCTTCAACGATAGAACGATTTGTCGTAATAACTGCTAAAATAGCCTTTTCTATTTTCATTATTCATCTCCCCTCCATCTAAAAAAAGACGATTCAGACGGCATACGTATAGCGCTTTCCAGCACTGGAACAGCTCCGATTACCTTTTTTGCTTTGTTCACATTGCGAATTTGAGGAAGAATGAATATCCCAATCCGACCATCATCTAAATCTCGTTTAATTAACGGAGTTAGCGCTGGTGTTCCAGAATCTCTGAATACTCCTAAGGTTACCGATACATCGTGCAAAATCGCTTGACGCTGGCCTAAATTAGCAATCGTCGTAATCGTATTGATATTTTTGGGTGTCAATACAAAACCCAATCCATATTTTAATATTTCATCCTGTCTTTCTGGTAAACCGATATTCATGATATAAATATTGTCAACATATAGTCCAGCACCTTTAAAATGGAGTGGGCAATGCTCAATTTGCACAATATTTTTGATTCTTTTACCACTCATTAAAACCATCGAAATACCTAAACAGCCAATAGCAGCAATTAATGCAATATATACATCAAATACAATAAAAGTTAGTGTTGAGATAAATGAAGTGAAAATAACTAAGTAATTTCGGCTTTCAAATGAAATAGCAATTCCCTCAATATATGTTTTTCCACGAGGTACTAATTCAAAACTATCGACTTCCGTAAGTGTATTTCTTTCCATGTTTCGTACTTCTCTAAATTGAGTTGCTGCAACTGTTAAAAATGTAACAGCTGTAAATTCCAATTCCATAATAGCTGGGATAGCAACAGAACCCAGTGAGGCTGCAATAAAACCTAAAGATACATGGATTACTTTTCCATGTAAATAAGTAGGGTATTGTCTATAATCCGTTCTTAACATTAGAATTCTTCCTAAAGTTCCAATGATGACTCCAAATAAAATTGGCATCGTATACTCATTCATTTAATTCCCTCCATGATTACTGGACTTTAGAGGTTCTGTAAAAGACCTGCCATATATAAAGTGTAGCTTTCTAATGTTTATATCTAATTATTTCTACATCCATAGTACTTTAACAAATCGCGAAATTTAAGCGGGTGAAGATGTTGTTATAAGGTGAACCTTAATCACATTCCCACCGATTGTTATCATGAGGTTATGAGCTAAAGACCCTTGAACGAACCAAACGTTTATGTTCCGTTATCCCCACTGGAGCCTGTTTTAATTACCTACAACTTTGGAACATACAGGATAAACTGGGGAAGTGAAGTGCGAACACAATTATCATGTGACAATTTTAGTATGTCTCAAATTTAATCTTTTACTATAAGTTATAACAAATGGAAACAAGCAGAAGCGTGGATAAATGAACGAGCTAAAAGACTTATAAGAAAAGTAAATCCAACATGCAAGAGATTTCCTCTCAGCGATCGAACCGATGAGACCTTAACGTAGAGCGATTTCGCATTTCTAAAGTGCCATCGTTGCTGGGCTCATGCGCAGGACGTGGGCTTTCGGTTATTTTGTTATCCCTAAGCACTCATTCTTTGCTTTCTTATCTTCACACACAAAAAAAGGCGTCTTTCCAAAGGAAAAACGCCTTATCCCTACACATAAAATGAAGGAATTATATGTGTGAAAACATTATTGTTTATATTTATCTAATTTGTCACCGATAAAATCGCTAATATGAAAGCCTGATTGATCATCGTCTTTTTCATAGTGTTTATATTCATTTGTTTCCTTCTCTTGCTCTAATTCTTTAATACTTAAAGAGATACGTTCTTCTTTTTCATTGACATCAAGCACTTTAACTTTTACCTGCTGCCCTGCTTCAAGTACTTCCTGAGGTGTTCCAATATGACGGGTAGCAATTTGAGATATATGAACTAATCCTTCAACACCTGGTTCAATTTCCACAAATGCACCAAAGTTAACGAGCCGTTTTACCGTTCCATCTAGTACATCTCCTCGAGAAATACGCTTCTCAATACCTGACCATGGACCAGGCAACGCATTCTTTCTTGATAGAGAAATTCGCTCACTATCTGGGTCAACAGATAAAACTTCTACTTCTATACTATCTCCTTCTTTTACTACATCAGAAGGATGCTTTACATGCTCATGTGCCAATTGTGAGATGTGTACTAAACCATCCACACCACCGATATCAACAAATACACCGAAATCAGTTATTCGTTGAACTGTACCTTGGATAACTTGACCTACTTCGAGTGACTGCAACAGGGATTGTTTCTTTTCTTGTAACGCTTCTTCTTCTACAGCTCGGTGAGATAAAATGACCCTGTTCTGATCTCGTACTAGATCAACTACTTTAACGGTTAGTGTTTTACCCTTGTAATCACTGAAATCCTCTACATAATATGTCTCCACTAAGGAAGCAGGAATAAAACCGCGTAATCCTACATCAACAACTAACCCACCATTAACGACCTCTTTTACTTCTGTCTCAAATACTTCATCATTTTCAAACTTTTGCTGCAGATCTTCCCAAGCTTGCTCTGCATCTACGGCCTTTTTGGAGAGGATAATATCATCATCTTCCATTTTTTTCACCTTTAATGTTAAAGTGTCTCCTTCACTTACAACATCACCGGCAGTATCAATATGAAGATTGGAAAGTTCACCTATTGGTAAAATTCCTTCCGTTTTGTATCCGAAATCAACCAGCACCTGCTTTTCTTCCACCTTTACTGCTGTTCCGGTTACAGTATCTCCTACAGTTACATTGATTTGTTCGTTGTTTGCTTCTTCATTCATATCCATAGCCCTCCTAAAATCATATCGAAATCCCAAATAACTTTATGTAATAAGCTACTTAAGCTTTCTACTAACTTAAAAACGATAGAAATGATTGCAATAAAAAATAATCCTTTTTTATAACTTCTAACAATTATAATTATTTGTCAAGTAATGTAGTTTTATTTATGGAGATCCAATAATTTTTGAATCTCTTCCATAATGATATCAGCTGTATCTTGTGCAGAAGTTTTGGATTCCCTTATCGTCTCCATGGGGATCGGTTCACCATACACCACTTTTAACCGTCTAAACGGTTTATAAGAACCGATAATTGCGCAAGGTACAATAGCAGCGGCTGAACGCAATGCAAAAAAACCAGCTCCAGCAAGCGGCTTTCGTAACTCTCCTGTCTTGCTTCTTGTCCCTTCTGGAAAAAGCCCTAATGTGTGTCCTGCTTCTAAAACTTGCAGACCTTTTCTTAAGGCATTTCGATCCCGCATCCCTCGTTTAACTGGAAAAGCTTGAATACTAGTTAGTAATTTCCCCAACAAAGGATGTTCAAACAACTCACCCTTCGCCATAAAATAAATATTCCTCGGAGATGTAATCCCAACAACGGGCGGATCAAAATTAGAAATATGATTAGAACATATAATAACAGGTCCTGATTCAGGAACATTTTCCTTGCCGATTACGTGAATCCGAAACAGCGGATAAAAAATAATAGAAACAACCCATTTTGCTATACGATATAAATTCATATTGCTCTCCTCTTACTGATGGTTATTCACTACTTGAAGAATTTTATCAGCTACTTCCTGAATAGATAAGGACGTTGTATCAATTTCAATCGCATCTTTTGCCTTTAATAAGGGGGATGCCTCCCGCTTTGAATCAATTTCATCACGCTGTTCTATCTCTATTTTTAAATCTTCTAGGTTAGCATGAATTCCTTTTCTTATATTTTCTTCATACCTTCTTTTTGCTCTCTCTTCTACAGAAGCAATTAAAAATATTTTTACATCTGCTTCTGGAAGCACGTGCGTTCCTATATCTCGCCCGTCCATTACTACTCCACGATGTTTTGCCAACAATTGCTGACGCCTTACCATTTCTTTTCTGATTTTTGGATGTTGTGCAACATAAGAAACATGATTGGTTACTTCATTAGATCGGATGACATCTGTAACGTCTTGTCCATCAACAAAAACGAGCTGGCCACGATCACTTTGTTCCAACTTTATATTTGTATCTTGTAATAATGTAACTAGCTCTCCCTCCTCATTTACATTAACAGAATTTTTTAGCGCTTTCCAAGTAAGTGCTCGATACATTGCTCCAGTATCAATATAAATACAGGATAGCCTTTTTGCTACTATTTTAGCTACGGTACTTTTTCCTGCAGCTGCAGGACCATCAATGGCAATCGTGATTGACTTCTTCATGAATGGTATCCATTCCTCTCTATACGTTTCATCCTGAAAAAACTTGGCAATGCCAAGTATATGTAAAATTATCATATAAGGGATGTTCAAAAAACAAATAAAAAATAGAACGAACGAATGTACACATTGGCTTAGTTATAATCACACGTAATTACTTTAAAAGTTATGAATGCTCTGGTCATAAAAAAATGCCTATGGTTTTCGCCACGATCATATTTATATCACATTTTTGAACAGGCTCTATTAAATAATAACATATTCATTTCCTAATGGTCTATCCCCATCCTTTATCACGCTTGTTAACGATGAAATAGTTGTTTTCTTCTTGCCTCTCGCTGCTTTTCAAAGCAGAAACGTATGATCCACTGCTCTGTTTTAACATCCAATGCTAAAAATTGGAAAGAAGCGATTAAAATACCATTATTCCGCTTTTGTTCATGAACAAGCTTTGCTCGTACATGCGGGTACACAAATTGTCCATTTGCCATTGCTAAAACCATCCATAGATGAGCTAATTCTCCTTTTAATAGTTGGTTTTTAGGAACAATAATGGACAGCCCTCCTCCGCTAATATCGTTAGTTACCGTAGTAAAGGGTGGAAACAGGTTTTGTTCAGAATGGACAGCAACATCAACAACTGTTTCCACGCGGGCAAAATTTCTTCGTTGTATTCGGCGTATATCACTCCCTGGTGGTTGGATAGCTAATGCAGGAATTTTCCCTTTTACTTTAGCTACTAGTTTAGAACGGAATTGGTAAATTACTTCATCTGGGCCTATAAACGTAACATCAAATATCGTTCCCTTTGCAAAAAAAGCTGTTTTCTTTGACTTTATGTCTACCGGAAAATCAATATATAGATTCTGCTCATTTTTATCTACTACTTTGCATCGGTATTTTTTGGCAGTATGATTACGACCCTTTCCCGATTTTACGACCTCTAATTGAAGAACCGTTCCTATTTTCATTTTCAACACCTCCTGCAATTAATAGTCCTTTATACCTATTATTACAGAAAAGCAAAAAAAGAGGAAGACATAACTGTCAACCTCTAGCATAATTAACTTCTGATCCACTTAATTTTTCTACTCGTTCTTCGCGCCCATCATTCGCATTAATAAAGATACGATATGTTTCATTTCCCATAGTTCCCAGAAATTCATACGTCAGCACTTCTTCTCCAAGGTCATTATCAATCACAGCTAAATATTTTTCTTGAATATCTACGTTAGGATTAACCATTTCTTTTGCTTCATTTTCGCTTATTTCCGGTTCAGCCAATTTTCTATCATTGTTATGATTCATAAAATAGTCAATAGCGGTTAAACCAAGAATTTCTCCATTGTCCAACGCTACTTTGACTTCAAGCGCATCTGAATAATAACGGACACCATCTTTACTGTATAAAAAGGAAAAAGCCCCGATATTATCATATTGTGCACTTTGAAATACCTCCATATCTTCAAATTGATTTTTTTTCAAGTAATCCTCTGCTTTTTTCATTCCTTCATTTAAGCTGATTTTTTTTTGCTTTACTGGTCTGTTAATCAATAAGGTTAATGGGTGGCCACCGGTTTGTGATAAATCCAAATAACCACTTTCCTTACCGTTTCGGTAGGATATACTGTATAAAGGAACTTCTGCCCCTTTTCCACTTTCCGTAATATTTAATTTATCTATATTGTTTACACGTAAGAGTTTTGTCGCTTTGGCAAGTGCTTTTTTTGAAGACATTGGTTCTCCTGTTAAGAATTTAAATTCATGGTCTCTTACGGTTTTATTGGACGTTGAAGCATCACCGTTACCTTCAGCAAAACCTTCCACTTTCTTCTCCACTGTTTTAAAACCATCAATAATCGTATTATCCATCTGCTCATCTTCATTGGCTAAAGCAAGTTGCACATCCATCCAACGTAAATTGTTTTCAAGTGCTGTATGTTGTACTTTTCTTAGTTCATCTTTGATTTCACCCGATTGTTTGTATAATTGTTCTAATGATCTTGCTTCTTTATCCGATAAAGGTTCTTTTTCTAAATCTCGAACTGCGGTACGGTAGGTAAAATCACCGATATTAGCAAGAAATTCTTCTGTTTTATTAAACGGTAATAATCCTAAAGGTAATTGACCGACATCAGATAATGCTTCTGAAGTAATACGCCAAATTTCAACTAGCTGTGGAGATAACCGTTGCTTCGAATTCATAGCAAGTGCCGAACCAATTTTGTCATTTAACACATCAACCCGATAGGTCAATTCATGAAATGCTCGCTGATACGTGTTTTCAGCTTGGATGAGAACCGCATTTTTTTCCTGATGTTCCTGGTATCCCCAAAATCCTGTTCCTACTATTCCTATAGTAAGAACAGCTATTAGTATCCAGCGAATCATATGCTTCACACCTTTCTATTTTGCAAAAATATGTTTTCCGATTTTTTTTATTTGTGGTCTTGTCCAAATCCACCCTGAAGTAGCTGTATCGGGATTGAAATAGTATATTGCGCTTCCCGATGGATCCCAACCATTAATAGCATCTAATACAGCTTCTTTTGCTGTCTCATTTGGAGTCAGCCAAATTTGTCCATCTGCAACCGCGGTAAATGCTCGGGGTTCAAAAATAACGCCTGAGACAGTATTCGGGAATGTAGCGCTTTCTACACGATTTAGGATCACAGCTGCAACGGCAACCTGCCCCACATATGGTTCTCCTCTTGCTTCCCCATAAACAGCATTTGCCATTAACTGTATATCATTTTGGGAATACCCTTGTGGAACATTGACAGCAACATTACTTCCTTGATCCCCCTGGTTTTGATTATTTCCCCCTTGCCCAGTCGGTTGTTTATTTCTTTGCTCACCCCCATAATGAGTGAATTTTTTCCCTTGATTGATTTGTTGTTTTACGTATGCTTCATCGTATTTACTAGCCTTAGCAAGCTTTTGCTTTGTTGTTGCTCCAGCTAATCCATCTATTTCCAAACCAAACTCATATTGAAAATTTCGTAATGCCCAATATGTCCCCCAACCAAATACACCGTCTATTTTCCCATTATAAAAACCCAAATATTGTAATCTTGCTTGTAATTCTATAACATCCTCACCGACCGCACCATGTTGAATCACTTGTGAGCTAAATGCATGTGATGTTTTTTCTGGTTGCATAAAGTACATCCCGAGAAATAAAAAACTTATGAGGCACAATGTAATCGGTAGTTTTTTATTCGTCATACAACTTCCTCCTGCTCTTCAAGGTTTTGTTAGGTTAGTTTTTGTTATAAAGTTATTTTTATTCATGTACTACTTTATCAAAAAGTGAATACAAATTATGTAGTCAGTATACTTACAAGCTGATAGATAATCGGTCTATGGAGGCGGTAGATTTTAAATGCGAACATCTTTAAACAAGTGTAATAAAAAGTGAGCATTCTGTTTTGATAAATTATATTGGAAAACATGGATAAGTAAAGATCTTTCAAATCAATAAGAAAGGAGAGGAAAACATGGGGATTAAAAAACGAACAATAAATCGCCAACGGTGTAAACGCTAGTTTTAACGTAGTCAAGATAAGTAGACTACTGCTAGAACAACGCGAGCTGAGGAGACCTGCAAAAGCGGTTTTTGCTTTTCGAGGAAGATAAGGAGACTTGCGGAAAGCGAAGTATTTTGACATAGCGGTGAGAGAAATTTTTAAAAGGCAAATAAGCCGAACAATTATTCGGCTTTTGCTATATAGTATTTGCTTATGTCCAGCCTCTTCTTGATTGAATTAGTCGTTTAATAACAAATATATTTTTTAGCATGTTTTTGGATAAGTGTTTACGGTAGACGCTTCATTGCTTGAGTTTCTTGCTTATTTTCATTTAGATTTTGCAAGGATGAATGTGTCATATTAGCTACCTTCATCCTATGCAGTGCGACAAGCCATAAACCAATCATAAATGGTACTAAAACAATGATCCAATTACTGGAGACAACGGTTAGAATATAATGATACGTCCCATGTAACAAATATGGGATTAAGAAAGCAAAGAAGATGTTTCGGCGTTTGTGAGCAGAAGTGATTTTTGCTTTCCCAAAATAATAGCCCATTATAACTCCAAATAAAGCATGAGAAGATACGGGGAAGAAAGCACGTATAAAAGCATAGTTGATTCCATTAGTAAATAAATATAATACATTTTCCAATGTGGCAAAGCCAAGACTAATAGCGACTGCATATACAATTCCATCGTAATGTGCATCAAATTCAGAATGGTGATAAATAGCGTACATAAAAATAAACCATTTAAAAAATTCTTCCAATAAACCTACAAGCAAAAATGATTCCATCATAGGACTATTCACAATACTTTCAGCTTGAAAAACATACTGAATAAACATGATAGGGAAAACTAATAACATTCCTAAAATAAAGTTGCGAGCAATTAAGGTTAATGGTTCAGTAAAACGATCTTTTAGATAAAAGAATGACATTAATGCCAAAGCTGGCGCAACACCAGCTGATAATATAGAAAACATAGCTCCCTATCCTTTCCCATGATGAACGTTGCAAGTCAAATAAACAGTTTACCTAGACGATAATATCTCTTGCACTGGCAAAATAATAGCTAAGAGGACGAATGGAAAAACAACCAACAATGCCCCATGATTTACTATTGCTAAATAAAATGGTGAGGTATAAATTTCATGTAAAATCTAAAGTTGGATGGACATTTGCCTAGTTCGGGTTAAATAATGCGGCTATATCTTTATGTTCGCTCGCTAAACCAACGATTAATTTTATACGTGCCTTTTTACTGTCGTAATCTCTGCCTAAAATAACACCAGCCTGTTTTAAATCAAAAGTACTTCCCTTATAATCATATGTTGTGTACACTTCGCCTTCAACTGCAGATGTTGTAATAACGACGGTAATCCCAGATTCGACGCAGCGTCTAATTTCAGACATCATTCCTGGCGTGACTTGACCTCTGCCAACACCTTCTAAAATAATGCCGTCCACATTTGCTTCCCTTGCCGCCCTTATATATTTATCGTCTGCATTCATATAACATTTGATAATATCGACCTCAGGTAATAGTGCTGTTAATTCATAATATTCATTTTCTAATGGTTTTTGAAATATATGCACAGCTTCATTATCAATAATTCCTAAATAACCGAAACCGAACGAATTAAATCCTTGCACATTAGAAGCATGCTCTTTTTTTACATAACGTGAATGGAATATTCGTTCATTAAAGACCACTACCACTCCGACATGGTATAAATCTTTACAGCATGCAGCTAAAACCGCATGCTTAATGTTAACAAAAGCATCTGTCCCAACTTCACCAGGTGAACGCTGTGAGCCAGTAAACACAATTGGTTTTTCATGATTGGTAATAAGATTCATAAAATAAGAGGATTCTTCTAACGTATCCGTGCCTTGGGTAACGACAACTCCAGAAACTTGGTCATCCATTAAATATGAATCGATTCGCTCTTTTAACGCTAATAAATCATCAAACGTAAGATGCATGCTGGCTTTTTGGAGCATGGATTCGACCTGCACGTCAATATGTGCAGGAATATCACAATAATTTACAATTTCCTCCCCAGAAATGACACCGGATTCCAATAGTCCTGTATCTGCCTTTTTTTTACTTGCGATTGTGCCACCAGTAGCAATTAAGACCACTTTTTCATTCTTCATAAGGCACCACCTACAATCTTTGTATTTTTGCTGTTTTTAACCTCAATAATAGTCTAATAGTATCATTTTAAAGATGTTTCTTACAAGAAAACACCTCATTATTTTTTGCGTGGAAATGGATTGCTAAAGTTTTGTTTTTCCAAATGCTAGTTTATTTTTGCTGCAATGGAACGGGCGATGGCTTCCCCATGAAATCGACCATTTTCGATAAAAATTTTATTATTATTAAAACCAGCTGCAACAACTCCAGCTATATATATACCGGCTATATTCGTTTCATACGTTGTTTCATCGTAATTAGGTTCTCCTGTTGCTGGATTCACTTTTATTCCAATAGATGTTAACAATGAAAAATCAGGATGGTAACCCGTCATTGCAAATACATAGTCATTTGGTAACTTGTGTTTTTTCTGACCAATTTTATAAATTAATGCATCATTTGTAATTTCACACACATCAGCATGAAAGATCATTTTAACTTTTTCTTTTCGTACAAGTGAATCAAATTCTGGTAATATCCATGGCTTAATACTTTCAGAATACTTACTACCT
Organism: Roseburia sp. 1XD42-34; assembly: GCF_009917385.1. Taxonomy (GTDB): domain Bacteria; phylum Bacillota; class Bacilli; order Bacillales; family Amphibacillaceae; genus Virgibacillus. The sequence continues at coordinate 22,252 of NZ_QWLJ01000026.1, read as the reverse complement.
CGGTAAAGCACTGTAACGTTAGCACCAGCTTTGTGTAGTTCCATTGCTGCATCCACAGCTGAATTTTTTCCGCCAATAACTGCGACATTTGTACGAAAATATGGATGACCTTCCTTAAAGTAATGCGATACTTTCTCCAGCTCTTCACCAGGTATATCCATCATATTTGGATGGCCATAATATCCTGTAGCTATTACGACTTGTTGTGCAACGTATTCTTGTTTCGTCGTAACGACACGAAATTCATCACCCATTTTTTCCACCTTTATCACTTGTTCAAATGTACGAATTCGCAATTGCTTACGTTCAGCTACAGCACGGTAATAGGAAAGCGCCTGATTCCGTACTGGTTTATGTTTTTCTGTAATAAAAGCGACATCTCCAATTTCTAACTTTTCACTGGAACTAAAAAAAGTTTGGTGGGTTGGATAATGATAAATCGCATCTACGATATTCCCTTTTTCAATAATTAACGGTTGTATCCCTACATTTTGCAATTCGATAGCAGCAGACATTCCACAAGGTCCTCCACCAACGACAATTACTTTTTCTTGTTGCATACATATTACCCTTCTTTCTACTCAAAAGTTCTTCATCAATTTTCTCCTGTTGATAAATAATTTAGGTCAAAGCGAATGCATCTTCAGCTAATACATAATTAAACCATGTGTATGTATTCTTCTCTTCTTTCATTTCAATGTTAGAAATGGATTGGAAACGAGATGAGAATGGTTACTGATTTTTGAAGCACTCTGCCCACTTTGAAGCAAACATTTTTTGCTCGTCTCCACAACGTATAGAGAAAAAACTCTTATCTAACTATACAAGATAAGAGTTTTTTCGTCATTTATCACGCTTGTAATCTCGCTTTAAACCCAGCCACGGAATCTGGAAGCTTCAGCCATTTTACGAACACCGATCATATAAGCAGCCAAACGCATATCAACACGTCTTGTTTCAGCTGTATTATAAATCGAGTTAAAGGCTTTAATCATCGTTTCATGGAGTTTCTCATCTATTTCCTCTTCCGACCAATAATAACCTTGATTATTTTGTACCCATTCAAAATAGGATACAGTAACGCCCCCGGCAGAAGCTAAGACGTCTGGAACTAATAATATACCACGTTCGGTTAAAATCTTTGTACCTTCCATCGTTGTTGGTCCGTTTGCAGCTTCAACTACAATGGTTGCTTTAATATTATGCGCATTCTCTTCCGTAATTTGATTTTCAACAGCTGCTGGCACGAGAATATCACAGTCCATTTCCAATAACTCTTGGTTTGTAATGGTGTTGTTGAACAGTTTGGTTACGGTTCCAAAGCTGTCCCTACGATCTAATAAATAATCAATATCTAGTCCATCTGAATCGTAAAGCGCACCGTAAGCATCTGATATACCCACTACTTTAGCACCTGCATCGTGCAAAAATTTAGACAGGAAGCTTCCGGCATTCCCAAACCCTTGGACGATGACTTTTGCTCCTTTTACATCAAGACCTCTCTTTTTCGCAGCCTCATTAATACAAATTGTGACACCTTTCGCAGTTGCAGATTCCCTTCCATGTGATCCACCAAGTACAATTGGTTTTCCAGTGATGAAGCCAGGACTATTAAATTCATCAATACGACTATATTCGTCCATCATCCAAGCCATAATTTGCGAATTTGTAAACACATCTGGTGCTGGTATGTCTTTTGTCGGCCCAACAATTTGGCTGATCGCTCGTACATATCCTCTACTAAGCCCTTCTAGCTCACGGAACGACATTTCACGAGGATCACATATAATACCACCTTTTCCGCCGCCATATGGCAAGTTAACAATGCCTGCTTTCAAGCTCATCCAAATAGATAATGCTTTCACTTCTTTTTCAGTGACGTCTGGATGAAACCTTACGCCACCTTTAGTTGGTCCAACTGCATCATTATGCTGGGCACGATATCCAGTAAATACTTTAATGGAACCATCGTCCATCCGAACTGGAATACGAACTGTCATCATTCGAACTGGATCTTTGAATAATTCAAAGACTTCCTCAGGGTAACCCAGTTTCTCCAATGCAGTTTTAACAACAGCTCGTGTTGAACTTAATACATCCATTTTTTCATTTACTTCTTTGGTAGAATCTGCTGCGTTATCGGCTACCATGAATTTACCTCCTAGAATATCTATAAATAATTTATGGACAGAGGATGTTCAAAGCTTAGGAAAAAGGCGATGGCCATTTCTAGAAATGACGGATTTGATACGTCTTTTCTACCATCTGCGTTTTTATCATAACCCTTACTATATAGGTATTGGGTTCTTTTTCCACTTTATTGAACATACGCTAATAGCTGTACTCAGACATTAGTATACACTTTCACTGTAAATATGCAATAAAATTACTCGTATTTTCTACTTGTTAGAATAGTAATGATTGAAAAGGTATAAGCATTTGTCTGAAAACAGCGATTTGTTCCAATAGTTATCGTAACATTTTATGTTATATGGTGCTAGTCAATATGCTCTTTAAGACATAAAATCTTGCACTTGTTAGTAAGTACGCCGTGATTAAAAAGGTGAAATTGTATCTTTATTCGATTACTAGGTGTGAAATAACGCTTGAATTTGTTTTACTGCATCTGAAGAGAAAAGCAACTTTCCATACTCTTGTAAACGGTAAGTAGTAACAATGCTTGGGTTAGCATACTCAGACAAAATTGCGATAATATCCTCCCGATTGGCACCATTCAACTCCGTATCACTTAATAACATATAATAATAAGGGTCCATATAATATATTTTCCCACCCGTAATATTCATGGAATCTAAATATGGTGCCACACCAATAATTGCTTCAACATCATAAAAAGAAAATAGCAACTTTTTATTTTCGTCCAGTGTGACCTTCATTTCAACAAAATCATCATCAAAATCTACATCTTCACACTTCTGCGTTACAATAATATGCATCCCTTGGGCTTGCATCAAATGAACTTGTACAAGCAGTGCCCCTTCCAGCTCAAAGCCCAATTCCGAACTAGCTTCATACATCATATCACTAAATAGTTTTCGGACACCTGACCCATCATACCATAAGTCATCCTTTGTAAAACCTCGTTCAATTAAGTCATCAAATGTCAAAAAAATCGTAAACTGGTTGTTAGACACTCTTTCAATTCGCATCACTGTAACCTCCTTTAACATGCATAAAGTGACCCTTCAATAAGTGGAGTATTTTCCAACCCCCATTGATTATTAGTATCACACGGATATGACCTAAAGCCCCCTGAAAGAATCAGGAATTTAGACCGCATCCCCCACTTAAGCTTTTAGTAGAGCTCCCTTGATTCTTGAAATAGGGAGTTTACGGCGTCTTAATTTCGGATAAGCAGAAGCCCAAACTTTATCTACAAGCTTTTTTCTACTCTTTTTATACTATATGCTGCAGAAGTTATTGTTGAACATGTTTCATCTACATTTATCCGCATCTAAAGCGCCTAGATTTCCTACTTAAATAAGGCTTGCAACTTAAGGCAAGGATGTAACGATAATTCGTTCCAACAGATAAGTAAAGAAGGTGGAGGAGTCCATACAAACTCCAAACCAATCTAGCCTTTTCTCAGAAAAAGATTACTCCGCCCTAGCGGTTTATCTGTAATCTGCAAATTCTCCTCTATTTTAGCGCTGCTAGGCAGACGCCGCAGGAGTTTTAGTTTTTTACGGATATTTAACAGAACGTTTTCTGTATAGATAAAACTAAAATAAGGTGCCTGATAGCAACTCCTCGCCAATGAAAAAATAAGCTCCGACGATGATTACCACGAGAAGGAGTATGATAAACAGTAATCTCTGCAAAGGATGACCTATTTTTAATCGAGTCGATTGCTTTTTGCGACGATGAACTTCTTTTCGTGGTGGTAAATTTAAAATATCCGTATCTGTCTCCAATTCTTTATCGTCACGCTCTTGTTCATCGATACTGGTTTCAGTTTCACTTACTCCCTGTACCATTTGTCGCAACTGTGTTGCTTGATCGTTTAACTGATTATCCTTATTCATCGTACCCACACCTCTCTTTTAAAGCGGATGAAAAAACCTAATAAAGCATCGACGACAAAATGTGCAGTAATAGTTACAGCTAAATTATTGGTTATATGAAAAAGGTAACCTAAGTAAAAACTAACCAACAATATGGAAACAAGTAATAGCGGCTTTTTTAAATAGCGAAAGTGAATAAGTGCAAATAGTATACTCGCCACCCAATATCCGAAAGTAGATTGAATAACGCCCCGAAACAACATTTCCTCAGCTACAGCAACTAAAAACGAAATGGAAATGATAAACCAAATGGGCTGGTTAGAAAACAACTTTTCATTTATTCCATCATCGTCATAATATGTAGCTGGTAAAGTGTAGGTTAGAAGCAAATTAATAGTAACAATAATAAGCCCTGGCAATATCCCATAAAAAATGATGTCCTGGGAATTCCAATGAAACAATTGCTGCCACTGATCAAGAAAGGAATCAAACAACAAGAAGCTCCCAACAAAGGTTAGAACCATGAGAAAAAACTGAGAAATAAACATTTGCTTCCGTAACTCTTGCATATCCATTCTTTTAATATAATCACTCTGTTTCATAAATAGCCCCAATAAGTAATTTCTGTTTTAGCTTTTCCTGCCAAGAATAGTTCATACTATCTGGCGTTTGTTTTTGCGGTGGATTCCAGTTTTCCCATGAAAATCCACAGTTACTGCAGCATTGAAATGTAGCAGGATGATACGAAAGCTGAAACTCTTTATATAAATGTTTCCTTAAACAATCTGTTTGATGGACCCAGTTTAGCACATGAGTCAATTTAGCCTCTTTGATTTTGTTTCTTTTTACAACATAAGAATCAATCTGCTGATACACTTTTTTCCACTTCTTAGAATGATAATAAATCTGATTTTGCTTGATGATACCATGCTTTTCTAAATGATACCGGATAAAGCGCCATTGAATCTCAGAAATGTTTAACTGCTGGGTCATTTCCTCTTCTTGTAAAGGCAAACGTTTCTTTTGGTCATACCATAACTTCAGCTGCTGGAATATCGTAACTAGTTCATGTTTTTCTGGAAGTTCACGACTAATTATAAATTTTGGCAATTGTATATCTTTATTACAGTATAGCAAAAGACTGACGCTTGCTGCTCCATCCCTCCCGGCTCTGCCAACTTCCTGAATATAACTTTCCATTTGCGTGGTTAAATGATAATGAATAATCAATCGAATATCTGGTTTGTTGATTCCCATACCGAAAGCACTTGTACAACAAACAACATCTATTTGATCGCTCATAAATTGCTGCTGAATGGAAATGCGATCATGCTGCTCCATGCCACCATGATACACTGCAATCCGCCGATTCAGTTTACTAGCTAAAGTTACAGCAACTTCCTCCGCCTTTTGACGACTGGAAAAATAAATTAATGATGGAACACGATATTTTTGTAAAATCTCCGTTAAGATGGTTACTTTTTCTTGTTCTACTTCTACTTTTTGAATACAAAACGCCATATTTGTCCGATCAATTGGATAAATATGTTTTGTAAACGGTAATCCTCCTAATGAATCAATAATATCCGTTTGTACTTTAGGGGTCGCTGTGGCACTAAGAGCTAATATTGGCGGATAATTACAATGGGCAATAATTTGCTTTAGACGCATATAGTCAGGTCTGAATTCATGACCCCATTGAGAAATACAGTGCGCTTCATCAATAACAAATAAGCGTACATGCAGTGTTTTCAGCCTAATTTGAAACATTTCCTGTTGCATTAATTCAGGAGAAACATATATTAATTGATATGTATGTAACGATTGCAGCACCTGTTCCCGTTCTTTTCGATCCATAAAACTGTTAATTGCTGCTACTCGCTTCCAACGCTTTGCTTTTAATTGCTTCACTTGATCTATCATTAAAGAAATAAGCGGTGATACAACAATGGTTATTCCATCTAGTAACATCGCTGGTAATTGATAGCACACAGACTTCCCAGATCCAGTTGGCAGTACACCTAAGACATTTTTCCCTGTTAAAATATCATCAATGATTTCTAGTTGCCCTTGACGAAAAGAGTCATAACCAAAGTAATCAGTTAATTTCTGTTTTAAATAGTCAACATGTTGTTGCATATTAACCGCCTACTTTCTGCGTATTTGTTAACATCGTTAAAACTAGGCGAATATGAAAATAGGAAATATGCTCTGGTACTATTTCTTTTATTAGCTTGAGCTTATAAGTATTCACTTCGTTAAAAGCATGGATAATAATCTTTTGATCTGACCGGGGCACATATGCATCAATTGGAAATTGTGAATCATACAATGCAATTTCAACCAAATGGTCGTAAATTGTATTCATTCTTAGCTTTCTATAGTCAGCAATTGCTTCTATAGTAAAGCCGTCACGCAACAATTGGTACGTTGTTAATGCAGATGCAGTTACATAGGGGATTTCGGCTTCTGGTATTATTGCATTTAAAATCGGGTAGGTATGCTTATTATGATTTATTATATCGATCATGCTGTGCAAGCAAGCCGTTATCGTTAGCTCAACATCAATCATTGAAAGAAAATAACTATTTGCCAATTGATGGATACTATTCCCATAATTGTCATAGCTTGTTAAGCGATCGACAAAAATTTCTGCCATTAGAGCAGGAAACGTTTGTAATAATCGTTGTAATTCAGCATGCAATTGAATTAAAAAATCGGAGGTATCCCTTTTTATTCGCTGGTAAGCTTTCTTTACCCAATTTTCGATTGCTTGATTTTCAACTACGGGAATGAATTGGAATTTATTCCTATGTACATTTGTAACTGTTTGGATAAGTAATTTTAATCGCTCCCAAAACACAATACTGCTATTCCCATATTGTAAACCAAAGAAATAGGAAAGAGGTAATTCTGTCTTGTAGTCGTCTAACCACTTCATGCCATCAGGTGTTATCAGGTAAGATTCTTCTTTAGAATCTGCTACTTGGATCAATTGGTCTTTTTTTAAGGCATTACTTACTTGATGAAAATAAGGTTTTGAAAGCTTGGGACAAATAGAATAAAATTGTTTTAAGTTATACATATGGATATCCTGTACCGTTTGAATCGATTTCCTACCTGATATAACATGATAGGTAGCTGAAATCGACCTTTCGCCTTGTAACCTATGAATACAGCTTAAGATAACTCCTTCTAAAATCAATCCCTCTCATCCCCATTCACTGCAAATCATACTGTCTGCCTATTAAAAAATATCGAAGCGTTTTACTTCGCGATTCGTAGCATATACGAAAAATCTCTCAGGAAATATTGTTTCCAACAGGCATGCCAAAAACCTCTATAAAAATAAAGTTTACTATATTATAGCATTTACCAACTATTACAGCATTGAATTTTCATTTTCTCAAGTATAAACTAAAAGATGTACAACTGTCAGTAGATACGTTACTAAATCGACTGATATCCGCACATTGCTTGATGAAATAACTACAGCCGCATACTACAAAGGAGTTCTGTAAATGTGTTATTATACAAAAATTGATAGAGAGACATGTATTGCTTGTGGAGCTTGTGGTATTGCAGCCCCGGACCTATATGATTATGACGATGAATGTATTGCTTTTTTTGTTAAAGATCATAATCAAGGCATTACACCCATTAAAGATGCATCCGTCGATGCAATGCTAGCTGCTTATGAAGAATGTCCAACCGGTTCTGTCCAAATTTCCAAACTCCCGTTTCATCAGTCAAAGAATGTTAAATAAACTCCATGCTAAATGCATCTAGAAACAGGATTAAAGGTATATTAAAAGCTGATTTGACCTAAAACGATAAATAATTTCCTCAGAATTCCTTAGAGGCTTTATTTAAAAGTTAGAGTTCAAACAAAAGATTAATTTATTCGACTGCTACAGGTTTGACAGCCCTTTGACACAACCAGCGGATTTGCTAAAATCATACCGCCCTATCTCCTCCACTCCTGTATTTTGGATGCGTACAGCCTGGTATTCATAACTTTTAGTTGCCATTAAAAATCAATTCTAGAAATAAAATCACTTGGAATGTATTTCTCCATTGCACTAGTTCGGAAAAACGTATTGATTGAAGTAGTGTATTTTTCACGTGTTTAATTGACCATCAGTGAAACATAATTGCAAAATCTTTGGAGCTTTTTACATAGATGCAAACAAGCTATTTAGTTAATTGGCTAGCTTTACTTAAATGTTGCTCGCTTCAATGCAGCATATTCCTTGCTGAATGACCTTAATGGGCTGTAGCTAACAAAAAAAGCTTGTAGAAAATCGCTAGGAATCTCTGCAAGCTGTAAGTTTATCAGTCGTTATTATTAATAGGAAAACGGTATGAAGCATATTTCTTTATTAAATATGTAATTAGCGGGTAAAACATAAGCATAAACACTGCATTACCGGTCGCATGATACGTATCAAATGGTAAACCGCTTAAGTAATAAGGCCAAAAGGAACCGGTTATTTGGTAAGTCGTTAATGAAATGATAAACCCATAAAAATAACCCGTAAAAATAGAAAATATAACCAAAAACAGAAATGGCGTACGTGGAAAGAATTTCCCTATCCAACCACTAATTACTCCAATGGCTCCCCATGAAATCATCTGCCATATAGTCCAAATCCCCATTCCAAGCAACAAATTAGAAACAAGAACGACAATTACCGTTAATAATAATGCACTAACTGGACCTAATATCACACCAGCAATAATGATGATTGCTGTAACTGGCTGCACATTAGGAAGAAATGCAAACCAATATCTTCCTATAACGGCAAGTGTAGCTAGTATCGCAATTAGTGTCAGTTTATACGTATGCATTCACAATGTCATTCCCAAGCCTGGAAATCAAAAACTACTTTGTCACCCGGCTTTAATTTATATTCGGCAGCACCAACATTTGGCATCTCGCCATTCACCGTATAAATCCAGCCTTTTTTCTCTCCATCTTTTGCAGATAAGCGTTCGATAGAAGTAATAAATTCCCCATTTTGTTCTGTTTCAATGTAAAAATTTTCTTCCATTACATTCATTAAAATAGCGCCTTCTTCAATTGGGATTTCCTTTTCATGTAAATATTCGGCACCATCGTCCTTCGATATTGTGATCAATACTGTTTCTTCGGCTTGTTCTTTTTGTACTTCTCGCTTTTCAGAAGATTGATTGGTTTTTGTATCCGGATTGCCAGCCTCATCGTTTCCGCAGCCTGTTAATAGCGCAATGGCAATGAAAAATGCCCCGAAGCGAAATAACCATTGTTTCATATTATCCATCCTTTCTGATTTCATTTATTACGTTTTCTATCTCTTGGGTAATATCCTGTAATACTTCAAATGCCTTAAATAGTATCTGAGTAAGTTGAAAATTCCCTCAAGCGATTTCACTTTATCATATCATAAAAACAAAACACATTTAAGGGGGGATTTTACGATCCCTGCTGTTCTCAAATATGAACAAAGGATCGGGACGCCCGGTTAGCAACGTAGCGAATGGAACGAAGCAACTAAAGTTTTAGAAATCATGCCACTAAAAACAGGGGGATGCCGACGCCTGAGTGGCAATCCCGTATGTAGTCGGCCTTCCTCTTAGCTACAACCAATGATGACTTATCGGAGGGCGATTCGTGAAGTCGCATCGTTGCTGGGATCATAAGCCGGAAGTGGCTTATTCGGTTATTTTGTTATACATCACCCACTAATTTTATACTTTCTTAACTTATTGAAAAAACTAAAGATTAAATTACAATTGCCTCCTACTTTTCTTCCCATTGTTTCGGTATGCGAAAGTAAAAGGCTGTCCCCTGATTGAGCTTACTATTGACATTGATCGTCCCTTGGTGGGCATCAATAATATTCTTGGCGATAGCCAAACCCAAACCAGTCCCTTTTTTCTGCTTATCTCTCGTTCTTGATTTATCAGCTTTATAAAAACGCTCAAATACAAATGGTAGGTCTTCTTCTGGAATACCACTTCCGCTATCTTGAATTTCTACATAAAATGCTTCGTTATCATTCGTTACTTTAATATTTACATAACCATCTTTACTCGTGTGTCGAATCGCATTATCGATCAAATTCGTAAAGACTTGCTCGATGCGGTCTGGGTCGAATCTCGCTGTAGGTTCTAAAATGGTTTTATCTAGATGTAAAGAGATATTATTATCGTTGACAAGCCCTTGAAATTTCTTATGAATTCTTTCCACATAAGGTCCAACCTTGACTTGTTCTCTACGCAAATGAATATGACCAGCTTCCATCCGTGCTAAGTCCAACAGTTCATTAACTAATCGACCCATTCGCAGTGATTCGTCATGAATGATTTGTGCTAATTCATTTTTTTCTGCTTTTGATTCTGCAATATCATCGACAATTGCTTCACTATAACCTTGAAGCATGGAAATCGGCGTGCGCAACTCATGAGAAACATTGGCAATAAAATCTTCCCGTAACTTGTCCATTCGTCTTTCTTCGGTCATATCTCTTATTACAGCGACAGCACCTCGAACGTAGGATTGGTCGTATAAAGGAGTCATAACCATAACCCAATTTCTTCCTTGTAAACTAAGTTCGTGCATGGCTTCTGTTTCCCCATCGATGACTTCTTGTAAAATTGTTTTTAATTCATATGGCAATTGTCTTTCCTCTGCACGATAAGGAAGATTATTTTCATAATACCAGTCTTCAATAAAGCGATCTGCTGGAGCATTCGTTACAATCATATCACCTGAACGGTTTAATGTAATAACCCCATCCGCCATAGAACTGACAATACTGGATAGCTGTTCCTTTTCTTGCCTTAGTGCATTTAAATGGAACTTTAACTGTCTGCCCATACGATTAAAGGCTAGCGCTAACTCTCCTATTTCATCATGCGTTAAAATAGGAACTTTTGTGTTAAATTCACCTCTGGCCAAATCGAAAGCAGCCTCTCTCATTTTAATAAGCGGAGAGGTAATCCTCGTGGACAAGAAAAAAGCAAAAATAGTTGTTAACACAATCGCAATTCCAGCTGCTAGAAAAATAATTTTAGTTGTTTCTGCTTTCGTTTTATCAATAACATTTAATGATTGGTAGACATAAATAGCTCCATCTTGGTGCTTCATTGGCACTCCAACAATCATCGCTTCTCGTTCACTGTCTGGTAACCTCATTTGTTTTTGAACTTGAACATTATTAGTGAGCACAGATGAAAGCCCCTCTTGCTCCAACCAATCTATTTTCAACTTAGATAATTGCTCATCTTCACTGTCAGAAACCCATACGTCGCCATTGCCAGAAACAATCGCTACTCGACTAGATGGATCTTTTACGCTCTCCGTTGTTTCTTCGATTAGTTTTTTTTCGTCATGTGCATCAGCATGTGTATTAACGAGCATCGATACTTTTTCAGCAGTTTGTAACATATCTTGCTCTGCTTCCTGAATATGGAAATCTTCAAAAAACTGTAAAAGCAAAATAGTTAAAATAAATAATACGAAAGAAACTAGCAATAGAATGGTTATTGCTAGTTTACCTACTACACTTCGCCAAAACATCAGTCTTCATCCACCTCAAACTTATAACCAACACCCCATACTGTCACAATCATTTGTGCTGCTTCCTGAGATACTTGGTTCAATTTTTCACGAAGTCTTTTAACATGGGTGTCAACTGTCCGTAAATCTCCAAAAAATTCGTATTGCCATACTTCTTTTAATAAATGCTCACGATTAAAAACTTTATCCGGAGACTTAGCTAAAAAGCATAATAACTCATATTCTTTTGGTGTTAAGCTCACTTCTGCCCCATCAGCAGTTACACGATGTGCGTCATGATCAATGGTTAAGTGAGGAAAAACCAACACATTTTTCGCCGTCGTATCTGTTTCCTGAAATGTAGCACTGGATACGCGACGAAGTAAAGCCTTTACACGCAAAACAACCTCTCGAGGGCTAAAAGGCTTCACAATATAATCATCGGCTCCGATTTCAAAGCCTTGTACACGGTTAGCTTCTTCGCCTTTCGCTGTTAGCATAATAACTGGCGTATCTTTTTCTTTTCGTAGTTCTTGGCATACCTCCACACCGTCCATCTCCGGCATCATGATGTCCAGTAGAATCACATCGTAGTGATTTTCCAAAGCAAGTGTTAATGCTTCTCTTCCATTTTCAGCTTCTTCAACGAGAAAACCATCTCGTTCCATATACATACGTATTAGTCTGCGAATTCTTTCTTCATCGTCCACTACTAATACTTTTGACTCTTTGTCCATATTCGTTCCCCCTTGTAACCTATCCTGCCTATTAAGAGTATAAACTAAGTTGTATAAAATGTATAAAGAAAACTTGGATATTGAAAGGATAGACCATTTACGATTTGTCTAGCATAGACGTCACACTCCGTTAAAAAACTTTCTTTTACCCGCATAAATTGAATTTTCAATTAGTGGGGCATTCATTCCCCTCGGATATTCGTAACGTAATGATATGACCTAAAGGCCACATACGAAATAAGGCATTTAGGTGCTGGCATTTCCCACTTAGACTTGCTGCTGTAAAGATTATCCAACTCTTGAAGCGGGGGGCTTATAGCACCTTTGTATACGGGATAAAATAAAAGACACCACTATAAACAATAATGATGCCTTGCGATTTTCCAAAGACTAAGCATATGAGTGTAAACCTGCCAATACAAGGTTTACCACAATTAAATTAAACATGATTATCGCAAAACCGATTGTAGCAAGCCAAGCAGATTTTTCTCCGTGCCACCCTCTCGAAAGGCGTAAATGCAAAAAGGCTGCATAGAAAAACCATGTAATCAAAGCCCATACTTCTTTCGGGTCCCAGCCCCAAAATCTTCCCCAAGCTTCTTCTGCCCAAATAGAGGCAAAAATGAGCCCACCTAACGTAAATAAAGGAAAACCGATCGCTACAGAGCGATACATAATTTCATCCAGCAAATCTGGCCTTGTTTTCTGAAGCAATGGTTGAATCGTAGCACCAAGTCTTTTTCGAAATACTAGTCTTAATAGAAGATAAAGACCTGTTCCAAAAATGATCGACCATAGTAATGTATTAAATTTTCGCCCTGCATCTGTACCATGCATCCATTCAGGTATTTCAAACCATGGTTGCATAACATCATCTGTTAATAACGTACCGTCCGTTGGTGCAGCAATTGGCGGCATATGATATTTTGTTTCTACGGTTCCATTTCCGGTATTATTAGGATACTCAAACACGGCTTGATAATTCATCACATTAAATAGTGTTGTTGCCAAAATAAATCCGACAAAGAGAATTAATGCATACAATGTGATCTCCAACCAAGTAGTTCGTTTGGTCGTTTTTGTTTGATCAATTTGACGAATCAAATAAATTAATCCTGCCACAAAGCTAATAGTTAAAATTCCTTGTGATAATGATACGGTAGTAACATGGATGTATAACCAGTGACTCTGCAGTGATGGAACTAAAGGAGCTACCTCCGTTGGAAACATACTGGCATACGCAATAATAATTAAGGCAATCGGTAATGCAAAAAGGCCTAATATCGTCACCTTATAAATAAAATACAAGATAATAAATCCTAGCACCGTTGCCATTCCAAGGAAAGCCATATATTCAAACATATTACTAACAGGGGCATGACCGCTCCCCATCCATCTAGTAAAAAAGTATCCTAATTGAGTAATAAAACCAAGGATAGTTAACGTAATTCCTATTTTAGCAGCTTTTCCATCAGATTTTCTTCTACTTCCAATTGTAAACGAAAAAAATAAAGTTGCAACTAAGTAAAGTAAAAATGCAGCATATAAAAACATACTACTTAATTCAATTAAGTTATTCATGAAACCCCTCCTAATGAACTGAAACTCCAATCAGTGGTGGTGCTTTCTCCCACACTGGTTAAGCTAAAATCGAAGACGTCACGTTACCACGCCTCTTACGACTGACAACTTACAGACCCAAAATGGGCATGGAGATGCCGTTCTCTCCTACTTCGCCCTTTTTGGTTTCTGGCAGACGCCTGCAAATGGAAGCCGTTCTACTGTACCTGATATAGAATTAATGGTACGACTATCTATTTATCTAATTCTTGTTGATCCGTTACCATCTGAATATTTGTTCCATCAATCATTTTTTCAATGTCACGTTTAACACCATGCCAGTTTTTATTCGTATGAGCAGCTAACAAAATCCCACCATCTTGAGGGCGGATCCAAATTCTGCGATGGTGCCAGTACATCCCCTGAATAACACCAATCATAAAGATGATAGCGCCGACAATAAAGTATGGCAGTGAATAATCCCGACGCACACTCAATCCACTAACATCACGCATCTCAAAGTTTGTAATCCCAACTTTATAATTATTTTCGCCAGTTGCGTCGATATTCTTACCAATCCCTAAAAAGCTAATTTCTGGTTCACTTCCATCAGGTGGGTAAACCATCATCACAAATGCTGGATTTCTTGGATAGTCCGTCTCTGAAGCTGGTTCCCCCTTATCATCCAAGTAATAATCAGGATAATAGTTATTAATTTCTACTTTAAATCCACTTTCTAACTCATATTCGGATTTAGGTGAAGTAAAATCAACTGTAAATTCCCCCAGTGATTGTTCATCTGCATCATCGGTTTCATGAATTTTAAATGACATACTGGAAAATTCATTTTGCTGATAACCCCGCTGGTAAACTACATACTTGTCAAATTTGATTGGTTCGTTTAACCGAATACTCCCTTCCTCCACCTTTTTCAACTCAGGTTCGGCACCAGTCACTTCAGGTTCCATTGCTTTATAAATAACGGCATTTGTTTGATAATTGCTAGCTACCGGCGCCCCTTCCTTCGCTAAAGCGTCTTTAAACTTTTCATCTTCAGGATCATAATTTTCCAAAATAAAATCTTTATTCTCGATGTAATACTGCTGATCCGTTCCAGGGATAACCTGTTTTTCTCCTTCACGTACCCAGACGTACTCCTCCATGTAAAAAACAGAGGTTTGTCTTAAAAGGGCTGCAAGCAAAATAATAATTAATCCAATATGATTGACATATGGTCCCCACCTTGAAAATCTGCCCTTCTCAGCAAGGATATGCCCATCTTCTTCAGTTATATTATATCGTTGCTTCTTTAATCTTTGTTTCACAGTTTCCATATCTTCTTCACTAACATGGTCTGTTTGACTAAACAATCTTTGTCTTTGCAAAAAGGTTGCATGTCGTTTTGCTTTTTGCTTGCGTAACGCGCGAAATAAGGGAACGAAGCGATCCAGACTGCAAATTACTAGTGATATACCAATTAAAGCAATTAAAATCATATACCACCAAGAACTATATAAGTTATGAAAACCTAATTGATAGAATATTTGCCCTGGTATTCCGTAACGCTCTTCATAAAAAATAGCTGGATCTCTGGAAACTGCATCTGCCGGTATGTATTGTTCCTGTGGGAAAATTGATCCAACAGCAGAAGCTATAAGAGCAATGACGATGAGCCAGACACCTACTTTAACAGAGGAGAAAAAGCTCCAAATTTTATCGACAATCGACTTATTATACGTTTGTGAGCGCCGTGCAGTACCGTCATATCGCATATTTAAAAGCTTCTTCTTATCATTGCCATCAATATGCTGGTTTTCTTCAATTGGTTTCCCACACGATTCACAAAGTACGGTACCCTCTGGATTCACATGACCGCATTCACATTTAATTTTTTTCATTTCATACCCCTTCCCATTACAAAAAGACATTTACTATGGGGTTATCTCTTGCAGATAACCATCTAATCGTTCTAGGCTTAATGCCCCATTTACTACCTCCACAATTTTACCTTGCGGGTCGATAAATACTGTACTTGGAATAGGGCCAACTTTATACAAATCTCTTACCTGGCTATCTTTATCATGAGGGATCGGGAAAGTCAAGTCATACTTATCAATGAAACGGTCTACAACTAATTCTGTAGAGTCTAGACTAACTGCAACTATTTCTACCCCTTTTTCTTTATATTCAGGATACAATTTTTGCATATAAGGCATTTCTTCTTCACATGGTTTGCACCAAGTGCCCCAGAAATTAAGCATTACCCCTTTTCCTTCTAAATCACTTAAACGAACCGTTTCCCGATCATTGTATTTATTGATTTGCTCCAGTTGAAAATCAGGAGCATCGTCTCCAACATCATAGATGATTTTATCATCCTGTAGGTTTTGTACGACTGCAAATACAACTGCCCCAACCAATACAAGTAAAATGAATGACCGAAATATAAAGCGATTTCTTTTTTTATTCTTTTTTTTCTTTTTCATTTCCTCTAAACTCATCATGAATCAACTCCCAGAGCCATTATATCATTTTGGAAGAATGGAAATTTTGACTATTATTCAACAATTTTGCTCTGCTAAATGCCGCATTTGTTTTACTTCCTTTGGAGTTAATGGGCGGTATTCTCCCGGTCTTAAGCCATCTAATGTCAGTAAGCCGTATTTCTCACGCTTTAATTTCAAAACCGGGTAGCCAAGAGTCTCCATCATTCGACGTACATGTCTGTTCTTTCCCTCTCTTAAAGTTAATTGCAAAATGGTATAATTCCTCTTTTTATCCGTTTCTAGAATGCGATAATGGACTGCTTTTAAAATATCCTGTTCTGAACGAACCCCTTTTCGAAGTTGTGCTAACTCTGTTTTTTCCGGAATTCCTTTTATTTTAGCAACATACTCTTTATCTACCTGGTAACGTGGGTGCATAAGTAAATTAGCAAATTCTCCATCATTGGTTACAACGACTATACCTGATGTATCATAGTCCAATCTTCCAACTGGGAAGACGCGTTCTTCTATTTCGCCGAGCAGATCAGTAATTACTTTTCTTCCTTTATCATCTTTTAAGCTAGTAATAACACCACGTGGCTTGTACAACAAATAGTAAACAGGTACTTCTTTTTCCAGCGGAACGCCGTCTACTTCAATAGTATCATTAGGTTTGACTTTGGTGCCTAGGGTTGTAACAACTTTATGGTTTACTTTCACTTTCCCATCTAAAATGAGTTGCTCTGCTTTTCTCCTTGATGTCACGCCACTTTGGGCAATTACTTTTTGTAGTCTCTCATGCGTGTTTGTCATTTTATCACCACTACCTTTATACGTTCAAAATATTGCAAAGCTTCTATCCCAAGCGGTAGCCAGAAAACAAGAATGTAACCGCCACTTTGCTTTGTTGTTTTGCATTGGAATATCAATTATACTATACGGATAAATGACATAGATAACAAATCTTACGCATTTATTCTGTATACGCATGCTTATCTTTCCCCTTTTTAACCAACGATCACCACCCATCTTATCAAGTATAAACATGTTGAACAACTAGTACTTTCACAGATAACTATCAATTACCCACATGCGTTATAATTTATCCCGCATGAAAAGTACCGTTAAAAACCTACCTCAAGAATGAAGAGCGATACTAAAATTCTATATGGGTGAAAACGACACTCAATGCATGATTCGGTAGGCTGGTGAGTTCAGTCACGAGAGATTTATAAGGAACAAAGGCGCAGAGCGCTCATTTAGCAACGTAGTGAATGGAACGAATCAACAAAAGTTTTAGGAATCATGCCACTAAAAACAGGGGTATGTCGACGCCTGAGCGGCAAGCCCGTTTTTAGTCGGCCTTCCTCTTAGTGACAGACCGATGATGCCTTATCGGAGGACGCATTTCTAAAGTCGCATCTTGCTGGGCTCGTGCGCCGGACGTGGCTATTCGTTATTTCGTTATCCAAAAGCACTTCATTTTATAGTTTTCTATACAATAAAAAACGCCCTACATTTCGTGTAGGACTTATCCGAGGAAACTACTTTCTGCACGTTCATAAAGTCAAAAGGATTATTAAAATAGAATCGAAACAATTACAATTGAAGCAATAATCCCCATTAGATCTGCTAGCAAGCCGACTTTTAGTGCATATCGCATTTTCTTAATTCCAATAGCTCCAAAATATATCGTTAAAATATAGAGCGTAGTGTCAGTACTACCTTGCATGACAGACGCAAGCCTTCCGATGAAGGAATCCGGACCATATGTATGGATTAACTCCGTTGTCATTCCTAATGCTGCTGTACCGGATATTGGTCTTACTAAAGCAAGCGGGATAATATCAGGCGGAACCCCAATCGTTGTCAAAATAGGACCTAATAAGTCAATAAAGGCCTCTAACGCTCCAGAACTGCGCAATATCGTGATTGCTACAATCATGCCGACTAAAAAAGGAAGTAAAGAAAAGGCCATTTTCACTCCCTCTTTACCTCCTTCTACAAATACTTCATATGCCGGGACTTTTTTTATCGTTGCCGTGACTAACACAATTAAAATAAAACAAGGAACCAGCCAAGCACTAATTATAGTTACCAGTTCCATTTATGACGCCCCCCATTTACTTCGATGATAAAACATCCGATCAATAATAATTGCGCTAATTGTTGATATAAGCGTCGCCATTATGGTTGCACCAACGATTTCAGTAGGTGATGCGGATTGATATTGCATACGGATTGCGATTACTGTCGTAGGGATGATCGTTAAGCTCGATGTATTTAAAGCTAAAAATGTGATCATCGACCTAGACGCTGTTTCACTTCCACTCAACTGTTTCATCTGCTCCATTGCTTTAATCCCCATTGGAGTTGCTGCGTTTCCCAAACCAAATATATTTGCCGTTACATTAGAAAGAATATACCCAATAGCTGGATGATCCTTGGGAATTTCCGGAAACAGCTTTACAATAAGTGGACGAAATAGTTTTGCTAAAACAGCTAAAATACCTGCTTTTTCCGCCACTTTCATAATGCCCAACCAAAATACGAGTACACTAATCAATCCAATCGACAAAGTAACTGCCTCACTTGCACTAGAGAAAATAGCTTCATTAACCTGATCCATTGTTCCATTGAGCATTGCATAAATGATACCAATTGCTGCCATCGATACCCAAATGATATTTACCATAAAACATCAACTCCGGAAATATGCTGAAATAATTGATAAACTTTCTCCATGAAAGGTTTATTATCATCCGACTTTTTTTGTTCTTTTAATACATTTGTTTCCGCAATGGGTTTCCCATTTAAATAAAATACATTTTTTCCAATCCTTTTTTCTTTAGTAGAATTCTTTTTAATCAATAATTGGCTGGATACATCATCCTTTTCCTGTTGGCTTAATGGATATTTTACCTCTTTCTCTAAGTATCCTGAATACACTTCATTACTTTCTTCTTGTCGATAAGAAATGGTTTTTTGCTTCGTCAATGTTTCTAATTCATACTGCTCAAAACCCCATTCAAACATGGCAATATGATCTCTCCAATCATCAGGAGCATCTAACGTAACCGCGATTAATTCCAGATTATCTTTTGCGGCTGTGGAGACTAACGTCCTCCCTGTTTTTTTAGTGTAGCCCGTCTTTCCTCCAGTACTATGGTTATAATATTTAGTTAACAGCTTGTTTTTATTTTGCCATGAATATGTACGATTCTCTGCTAAATAAGATGTAGCACCAGTTATTTCTCGAAAAGTAGGATTATCCATAGCGTAACGCATGAGGAGAGCCATGTCATATGCGGTTGAATAATGATCCGCTTCATCAAGTCCGTGTGGATTAGCAAAGTGCGTATCGTTCATCCCGAGCCACCTTGCCTTTTCATTCATCAAGTAAACAAATCCTGATTCACTTCCTCCCACATGTTCACTTATTGCTACAGCTGCATCATTTCCTGATCGCAACATTAAACCATATACTAGATCTTCTAACTTCATTTTCTCCCCTTCTTCTAAATAAATGGATGATCCCTCTGTATAGATTGCTTTGCGACTCGCCTTGGCTTTTTCCGCCATTTTGCCGGATTCAATCGCAATAATAGCAGTCATTATTTTAGTAATACTGGCAATGTTAGCTTTCGAATAAGCCTGCTTTTCAAATAGCACACGTCCTGTTGTTTGTTCAATGAGAACTGCATTATTAGCAGATACTTGAGGAGCGGCTTGTCCTTTAATCGGAAAAAAAATCATTAACAGGATTGTTGTACAAATGGCAACTAATACAGATCGCATAACCCTGGTTCCTCCCAATCGTGGTCTCTTTACAATCTATGCATGTCCTAAAAAGTTATGCTAAAAACAATTTGCACACATAACATGAACGCTTATGAGGCATAGCCTTACCTACGTGCTATCAAAAAACGAAGTTGGTTCCCGTTTTTTCGGTTTATTTCTTCATCTGAATTCAATTTAGAAAGGCATAGGAAAATAGGACAGAATCGTTGCAGCTGTCCTTCCCCTAGAGAAATCCTTCTGTTTTCATGTTCGTTAATATCCGTCCCATCGCAGCTGAGATGCACGCTTGTAGCGATCATTTATATCTTTCCAATTAACTACATTCCACCAATTATCGATATAGGCTTTTTTATCTGTTTTATACTGCAAATAATAAGCGTGCTCCCACACGTCCAGTACAAGTAATGGGGTAATATCTGCTATTTGAAATAGCTGGTGTTTTTCAAAAGACTGAACACCCAACATACCGCTTCTTGGATTCCAATAGAGGACAGCCCAACCATCCCCTTCAACTGAATTAGCGGTATTGGTAAATAATGTCTTAAAGCGTTGCCACGATCCAAAGTCATGCTCCATTTTAGTTCGTAATTCTCCGTGAGGCTGTTTACTTGAACGGGGTGTCATATTAAACCAAAAAATAGTGTGTAACTGATGACCCGATCCATGGAAAGCTTGTTCACGTAACCAATACTTTACATATTTATCATCTGTATTCTTACCGTATAATGCTTTCTCCGCTTTGTTTAATCCATCTACGTATGATTGATGGTGCTTGTTATGATGTAAACGCATAATTTCTTCACTTATATAAGGCTCTAAAGCATTATACGCATAAGGTAAGGGCGGTAGCTTTCGCTTACCGTAAGCGATTGGTTGCTTTGAGCTACGATTTTGACTCCATTCATCTAAGAACTGTTCGCCTTGATTTCGCAGTTCCATCAGCTGTTCATATGCAATAGGTTGATTAGAATGAAGTATATTTCTCAACCTATGCTGCCAATTTTCCAGTTGCTCGATTACTTGTTCTTGGTTTACTCCTCTCTCTTCCACCAGCTTATTTCTAACCTCATCTCCCCAGTGGATTAATTGTTGGACATATCCATTTTCATAATGACTCATGTTATCACCTCTTTGTAGCATATGCCCACGTACCCAGTATGTGATTGAGATAAATTTACTGCGCTACTTATATGGCCACATTTCATTCCATGAATTTGAAGACAAGAACAAAGGGTCGGGGGCGCCCGATTAACACCGTAGCGAATGGAACGAATCAACGAAAGATAAAGGGAACACTTCCCATCAGCGGGGTTTTCTTCATCCCCGCTGATGGTTAGTATTACAAAGGTATGACCTAAAGGCCTTTGAACGAATCGGGGATTTAGGTGCTGTTAGCTCCCACTTGGACTTGTTCCGCTCACATCTCATTCTTAGACCATGAGAGTCTGTAATGCCTTTTTACGAAATAAAGCAATCATGCCACTAAAAACAAGGGTATGACGACGTCTGGGCGGCAAGCTCGTTTTTAGTCGGCTTTCCTCTTACAGGCGAACCGATGAGGCCTTATCGTAGGAGATTTCGTAAAGTCGCATCGTCGCTGGTCTCATGTGCCGGACGTGACTATTCGGTTTTTTCGTTATCCTTAATCACCTATTTTATAGTGTCCTATACCAGAACAAAGGCGCAGAGCGCCCGTTTAGCAACGTAGCGACTGGATCGAAGCAACTAAAGTTTTAGGAATCATGCTCCTGCAACAGGAGTATGCCGACGCCTGAGCGGCAAGCCCGTTTTTAGTCGGCCTTCCTCTTAACCTCGAACCAATGATGACTTATCGTAGGGCGATTCGTGAAGTCGCCTAGTTGCTGGGTGCTGGAGCCGGACGTGGCTAAATAACTTCGTAAGTTTATCCACAGCTGCAAAATTTTATAATTTCCTCACTAGCGTTGCATAAACTTTATATTTCAAAGTCAAGCGAAAATATATTGTTCCAAAATTAGGAATAATGGGAGTTTTCACTACAAATATCCATAAAAAAACCTTATAATAAGGGAATGGTAGTCCTGTCCAAATCCCAAATTATAAGGAGTTATCATGGACAAT
>NZ_QWLJ01000025.1 GCF_009917385.1 Roseburia sp. 1XD42-34 | reverse complement strand
TGGATACTTGCTTGCCTTGTTGTTTGAGCACCACTTTGATTTTACGTGATCCATACGCTCTACGGCTTTGATAAAATGGATAGGTTACACTTGAGAAAATGATCCATTAAGTATATTTTTCATTACCCCCCACAATATTCAATTTTAACTAACAAGATAAGCAAACCTTATTTCAGACTCCTTGCTATTTAGCAATATAATCAGATCAAAAAGCTAGTTTCAAAGGATTGTACCGCACTTTAACGCTAAGCACCCCTTATAAAATTTTCTATGTTAGAGGCCTTTCTCATTGTCTTATCCTAAATCGGGCAGTACCATATATTTATCCCTGTATTTCTCCCCATACCAATCTTTCTTATCAAATCCAAACTTTTTCCTAAACTCTTCCGAATACTTATATAAATAGTAACTTCTAATTGCGACACTGTTAAAATATAAAAATGAAAAAGATACTAAACATACAGCTAAAGGGAGAAAATCAATCAATGATCCAATAATTCTTGTTTCTAAATCATTTGCCTCGGAGAAAATAGCTTTCGATAGGTAATACAAGGATCCAACACCAATTAATAAACTAGTAATATTTTTTCTGTTCCTACTAGCCCACTCAACTAATGCTGATCTTTTCTTTTTTGCACCATATACCATTTTTTTTGTATTTTGGTAGCTTCTTATAAATATATACATATAACTGATTATATATAATCCTGTATAGATCAAACGTAATGAAGAACTATATATTAGCAACTGTGTTACTTTAAAAAAGAAAATCATAAACAAAAGTAGGAATATAGTCAAAAACGTGTTGTATACAAAAAAACCTTTAATGTTATTTTTTTTCTATATACAAACGCACCGATCACTACTGCTAAAATTAAAATAGACTGAATATGCATGTGCCATATGTTATCAAATAAAGTGATAAATTCATTACTTTCATCAAGAGGTATTGTGGCTTGATTCATAATATTGCTTATATAAATACTTACACCATATAAAGCATAGGATCCTAAACCAACACAAAAACCTGTAAATAATAATCCTTTTAATAAATTAAATTGTTTAATCGTATTAATTGAATTCTTTGCAAAGCTTTCACTAACAGTATCTTCTACTTGAGAAAAAGACCCGGTAAGTATACTCTTCATCCTAAACATCCCTTTATTCAATCCTTCTACATTTTTACAATCTATTTGGCAGCCAGTTTGAATTGTACTAAAGGATTTAGTGGACTAAATTCTCTAATCTTATTCATTATTTAGGAAGTTTTTTGTTACTTGTTTCTTCCATCTATTTATGGGCCACACAAATCATGTTTTATGTTTAAAATAAACTGCTGTCTGTTAAATCATAACCCCTTACTCCTCTACATCCATTTTGAAATTAGCCATTTCCAAATGCACGTTATCTTTTGTTAATCGATTAAACAACTGTTCCTGCTCTGGGGTTATATCCAACATAAAGGGTATTGCGGAATCAGGGTGAAGGATACCAAATTCATCTTCAGGTAGTACTAACTTTTTATTTTCATATATGTATTCTCCCTCCTTGTTTCCAAATGTCATATCAAAGGTTATATTCTTGATTGGATCTTTTAAACGGTTAATAGCTAAAAATAAAATGGATTTACTTCCATCAGGGTTAACTGTAATATCAAACGGATAGAGGCTAAAATCACTTGGAACCCCCATTTTGGTATCAGCTTTGATTGCCTCATCTAAAGCCGTGTATATTTCGTTATTTTCGATTGTCACCCCTGCATCCTTATCCTGTTTTTGTAATTCCAATTTCAAGTCGTTCATTTGTCCTCCAGCATGTTCATTGGTATTTTGTTCCTTTCCATTTCCGTTATCTATATTTGACTGCGCTTCCCTTTTTTCTAGTGGCTGCTCACTTTCACTTTCTTTTGAATCATTACTACATGCAATCAACAAAAATAAAAGCGCCACCGTGATAAGCATTAACAACTTTTTCATTTCTCATCTTCCCCTCCCCAATGGCTAATACGTTTAAACTCCTACACTCATCTCCACGTACCGTCTTCCCATATGGCTAGTCTTATACTCTACAAAAACAGGAGTTTTCTGTTCCAATCCATTCCGCCTTATATAATTCATTAGCTCCCAAAACTTCACTTGAGACGCTGCTTCAAAATCATCCATTATTCGTGTCATTATCATTGGCTTTACAGAAAAGTAACTATGAAAATTTGCTTGCTGCTCTTCATCCAGTTTTGTAAAATTGTTTTCGACGATTGGTAAAAATATTTCTGCCTGCATAATCTCACTTGTTGGCTCGCTCAAAATAGTAAATAACATTCTTCCATCTGGATGGTATCCTCCCTTCTCCAAAATAGATTGAAAATCTTTTATGGCTAGCTCCATTTCTTCCGGTACAAACTGATAGTATTTGGAAACTACATTTGTATGAGCAATATGATGATGTTCTACAATCATGAACTCTCACCTCTATTATTTAAAGGTATATATAGGTCAATGATAACTTCATCATAAACTTCTAACAGTACACAATAGAATGTATCCTCTAATGGTACGTCATGTTGATGGGCGTATTCTTGAACCCGCTTATATGCAGCATGGAAATCAGTTGCTTGATCCGCTTGACGTAAAACTAATGCTTCTTTAATATATAATTGTTCTTGGAAAAAAAAGTCCGTTTCATCTGATAACCTAACAGGCTCACTAATTGGCAAATAATATGTGAACTTACCAAATTTATCTTCGTTCTTTTCAGGTGACACCGAAAAAAATATTGGACCATTTTGGTAAATACCTTCAGCAAGTATAAAATCTTCCATAATGAATAAACCCTGTTGCCAATTTTTTCTTAACTGCCTTGTTTCATAGACTAATAAATTATCAAAAATAAGGGAGCGAGTTTCAAATTGCAATTCAATCATCCTTCCTTTCTGACCCCATTGGCTTTAGATTTCCATCCTTATCAAAATTAAAGCTTTCAAAACGATATTTACAGTAAAGAATAACTAACTGTTCAGGTAGTACAAAAAGCATGGTAAAAAAAAGGATAGGTCCTATGATAATAACTCCAATAACTTCTACTTCTAATGTATAACTGTTTTGTGCAATAAATTGAATAATATAGGTCAGCCCCATACTCGCAACAATTACGGTTGGTATATTTATTTTCCCTTCAAAATTACTTCTTAACTTATCCTTACTAGAACCTTTTCGGTAAAAACCTTTTTTTAATAGAACATAGAAGCGAAAGCTTGTTATAATAAAGACAAGAAAACCAACCACTAGGGTTACATACATAAAAGTAAACAAAGCATCAAAAGTGACATCCATTCCAGACACATCCGATTTTAATAAAAACAGAGCACTAATATAAAGGTATAGACTAAATAAATTTTGTGATACCAAAATAACTATAAAATATTGTGTTTTCTGTAGACTCATATAAACCTTAGGAAAGGAAAAAATTATAGATAATAAAATTAGCGTAGCAGTTACCATACTATGAATAACAAAAACAATGTCAGCGTATGGAAAATAAGTTGAGTCTGCAGCAACTACATAAGTTAATACAAACATCAACAACTGTAAAAGTATACTAAAAGCTAACATTCCTCCTAAACTATTGGGCCTCTGTCTTCCCGATTCGAAAGGTCCTCGTAAAACAGCAAAATCATCTTCTTGTAGCTTATCTAATAACAAAATCAAAATCACCTACTCCTCTTTCTCTAACTAAACCAACCTGTTAATTTATGAAAAGCACCTTTTGCTCTATCCATTAAAGATTTTTGACTTTTACCAAGTTTAATATTTAATACCATATTCGCACCTATTCCGATTAAGGCTCCAACTGCAGTTCCGACTCCTGGTATTGGAATAAAAGCAGTTCCTGCAGCTGTAAACCCAGCTTGCACAGCTCCACTTATTGCAGTTTCAACAGTGGTGTCTACAGCCGCTCTAGAATATGCTGCTTCTTTTGTTAAACCATCTGCTCTGGAATCATTATAATTATTATAATAGCTTAATCCTGCTCCAACTGGTCCAAGCGCTTTTCCAGCAGCTCTTAAATACCCACCCCCAAGTATATTGTTGGGTTTTATTCCACTTATACTATCTTTTGCTCCATGAACTGTTGATTTTCCAACAGCTTTAAACTTTTCCAAATTCGTTGCCTTGTCATTGTAAGCTCTCATTTCGGGATATTCCTTAATTACGCTCTTCCCTTCTGGAGACCATATTTGCTTTCCTGTTTTCTTATCATAATAATTTAAAGGCGCTTTTGCTCTTCCTGATTTACCACTTTGATATAGTGATAATTTTGTATACCTATCTGGTTGCACTCCTAATTCTTTTAAAGCGGCTTCGCTTGCATTAATACGATAAATTGTCCTTCCGTTTTTTTCATATTTTGATACGCTCAATCCATCTTTTTCAGCTGCTCTTGCTATTGCTTTTGAAGATGTATAACCAGATATTGCTGAAGCAGCATACGTACCAATGAAGCTGCTTAGATTTTTAAAGTTTTTATCATTTTTATAATCACTAAATCTCTCCGAACCTGCAGATCCTTTAACGGAATTCATTGTCTTTTCGATATGCTCTATTAATGCCTTTGTTTGAGAATCATGGGATTTTCCTTCACTAGTAAACGAATTAAAATTTTCTTCCAATTCCTTGACTATCTCAACTATTTCCTTTTCATCTTGAGCAATACTATAAAATGGTGGGGTGCTAGCACTTGTCACATCAGAAACATTAAGAATTGTTTTTTGAATATTTTCATGGATACCACTCAACTTTTGATAGTCTATATTTATTTTTACTTCTTGATCGTTTAAGTAGTCACTCTGAATAATCGCATTATCGGAAGAATCTACATTTGAATGAAATGCTTCTAAATGATCTTTTAGATTATGATTCAAGTCGGTAAACAAATCAGTAAGTGCTTCAATTATTCCATGCTTATGAAAGTTTTTGAAATAACCTTTGGCATTGTTGGCTGCCATTCCAGTGAAAGTGTCCATTCCTATAATTTGTTCGATATTGGTCGATATTTCTTTCAAACTGGATTTAATATGAGTAGATACCTTCTGAATGTCATTAGAAAACTCGATAACCTCTGATATATCCACTTTATTTCCCATCTAGATCCTCCTTTCGTTATTAAAGTTTTCATCAGTCACTAGTTATTTTAAACGTACCCTTACTTAACTCTTCATCTTTTTCCTTCATGCTTTCTCCTATACTTTTCAATGTATCTATATCATTACTTAAAAGCGTTACATATCTTTCCAATATAGTCATTGCTTTAACCGCATTTTCCAAATCATTAGTAAACGGCGTGATATTCGTTTTATCAAAAGTCCAATTCTTATTAGTACAACTAATTAAACCGGAAACAGAAGCTCTTAACCTAGAAACATTTTCCCGAAAAACCTCTATATTTATGCCTACTTGCTCCACCAATTAAATCTACTCCCTTTCCTTTGCCCTTATTTGAGTCTCTAATAAATGAAAAGTACTTTGTAATTTATTTAATCCCAGTGCATATGAAGATTGGGTAGATTCATACCTTCTAATATCACTATCTATAGCCTCTTTTGCATTCTCCGCTTTAGATAGGTATTGCTGTACACTGTCTCTATATATACTATATTTATTTTCATAATTATCTTTAGTTTTCCCCTTCCAACTTCTTTCATCAACCTCTAAATTATCTATAGAGCTTTTAGTTGTTCTTAAATACGTAATACTAGTTTCCAGTATATTAGAAGCTGCCCGCAATCTACTGATTTTATCTGCCAATATAGTAATTTGTTCCTCAGAATTGCTTATCCCCTTTAAAACCGTTAACCTCTGCTGGCGCAAAAGACTTAATGATGTACTCATCCCCTGCTCCCCCTTTATTCTGGTATTTTCAGCTTTACATGATGGTGATCCATTGCTAAATAACATTCAAATGGATTTGGGTATTTTTCCTGTCTAATAAATGGCTGTTTGAATATATCCTGATCACTAAGTCTCATATTCAATAACCCTACTGTAGCTTGAGTTCTTATATATTTCGGTACTTGTTCAAAGCTAAGCCCAATATAATTGTAGTCCCCTATTAATATAAAATGAATTCCCCATTTTTTCCCTTGCTCTAACAAAAGGGTTATTTCATCTACTTCTAATTGACTGCGATCACAAAAATCTTTCACGTCCGCAATAAGAACGAGCCATCGCATATTATCGTCAGCTGGTTGTTTAGCACGAATATTGATTTCTGCCATAAGGTCGTTTTTGACAGCAGTAATGCTCTCTTGTTCAGAAATATATGCACTTATATCTTTTCCCATTTCTGCTAATCGTTGTTCTGCCGTATCTATTACCATCGTCTGAAAAGGATCAGAAAGAAGTGAAATGTTTTTGGTAAGTGATTTTTGCAATCTTGCTAAACCCTCTTGCCGATCGCTTACAACAGTTAAATGACCATGTTGAATTGGATTGAAAGCAACTGGTTGAACTTCTTCAAACTCCAAACCCAAAGGTACTGCTTGTTTTTTAACAAGCTGTTTTGTCTTTCTATTATTCTTGAACTTCTCAAAGTCAACAACCCCTTCAGGCATCATCGGAATTTCATCTGGCAAATCGCCATCCCAGAATTCTTCCATTGCCTTTGCGGTGGCTTGAATGGCATCAATAACAGCTAGTGTATCTTCTCCTTCTGCAGGAAGCATCGTCTGAAACAATGTGGGTTCTTCCAGCTTAATGAGCCCCCTTCCTGGGATTTCTTCAATTTCAATATCTGTTCTGCCGACAATTCCACGTGCTTCTGTTTCTTCAATTAAATAAAGTGGAATTTGCGTTTTAATATTGGATAACAACGGCATACGCATAGCGCTTTGTCGTCCGGCACTAATCGCTAAATGTATCCCTACACTTGCTCCTTCTCTAGCAATTTGTGTAATTAGCTTTTCAAACTCATCAGAAAATGGCGCCTCACGGACAGAATCATAATTATCAATCACAATCAATTGGTTTTCTACGATATCTCCGCTCGCTTTTTCATACATTTCTATACTCGCCACTCCAAAGCTACTTAGCTTCTGCTTGCGTTCCTTCATTTTTCCATTCATAAGGCGGATAAATTTGGCTATTTTCTCTTCCTCATCTAGAAGCATTGTATCGGCAACATGTGGCAACCCCTTTAATGGCAATAAGCCGTTCGTTCCGAAATCTAATAAATACATATGCAAATGCTCTGGACGATGCTGATGTACAAGGTTCATCACAACGGTTTGCAGAAAGGTCGATTTTCCGTAACCCGGACTTGAGAAAACTGCAATATGCCCATGTCTCGTTAAATCAAGTGTGAGTGGCGATTGTGATTGTAGCTCTGGCTGATCTAATAGACCTAATGTAACGACAAGTCGCTGCTTGCCTTCTGCTTGCCAAGCTTGCTTAAAATGCATATCGCACATTTCCTTTGGCAATATCCTTTCAGGTAACGGCGGCAACCATGGTCGTGGAAGTGGGTCAATTTGGCACTTTTCTGTGTATTCAGCAATATAGTCAATAACAGCTTCCAATTCGGTTGGTTTTTTCTCTACGTCCTTTTTATTCGCCAAGCCACTTAAATCCTCGGTCAGGATATCATACTGCCCTAAATCATTAATCGCATAAATCGTTGTATCTACGAATTCATGATCATCCTTATCAGGCACATAATCAGCACCGCTCCATGCGCTTTGGAAGAGCTCATAAATTTCATTGTTACCGACTTGTAAGTAGGCACGCCCTGGTAATGTAATTTCAGCTGCGTCGGGTGTTTTTAAGATTTCATTCGAATCACTCGCATTTTGTACTTTTAACGCCAATTTAAACTTGGAGTTTGACCAAATCTGGTCATCAACAACACCGCTTGGCTTTTGCGTTGCAAGTATAAGATGGATGCCAAGGGAACGCCCAATTCTTGCCGTGGATACGAGCTCCTTCATAAAGTCCGGTTGTTCTGATTTCAGCTCTGCGAACTCATCGGAGATCAAAAAGAGGTGTGGCATTGCTTCACTTGCTTTTCCTTGCTTATAAAGCTTTTGATATTGGTTAATATGATTTACATTATGTTCGCCAAAAAGTCGCTGTCGTTTTTGCAGTTCTGCTTTAATCGAAGCAAGCGCTCGCATCGATTGGGCTTTATCCAGGTTCGTAATCGTCCCTAACAAATGTGGCATATCATTAAATAAATTCGCCATTCCACCACCCTTATAATCTATAAGTAAAAAGGCAACTTCGTAAGGGTGAAAATTAATTCCTAACGACAGAATATAGGATTGGATAATTTCTGACTTACCAGAACCTGTCGTACCCGCAACAAGTCCGTGGGGACCGTGAGCTTTTTCGTGTAAGTTTAATTGCACAATATCTTCTTTACCCCGAAGTCCTAATGGAACTGCTAAGCTCTTATAAGTTTCATTCACACCCCAACGCTGTTCAATGTTGAGGTCATTTACATTCTCTACGCCGTACATTTCTAAAAAGGTTACTTTTTCAGGAATGGAATTTTTTAGATTCTGTAAATGGTTGATTGGCGCTAACGCACGAGTAATTTCTTGTTTATCGAAACCATCTGGATAGTGGTCTAGGTAAAATTTCTTATTTACTAATTCGCCCTCTTCCAGTAAAATGTTTCCATGCTTTGCATCACGTATATCAATAACTGTTTTTACATGTTCTGGTAGTGCCTGCATCACATCTTGAACAAATATAAGGGAGACGCCAATTTCACTTGGATCTTCATTGAAAAATTCCATGACAATATGATCCAATATCATCTTTTCGTCTGTAATAAGCACGATATAATGTGGAGAAAAATAAATTTTTTCGTTTTTGTTCGTCTTTTCATCGATTGTCTGCTTACGTTCTTTTAACAATTGATACAAGGAATGGAGGACTTGGTCACGAGAACGCTCGTGATAGACAAAACCACGCACATTTACATCTCGTAAACTCGCATGCGGCAGCCAGCGCATCCAATCCCACTCCTGCTTTTCTTCTTCTGGAAAGATCGTAATAAACTGAACGTCATGATAGCTATGGAACAACGCAATTTGGGTCACTAATAACTGCAGCTGTTCTAAAACCAGCGGCCGATGACCAATATACCCCACCGGTCCCTTCGTTAGTGATGTTACCACAGGTACGTTTTCTATTTCTTGATATTGCGATAACAGCTTTCTTGCTTGATCAACAAGTTCATCTTTTTCTTGCGTAAATTCTTCATCATTAAAATCTATTTTAAAACTAGATGGAACCGTTCCTAAGCCAGCACGGAAATGAAGAAAATCATGCTGGTACATGGTCTTTTCATAGATTCTCGCTTCCACATTTTTCGCCATCTCCCTAATCGTATCAACAGCTGGATAATGATAAAATAAAGCGTGACGCTGCTCTTCACTCACTAAGTGCAATTCTTTCGTTTTACGCTGTAAGTATGCCTTATAGGTTTCTTCCCGGTGCTTCATATCCTCTTTGTATTTTTTAACGCTTTTCATATAAGAAGTAATCGAAAATATAATCGTCACGACCGTTATCGATAGCATCACTACTATGTAAATTCCTCTAGGCTGAATAAGTGAGATAACCACGAGTGCTACGACCATCACAATTGGCGGCACAATGGTCCTTGCCAATTGTTCACTAGGCTTTGACGGTTTGTGAGCTGGTTTTGCTATCGTGCGATCTTCCTCTGGTTCACGATAAATAATTCGTGGTGACCGATGGTAATCTGGATATTCTCCACTATATGGGGTAACCACTTCCACCAATTCCACTAGCTTACTTGTCAATTGCTGTTTTGCAGTCATCACTTGCAGGTCATCTTCACCTACATAAATAATAGTGCCATCCATAAATAACTGATCACCTGGAAAAATAACCGTTTGCCGATCGACTGCCATAAAATTATGATAGACCGTCGTTCCTTGATTCGCTAACTTAAATGACACACCGTCATCCTGTCTATACAATACAAGATCAGCTGAAGCTTCTGGCAGCAGTATATCATCATAGCTATTGCTTCCAATCGTAACTATATTTCTGCCGGCAATATCATATGCATAGCTTTTCTTAACGTCTAACAAACTCAATTCCATTAAATGATCTGCAACTGGAATGGACATCTGTGTTTCTAGTTTATTTTCATCGACAAAGGCTTCATTGCCGTCCCAATGAATACGAAATGATTGATCCAATCCCAGAAAAGTCATGCTATCCGACCAATCATTACCTATTATCACTTCCTTATGTTCCTTTTCCGGTAAATGGCACTTATGCAATTGATTTTTATAGGTAACCATGAGTATTTTGTTTGCCACTGTATTTCTCCCTCTCTAAACCGTTGCAATAATGAATGAATTTCCTTTATTATTCTTCCTTTTTCTTACTTGCTTCTTGTTGATCCGTTTCATTCTTTTCGTTTTCTTTTCCATTTTTGGTCTCATCTTTTTTATTTTCATCCGCATTACTTTGCTTATCTGATTGGGGATCTTGCTCTGTTTGGCTACTATCTTCAGTTTCTGTATCATTTACCGGCACAGTTTTTTCTTCCTCAGCTTGTAAATCATACTCCTCCCGATACTTTTGTAATTCATCCTGTAACTTTTTAACGGTCTCTTCTCGTTCCGATCCTGTTAAATCTGGATTGTTTTTTGCCTGCTCTATCTTTTGAATAAGTCCATGCATAATTAAGATTGGATCATCAATATATTTTGCCTTTTCAATAGATGTGTCAAATTCTCCTCTGCCGTTGTAAATCCAGTATGCTAAATAGTCAGGGTCACTCTTCAGGCTAATGTTTTTTAAAATGACTTCTTTCTCAGCATCTGACAAGTTTTCAACGTTAATATAGGAGTGAGCTAAAATATACATCGTTTGTGCAGGCAACTTTTCCGGATTTTCATCCTCTAATGTGGAAATAACGTCACCATAAGAGGAAGCTAAGTAATGACCGTGGGCTTCTAATAAATTATTCTGATAAGGAGTTTTAATGAATCCATAATATATAACAGGAACAGCTAATAAAACCGAAACAATAATCATAATAATAGAAAGTTGTTTAAACAGACGAAATCGTTTAGTTGGTACAACGACCATGGTTTGTTCGGTTATTCGCTGCTCTTCTTCATAGCTTTTGGATAGAAAATCCTTAAGCTCTTCCAGATCGGTTATTTCACTCACTTGACGTTGAAAATCCGTCTCCGTCGCATTTTGCAAGGAACCGTGATAAAGCTGTTCATAATTATATTTCTTGGAAAATAGGGCGATGGTAAAGCATTTTAATTGTTTTAAAAAATCTGCTTCACTCATCTCGTAGGGAGGCACAAGTTTGCGAATCCCTCGATATATAATTATCGGCATAAGGTTATCATCAACAACAAGATTTTCAGGATGAAGAAAAAAAGTTATTCTTGTGTTCAAATACCGCTCTAATTTAATCATGTTGTAAACTAACCTTAATTTTTCATTTCTATGTAATTGCAGTAATCCATTCCAGGTTTTCACTTTCTGTTTGCGGTTAAATCTAAATCGATAGGCGTCTTCTTCTTCTGTAATGGTGAGCGGGGCAAAAAAATCAGAAGGATGTAGCATCACATCCATTTGTCGGACATCATGTACAGCGGTTTGTGATTTAGGTAATCGCACCTGCCAATGATCTTGTTCTATTTCAAATTGCAGTGTCAGACCTTCAAATTGTATGGTTTTCTCCTTCATTTCCTATTAACTCCTTTGTCCTGCAATAAAAACTATATTCTCATGGTTGAATTTATGTACGATAGTCTGAGTGTGTTCCGTTTATTCTTGCATGAATAGGATGTACCTCATCCAGAGCAACTTTAAAATTTTACATCTTATTTTTATCCTTTCTGTTATAAAACGAGTAAAATATCTCCATCTGTAACAGGATAATCTATGACATAGTCATCATCCGCTATAAATAAATTTTTGGTAGTAACTTTGATTGCATAACGAGATTGCTCTGGCAAATCGATATGCAGCGCATCCGTTACATAAAAAAGTAGTTGTTTAACAGTTAATTGCGTCGGGATACGAAGATCATATCCCCCGCCTCCCTCTGCAACATGGCTAAAATCCATCGTCACATTGATATGTGTATCTTGTACCATGAGCTATTTCTCCTAATTTAACATTTTTTGCATCATCACATAGAGGCCGCCACATAAAAGTAAGGCAAAACCAGCTAACGCATATAACAAGGTGTTATCAGATTCAGAAGCTTCTTTATTTTCATTTTGATCATCCGTTTGCTTGGTAGTCGTTGCAGCAATTGTTTCATAATCTTTCGTAAACAATGCATCTTTTGTCTGTTGCAATGTTTTGTTCGGTTCTGCATCGATGGTAAACAAAACGGCTTCAAGTTTGTCTAACGATTGTTCTTGCTGTGCTTTTTTCTCCTCAACAGTAGCAGCTGTTTCTTCTGCAAATAGCATGGGGAAAATTTTTTCGATTTCCGTTTCCTTTTTCGATGTATTTTCCGATTTTTCTTCCGTAATCCGGTCTATTTTCATTTCCAACTTACCCTTACTATCTGCAATGACTGCTGGTGTTTGGTATCCCCAAACCACCAGCAGACTGATAACAATTGTAAAGATGACTTTAACTAACTTCTGCTTCATTTTCATCGTCCATTTCCCCTTTTTGTGTTGAGCGATGCACCACAAATAAGTTGGCTAAAGCACCTACAATAATGATTCCAATCATGATTAAAATCGAAGCTTGATAATTGGCTTCACCGTGTACAACATTTAACAATAATGTCTCAACATATTGCAATGGAGAGAAATCTTTCAACAGTCCCATCCCTTTTATGCCTGTTCCAAATGCATTCGTTAAAAACAAGTACAGGCTTAACACGATTAAGAGCACGAACATACCAATCATTTTTATTTGTCTTAATAAATATGTGGAGATGAGCAACATCCCAGTAATTAACAAGACAATCAACCCTGTAAGCATCAACATATCACCGTCTGTCATGTGCATTGTATAACTGGATACAATGCCAATTACAATACCTTCTAAAACACCTATCCCAGCAATGATAAGTGTAATTGGGATATTGCTGCCTGCCAGTGACTTTTCTTCAGAAAATAAATCCTGTTCTATGCGCTTTTGGTTTATCGTGGAAATAACATAGGCCGTAAACAAGACCACGATAAAGCAAATTAATACGATGTAATACGGTGTAAACGAATCGCTTGACGTAATCGTTCCCTGATTACTCGTCTGTACTGGATTGGATAAGAACTTATATAAATCTTCATTTTGCCTGTCACCAATGCGGCTATTCGCTAACACCCCGGTAAAGTTATCGGCAAACTCTTCATCCTCGAGTAATTTATTGGTCATACTTACGGATAAGGATTCGACTTGTTGAACGATATCATCGCCGCTTTCTTGAATCGTTGTCGCCTGTTCATTAATACTATCGAAAGTGTCATACACCGTATCCGCTTCATTCACATTGCCTTGCGCTTGCTCAGTAAGTGATTGACTAGCTGATAGCAGAGGCTGAAAGTTTTCATCCAAGGAAACGATAGCAGATTGTTCTTCTTCCTCATTTGCTTGAATCTTCGCTTGTGAATCAACTAGGTTCAAGCTTCTCTCTCGCCAGTCTGCGACATTTTGTAATGTTTTTTCAAGACTATCGTTAAGGATCGTTGCTCTTTTGGCAGTTTGATTGATCCTTCTTACTAATGCATCTGCATTATCGTTCATTCGTGTGACTTGTTGCTCGTGCATGGCAATTTGGTTTTGTAGATTTTCCCACGGCGTGCGAATTTGTTTGGCTACTTCGTCACTAATTTGTAAAACGATATAGTCTTTTATTAAGCCGGGAACATCTTTTTTATTAAAGAGATAATACAACGAATCTTCACTAGCTAAATCTTTTAATCGTTTACCTTTTATTTGTTCCGGTAAATTGGGGCTTCCCATATTTAAACCGAAATAACTTTCATAAGAGGAAAATAATTTTTGATAAGGCGTTACCGTGTTCGTTACAGCTCTAATTAATTTATTTGTTGCTTTATCCATTCCTTCCATTGGCGTCATAATTTCATGGTTAATGCGATTATTAATGATTTTAACTCGTTTGATTGCTGGCTCAAGTTTTTCAAGCGGAACACTATCTTCATCGTCAGATGGTGTTTCCTTATCTGGATCCTCACCAGATCCTGGATCATCTGTTTCTGATTGATCAGGGTCGCCATCATGACTAGGATTTTCTCCGTCTTCGCTTTCACCTGTTTCAGATCCACTTTCTCCCCCATTACCTGGTTGTTTTGGTTCTGTTTCTGGGGTTGACTTTTGCTCTGTTGTTTGCTTATCTCTAGCTTGAGTTTTCGTTTTATCTTGCTTTTGTTCTTTAGCTGCCTCCACCTCTGCATTGGCAACAAGAGGTGTTTCCGCTGTTTCGATTTGTGCTGTCTCCGGAACATCTACATTATCTATATCTTTTTGATGCAACTTCCAGCCCCAAGGAATTGGCTTGAAAACATCCACTTTTGACTGCTTATCAAGCAAACGAAGTGTAACCTGAACGGTAAATATACCTTCTTCATTCGCTGGAAGTATAATTTCGCCGTCCTCGTATTGTTTTGTATAATCCACATCACCAATACCAGGAACCGTCAGTTTTAAGTTTTCTACCTTATATTTTTCAAAAATGTGCTTTGGGATTTTTAATTGAAATGTTTGCGCTGATTTTTTATTTTTCGGCAACTTTACGGAGTCAGACATGGTCATCCCGGACGTATGCAATTTTTCCTTTAGTTGATTGATTTGGTATGATAATAACTTCGTTGGGTCTCCACCCGGGTTGAGGTTTTCACCTGCACCAAGTCCCTCTTCCCCCATGTACTTTTTTGTTACCGTAATAACATTCCTAATCTCTTTGACTGTATGCTTTGGCAAACCCACTTCCTCAAAGTCATCGATATTTAGTGAAGGCAATCGTCTTATTTGCTTATGCAAATAATTTTTGGCATTTGCTGCGGGCTTTTGCAAAAGCATATTTACCAATTTGTCCTCTTTACCTAACACACTTTCAAGCAGCCCATCTAATCGATCTGAAATTACACCGGTAAAACCACCCGAGTAATCGGGGTTGATTCTTCTTTCAATATCGCTATACGTTTTCTGTACTTGAGCTAAGGAGTCGTCCAAATATTTCTTTAGCGCGCTCGCTCCATCAGCAATATTACCTCCCGTATTGCGATGGTACATCACACTATTTATCGGAGGTTCGATTTCTTCCATACCTCCTCCGTTGTGCTGCAATTGATCGTTAATCATTTTATTTGCCAACTGCAAATGCTCTAACTGCTGTTCAGCTTCCTGCTGGTTCAACATTCCATCAAATTCATTCAAAGTTTGATAGAATTCGAGAATCTGAACGTTATTTTTTTCCTTCAGTTTGGTAACATCATTTACAGTTGATAAATAGTCTTGATCTAATTCGGCGTCGGCTGCTAATTCATTTTCAAAAGTATTCATGATATCCTGAAAGCCTTGAAAGCTAGATTTGGACAGCTCTGTACTATCTTTAATCGACCCAAACTGATTTGTGTAATTATCGAGTGGGTTATATACTTCATTGCTTAGTGTATTCGTATACACTGCCTGTTTTTTAATAATCTCCCCTATATTATCTTGGGCATTTTGCAGGTTTCCGACAATACTTGCAAAATATACATCGATAATCCTGCGATTAAATCGATTTAATATATTACTAGCCGTTTTTTCCGCTTCCGCTCGTATCTGCTCGTTATCTGTTGCATTTATTTTATAATTTAATACCACCTGTTCTGGAGACTCAGAATCAATCGAGAGGGCCTTTTCGGAAAAATCATTCGGAATAACAATCATCATGTCATATGTACCACGTTTCAAACCGCTTTCTGCAACTCCGCGACTGACTACAAACCATTCATGATTGTTTTCATTGTTCACTCCTTGCACAAAGGCATCACCAAAAGCCATCTTTTCGCCATTTAACATCGATCCCTCGTCTTCATTCACGAGTGCGATGGACATTGCCCGTTCAGCTTCCGATTCTTCAGTGTCTGTTTGTTCTTGTTGATTTAACGCAAGATAGGATAAGCCCGAAGCTAGAATAACAATTAATAATAAAAACAGGAACCAGCGTTTATCCAATTTCTTCATAACAAACAGCTCCTACTAGTTACATTAATAGTATGTGTCACGTTAAACTCACCGGCAACACTTATTCATAAATAAGTAAACCATTAATTCGGCTAGCGAAAATAGGAGCTGCACAACTGAAGCCGTGCAGCTCGAATAGTGAGTCACGAAACGTTGTTTATGACCATTTTCCGATCATAATATGAATCGATTTTATCTTAGACCAAAATTTTGAGCCAAAGCTTGATCTTGATCCGCAACCGCTTCTGCTGTTTTAGTCAACTGCATTTCGATTTCCTTCATTAAATGCGCAAAATTCAGTACTTTTGGTTTAAGATCAATGAATTGTTCATCAAAGCGTTCAAATGCACGACCTTCCCACTCTGAACGTAACTCTTCTTGTAAGTTAGATAAGTCTCTAAGGATTTGTTCAATTTGATCTGAACTGTTCCCATACCGCCTTGCTTTTGCCTGTAGTTGTTCAGGCGTCATACGAATTTGTCCTGACATTACACTTCATCTCCCTTTTTAATCACTTTAGAGGCGCTCATGTACAGTAAAATTTTAGCACCTCTTTCTTTAAGACTAATCAAGGGGATTTTCTATGTCAATCGCCTATATGCATTTTTTGGATAATTGATAATAAAGACCCAATTTATACAGAATGTACAATTTTCACATTAAAAAAATGGTAAATTTAACCTACGTTAATTTGTAGGTCTATTTTCTTAGTTCATTTCCCCAAACCTTTTTACATACTTCGATTTAAACTCATGGTAAACAAACAGAAGAGTTGATTCAATCAACTGCTGTATGAATCAACTCCATTTAAAAGTTCTTCTTCTATTTCCATGAAATGAATAGGAACGCCACATCTTTATTACTATTACAAAAACAATTTGGTTACTAGTAAAGCCTAGGTATGTCATCTTATTACAAATCAACATACATATGCTTTTACCAAAAGAAAAATGGCAATACAGCTAGTGTTGCAATGGCGCCTAATGCAACACCATAGCCAAATCCATATCCATAGTACCCGATCCCAAAGCCGCCGAGACCACCTCTTCTTTCTAATGGTCGAATATATACACGATTTGGACTTACTCGTTCAATGATCCCCCTGTGGACTCTTCCACAATGTGTTCGTATTTCAACTGCTTTGCCCATATGACGCTGACATACAGAGTAATAATGTGCCCCTGACATACAACTTCACCCCCCATGTATAAGTCAGATACAACATCATATGAAATAGTAATTAGCCTGTAAAAGACAGATTACTCAGGTAAAGAGCGGAAAAAAGCATAAGATGTGTCTCTTAACTTTTACAAGCCTCCAACACAGCCTATTCATTTGCTGTACCGTTGAACAGTTCCTTTATTAGATAAGTGTTTTGCCTGTATTTTCTAGTTTGAAAAGGAGCAGCACGTCCTTCACTTGTGTTTAGATTTTTAACATCATTGAAAGCATAAATAGGTAGTCACCCATATCATTTCCGAGTCGTAGGCATATATTATTACTGTAAAAGAACTGGAGGTGTTCAATATGGGTAAAGCTGTTGCAGGTTACGGCTACGGCAGTGGATTTGCCTTAATTGTCGTATTGTTTATTCTGTTAATTATTGTAGGTGCTTCCTGCTTTTGTTAATAACTGATAATAAAGATAGGAGGATGTTTTATGGGATATGGTTGTAATTGGGGTTGTGGAGGATACGGTTATGCAGCACCTGCTCGTTACGGCTGTGGTGTAGGTGGATTCGCTTTAATTGTTGTCTTATTCATCCTACTCATTATTGTAGGAGCAGCTTGTTTGTAAGCTCTTTACCAAATAAAAAGCAGGTCGAACTTAAGCGCGACCTGCTTTTCATCTTTATTTCCTGTCATACATACGTGACCATCACAAAATAATTCGTCAAAGATCGTTTGTCCAACACATATGACTGGTTCCCACACACCATAGAATGAATCTTCAATCAGTGGAGGCACATTCATCCCCTACGGCTTGTTAGTACTGTAATGGTATGACCGAAAGCCCCCTTACGATCTCCCACTTGTTGTACAGATCAAGAGGAAGCCCCACAGCTCCTTATATGCGGGATCAATAACAACTGATTTTCTTTTCCGTATGTACTGCCGCTAAGTCATGACCTTCCATTCGATGAAGGACCCCCACTATTCAAAATTTAATTTATTCTTCTAGTAATTTTTTGGTGTAGCCAATAAAGTCCGTGAAATAGCCATCCACGTCATATTGCTGTACCCGTTTTTGCTCCTGTTTTTGGGTTTTTAAATCTGTGAAATAAACGTGAACTTCTTTTCCCTGTTGGTGAAGCTCATTTACTACTTGTAAACTCACGTCATTTGCTTCTATTCCAATAGCTGGATAAGCAACTGTTTTTGCCTTGTGGAGATTAAATTCACCTTTTTTAAACAACAACGTTAGCGGGATGGATGGAACTAAATCCTGCAGTTTTTCTAAGCTTTCTTCGGAAAATGACTGGAAAGAAACATATCGCTCATTAAGCAAACCGTATGCTTTCAGCAGCTCGATTAATGGCTTTTCCATCTCCGTTTTTCCATGGACGAGCCGAGTTTCAATATAATAATGTTCATTCTTTCCAAACGTCTGAAATACTTCTTCCAAAGCTGGTATAGCCTCTCGTTTTTCATCTTCTTGAAAAACTTCAATCGTCTCGAATTCCATCAATTCTTCAAGCGTATAATCCGACACTTGCCCACTTCCATTTGTTGTTCGATCTATGGAAGCATCATGCATTACAACAAGCTCACCGTCTTCTGTCATCCGTAAATCTAATTCTAACGCATCCACTTCATCACGAGCTGCAATTTCATAAGCAGTTACTGTGCTTTCATTAAAACGATCATTTGCACCACGATGAGCATAGATTTCCGCCTTATCTACTACCTTTGGTTCTATGTTTATTTCCGCACTAGCGTATATCGATAGGCCAGCAAGTAGTAAAAAAACCAGCATTATCCCTCCCATTTTTTTAAACAAATGATTTACGTTCACTTCGGTAAAACACAGCCTTTTCTGGAAAATCTGTTATTATAGCAGACACTCGGAGATCAAGCAATTGCTTGATGTCATTCGTATCGTTTACCGTCCATGCGCGAAGACCCGGAAGAAGAGCCTTCCAATGTGTTACGTTATTTAAAATAGCATCTTTTGAAATGTGAATCGCTTCTAGGTGAAAACACTCCATGTACTCGTGTGGATGCGATAACTTTCCTTTCGTTAAAAGGGCGATATCTGCATTTGGATCCATTCTTTTCATACGAAGCAATGTTGGTAAATGGAACGAGGAATAAATCACTTTTCGGTTATTTCCATATGCCTGTACGATTTGGTGAACTGCTTCTTCAATTCCTTTATATGTAAATTTCGTTGTCTTTAGTTCAATGTTTAATTCGATTGCATATGGTTTTAGTAAAATTAAAACCTCCTGTAATGTAGGAACTTGCTCCAAACGCCATTGA
Source organism: Roseburia sp. 1XD42-34 (assembly GCF_009917385.1). GTDB lineage: Bacteria > Bacillota > Bacilli > Bacillales > Amphibacillaceae > Virgibacillus. Next base: position 41,328 of record NZ_QWLJ01000025.1, on the reverse strand, counting down.
TCTACAAATTGATCATAATGAGAAAACCTTACTCCCGCACTGAATCTCCTTATTTCAGCCAAGGTCATATCCTTAATGAAACCTGTGCCATCGGTCGTCCGGTCCAAAAATTCATCATGGATAACCACAATTTCTCCATCCTTTGTCATATGAACATCTAATTCAATCCCGTCAACGCCTTGGCGGATTGCTTGCATAAAGCCAACTAATGTATTTTCTGGATACGTTCCCATACACCCTCTGTGTCCATAAACTTTCGTATTCATAAAAGTCCTCCTCTATAACGTTTAAAACCAAAATCAACTTTTCGGGTACAAAAACATGAATAGGGCTAGGGCAATATTTCTCTAGGAGAGAAGAGAATGAAGTATCATAAAGCCTCCATTCCCTTTGATATGAATTATTCTCCTCTAGCCGTATTTGCCTGTTCAATTGCGGCATTCACTTGCTCAACTGCAGTCGAAAATGCTTCATCGACATCACCGCCATTATAGACTGTTTCCAGTGCTGTTTCGATAATTTTACGCTCTTCAGGTATCATATCCATTAATGCACCCTGTGTTGCAATTGATGGCTTTGTTGCCTGCAATTGTTCCACCGTTACTTGTAATTGCGGCATCTCATTATAAGCGTCTTTTACCACTTGCTCTTCATATGCAGCAGGATTTATTGCAAAATACCCTGTTCCCACATGCCATTCTGCTTGTATCTCAGGTTTTTGTAAATACTTTAGGAAATCCCAAGCTGCTTTTTGTTCTGCTTCTGGTTTTCCTTTAGACATCCATAAACTTGCCCCGCCAATAACGACTCCTTGACGTTCCTCTTTTTCTGGATATGGTATAAAAGCAACACCTACTTCAAATGGTGCATTATCAATCACATCTCGAGCACTTGCAGAGGATTGCATAAACATAGCAACATCGCCACTTAAAAAGCCAGTAACCATATTATCGGAATTAGTACCATAATTTGCAAACGTACCATCATCCATCATGCGCTCTATCCATTTAAAGATCGACTTACCTTGTTCGTTATCAAACGCAACTTCTGTTGCTGTATCGTCTCTTCCATTATCATTATTTAGTAATAAACCACCCTGGTTCGCAAGCAATTCTTCAAATAACCATCCATATGCTTGAAGCGCAAAACCCTTCATTTCAGGGTTTGATTCCTTAATCGCCTTACCAGCTGCTTCCACTTCTTCATACGTTTCTGGTGGTGCTTCCGGATCTAAACCAGCTTCTTTAAACGCGTCCTTATTATAGTACATCACAGGAGTTGAAGAATTAAATGGCATGGAGTAAAATTTCCCATCTACCTTATAGTAGTTTGTAATATTTGCTTCTAAATTACTCATATCATAATCTTCTTCATCAATGAATTTTTGAATCGGTTCAATGTTCCCACTATTAATGACAGACATGGTTCCAATTTCATTCACTTGTACAATCGTCGGTGCATCGTCTGTTCCACCTACACTGTGATACTTCGATAAAGTTTCTTCATATGTTCCTTGAAATTCAGCATTTACTTGAACGTCATCCTGTGACTCATTATACTTTTTTACAATTTCATCTAATGCTACTTGAGCTTGGCCCCCCATAGCATGCCAAAACGTCACTTCCGTTTTTCCTTTCGTTTCTTCACCCCCTTTGGCATTGGCAGTACCTTCTCCTTCATTTCCTTCGGAAGAATTACAAGCAGAAAGCAACATACTGAACGCGACTAAAATGAATATAAATAGTTGTTTCAACTTTCCACACTCCTTTTATAAATGTTCGCTACTAGATCGTAGCCATTTTGATATTTACAAACGTTCGTAAAAAGTAAGAGCTATCGGAACTATCACTGAATAATTAATATATTCATTAAACTGGTAGGAAAACGTGGAATAACATGCAAGAAGTTTATTTAATTGCACCTTCCGTCAATCCTTTTTGTAATTTCTTTTGTCCTAAAAATAATAGAATTAATGTTGGTAAAACGACAATCAGTCCTCCAGCCATAATCACGCCCCATTCATTTAATTGCTCTTGTGACTGGAGTTGCTTGAGCCCAATTTGCACCGTACGGACGGTATCATCCGTAGTAGCTAGTAATGGCCAAAGGTACATGTTCCAAGACGTTAAAAAGCCATAAACCCCTAAAGTAACTAAGCTCGTTTTAGCAATGGGCAGGACAACCGTTAAATAAAATTTTAAATCCCCCATTCCCGTAATTTCACTTGCTTCCTTTAGTTCTTTCGGAATTTGTTTAAAATGTTGCCTTAATAAAAATGTACCAAACGCTACTGCAAAAAAAGGGAGTGACAACCCTGTGTACGTATTTAATAGATCAAGCCCTCGTATTGTTTGGAAATTCGGAATGATGGAGGCTTCAAATGGAATCATCATCGTCGCAATAAAAATAAAAAACAACGTGTCCCTGCCTTTAAATTCCAAAAACACAAACGCATAAGCTGCTAAACTCGATAACAACAGTTGACCTATCATAATGATGAGCGATACAAAGAAACTGTTGATTAAATAACCGAATAACGGAAATCGCTCAAACGCTTTAATATAGTTATCCAAAGTCCACGTTTCCGGAATAATTCTTCCAGTTAAAATATCCTCACTGGACATAAAGCTCATGAGAAATGCAATAATGGCAGGTGAAAAAACCAATAAAGCAGACACCGTAAGAAGAAGGTAAAAAAGCAATTTTTTACTTATAGCCATCGTCACTGATAATGCACCTTCCTCTCTCCCAGCTTAAACTGTAGCAACGTCATCAAAAGAATGATAAAAAACAAGATGACCGCTTGGGCGCTAGCAGTACCATATTGATAATTTTTAAACGCCTCTTGATAAATGGAATATACAAGTAAATTAGTTTCATTTTGCGGTCCGCCACGAGTTAACATATCTATTTGACCAAATGTTTGAAACGCGTTAATAAACGAAACAGTAATAACAAAAAATAACGTTGGCGACAACATTGGTACAGTAATTCGTCGCAATTTATAAAAATAGCTGGCGCCATCAATCTCCGCACTTTCATATAAGTGTGAGTCTATCGATTGCAATCCACCAAGTAAAATAAGAAAGGTAAAACCCAGATTCATCCAGATCGTTGAAATGGATACAGATAGGAGTGCCCATTCCGGATTCGTCAGCCAACCAATTGCTTCGAACCCTAATGCCTCCAAAAATTGATTCAGCCAGCCCATCGTCGGGTGAAATAAAAACATCCAGAATACGGAAGCTGCTGCTACGGAGATCCCCATCGTAGAGGAAAAAATCATCCGAAAAAAGCCGATGCCTGTTAATTTCTCGTTGGCAATAACTGCTAAAAACAAACTAATGATGATCGTACCTGGTACAGTGTAAAGCACAAACAGAAATGTAGATTGTAAACTCTTTAGGAAAATCGGTGATGTAAAGATATTTTTAAAATTATCCAATCCAACAAAAACCGTTGTTGCTCCACTGTTATCGGTAAGGAAAAAGCTTAAATATAATGTTCTCGCCATTGGGTAGAATAGAAATACGCTAAACAATAAAATCGAAGGTAATAGAAAAAGCATTCCTTTTATAAATCGAACTCGTTTTTGTTTTTTCTTCACTTTCATAAAATCGATCTGTTTGTATTGTTCCGGAATCATAACAGCTTCTTTCATACAACTATAACCTCTGTTTCTTTTGTTGGAGAGGTTGCTTTTAACAAACGACCTGAATCTGTATCAAAAAAACAGAGTTTATCTTTAGAAATATGTACTGGAACTACTTCGCCAACTTTTATCGACCATTGACCGAGCCATTTTGCCGTCCATAATTCTGTTCCGATTTCAAAGGTTGCTAACGTTTCATTACCAAGCTGTTCGACATTAATGACTTCTAGCTCATGTGTGGCTTCCTTATCAATCGCTGGTAGTATGTGTTCCGCTCGAATACCAATAGTAAGATTAGCAGTCTGAACAATTTTAGTAGCCGGTGTGATAGAACCCATATCAATTTCCAGGAAATCTTCTACCTTTAACATTTGATTTACGAACACCGCTTTCCCGAGATTCATTTTAGGTGAGCCGATAAATGAAGCAACAAATAGATTTGCAGGTTCATTGTACAACGTAATCGGATCTCCAACTTGCTGAATTTTCCCGTCATTTAATACCATGATTCGATCACCCATGGTCATAGCCTCCACTTGATCATGCGTCACATATATCATTGTTAAACCAAGTTTTTTTTGTAATCTGCGTACCTCTATGCGCATATGCGCACGAAGCTTTGCGTCCAGATTAGAGAGTGGCTCATCCATTAAACAAAGCGGTGCTTCGCTAACCACTGATCTTGCCAAAGCTACTCGTTGCCTTTGTCCTCCAGAAAGTTCTCTCGGTTTTCGTTTTAATAAATCAGCCAATCCCATCATTGCAGTTGCCTTTTTTAATCGTTCTTGTTGCTCCTGCTTATTTACTTTTTTTGCGCGTAAGCCAAATAAAATATTCTGCTCCACAGTTAGATGGGGATACAATGCATAATTTTGAAAAACCATGGATAGATTACGATCCTTTGGAGGCAGGTGGTTCACTACTTGGTCAGCTATTTTTAACGTGCCTCCTGTAATTTCTTCCAAACCAGCAATCATGCGTAACAAAGTGCTTTTTCCTGATCCTGATGGACCAACTAACACAAAAAACTCACCTTTTTCAATCGACAAGTTTATACCGTTGAGAACATTTGCCTGCTTATCATAGGACTTGGAAATGTCCCATAATTCCACTTTACTCATTCTTTCCCTCCTCATCATGTTCATTTAAACATAGTTTTATATCGTTGTTCGCGTTTTTTACATAAATTTTACCATATTTTAACTATTATTACATTACCTTAATATTTCATATACTTCATTGATATATTGCTCGTTCTATTAAAAAGACTCCATTGCATAGAATATAGGGAAGAAACAAAGAAAGGCTGACCTTAAATGCGACGAATATTATTTACTGGATTATCCGCTATGACTATCCTATTTTTCTTAATCACATTTTTAACCTTACCTAAGTTCCAGCACCATTTTTTTCGACTGCCATTAGTTGATGAAATTACGGAATCCGTTCATTTTTCCGATGCACTCTTTACCGCAATGAGTACAGAAATTCCACTACTAGAAACAACACTTGAAGCTAATGATATAAAGAAACCCGATTGGCCCAAACTACTATTGGAAGCTGCCTCTGGCGTTTCACCTAGAAATTTTACGAGTTTATTAGATTTAGCACTTCCAGGAAGAAATCCAGAAGTTCAACTACCAATAGTTGCCAACGAATCTGGAGAAGAAACAATGCCGATTGAATCGCCACCACCAGATTTTGAAGAATTGTTAAAAGAAGAGCCTGAAGAAGAAAAGCAACAGGATAAAAATAGAACTAATCAAGAAGAAGCAGAAATATACGTCTATCATAGCCATAGCTGGGAAGCTTTTTTGCCATTATTAGGAGAAGATAAACAGAAACCTTCACAAGCTTCCAGCACAGATAACACAAAAAATATTGTTGCCGTAGGTTCGTTGCTAACAGAACAACTGGAAAAGCAAGGAATCCCTACATTCCATGACAGAACAAATGTCACTGCCGCTCTGCACGAAAGAGGCTGGGATTACTATGACTCTTATCGGTTATCGCGAAGTATGGTGGAAGAAGCGATGGCAAGCAATGATAGGATGCAATATTTTATTGATATTCACCGCGATGCCCAGCGGGAGGATATAACTACCATTACTATTAATGACAATGCTTATGCAAAGCTCTATTTTGTTGTTGGCGCAGAACACGAAAATTATAAAGAAAATCTAGCCTTTGTAGAAAATCTAAATGCGAAGCTAGAAGCAAAGTATCCAGGAATAAGCAGGGGGATCTTTTTAAAGGATCGATCTGATGGAAACGGTGTTTATAATCAAGATCTATCTAAAAAATCCATTTTAATTGAAGTCGGTGGTGTGGATAACAATAAAGAAGAGCTTTCCAACACCTCTAAGGCTTTAGGAGAAGTAATTGGTGAATATTATCATAACGCGGAAAAAGTAACTTCTGAAAATTAAGCTGTACCGTTTCGAAAAGTTGTCCCATTTGATAAAGTGAAACTTCGTTCAGTAGGAGTTTTCTTTTATCTCCTACTGAATGTTAGCACCGCCGGGTATAATCTAAATGCCCTTGAACGAAATGAGCATTTAGGTAATGTTTTCTCCCACTTAGACCTTGTATCCACTCAATATCTTGAAGTAGGAGTCTTACGGTACCTTACATACGAGAGTAACAGTTCCAATTCCTGCCTATTTAGCTAAGGGGAGGCTTTTTGGAGATGGATGGATAATTATTAAAGGAATGGAAAACTTGATGTAATGATTAATGAAAGCGAATCTTCCATAAAACTAGTAGTGTATCCATCACCTTCTTTGTTGTTCGCACTCTAACCGTTATGACATAAAGTCCTTGTATGGTATGTAACATTAGGAGTATTTAGATTGCTATCTCCTACTTAAACTTGTAATATTACAAGTTTATTTAACTCCTAAAGAGGATGCGAACAGCACATTATTTACTAAATTAATTAATTATGACATAATTTGAAACTTTTCATACATTTTGTTCGTATTGTAAGTAAATGATTAATGATAAAAAGGGGGGAATACATATGACTCTTTTTGGGTTGCCAATCGAGACACTTTACTTATACATGCTTATTATAGCAGCAGCCCTTACCATCATTTATATGCTTTTTGGCGACGTATTAGAGGGGATTGGCGAGGTGTTGCCAATAGCCAATCCTATTCTTATTCTGGCATTTATCACCTTCTTCTCTGCTACGGGTTATTTACTAGAGACCTTAACGTCAATGTCCAGTTTTCTCATTATTATAACTGCGATTTTTATTGCCCTTATTCTTGATACGATATTACATGTATTTATTTTAATTCCTTTGGCTTCTGCCGAAGAATCGCTTGGTTATACCGAAGATTCTTTAATTGGTCGTGTTGGGAAAATCATCATTCCCATCCCAGCTGACGGTTATGGAGAAGTCGTCATTGAGAGCAAAAGCGGCAGAATTTCCAAACCTGTAACTGCCTATCATAACCAGCCGATACCTGAGGGAGCCGAAGTGCTGATTTTAGAAATAAAGGAAGGTGTCCTATATGTCGAGCCTTATGATAAGAATGAATTAGATGCAGATGAACTTAGCTAACTTGAATTACAGCTATTTTTTATAGTATTTTTTTAGTGTTATAGAAATCATTGGTACAGATATACTAACGTACTCCAGTCGCATATTGACTTAGATTGATCACTTCGGTTTTACATTTTATATTTATATAAACCAACTATACAAGGAGGAATTTTATGTTTGAAGGATTTTGGATTATTATTGGAATTGCCCTATTTTTATTAGTAGCACTTATTGGAGTTTTTGTTTCCAAATACCGCACTGCTGGACCTGATGAAGCATTAATTGTCACCGGAAGCTATCTTGGCGGTAAAAATGTCCATGTCGATGAATCTGGTAATAAAATTAAAATTATTCGTGGTGGTGGTACGTTTGTTTTACCTGTTTTTCAACAGGCAGAGCCACTTAGTCTATTATCTAGTAAATTAGAAGTAACAACACCTGAAGTGTATACAGAACAAGGTGTTCCCGTTATGGCTGATGGAACAGCTATTATAAAAATTGGCGGTTCGATAAGTGAAATCGCTACAGCTGCTGAACAATTTCTTGGGAAAACAAAGGAAGATCGCGAAGTAGAGGCAAAAGAAGTACTTGAAGGACATCTTCGGTCTATTTTAGGTTCTATGACAGTAGAAGAAATTTACAAAAATCGGGATAAATTCTCCCAAGAAGTACAGCGTGTTGCCTCGCAAGATTTGGCGAAAATGGGACTTATTATTGTTTCATTTACCATTAAAGACGTAAAAGATAAAAACGGATACTTAGACTCACTTGGTAAGCCAAGAATTGCCCAAGTAAAACGAGATGCGGATATTGCTACTGCTGAGGCAGACAAAGAAACAAGAATTAAGCAAGCGGAGGCTGCAAAAGAGGCGAAAAAAGCAGAGCTTGAACGTGCTACTGAAATCGCTGAAGCAGAAAAAGTGAATCAGTTAAAAACAGCAGATTATCGCCGCGAACAAGATATTGCAAAAGCTCGTGCCGACCAAGCTTATGATTTGGAAACAGCAAGAGCAAGACAAGATGTTACAGAACAAGAGATGCAAATTAAAATTATTGAGCGGCAAAAACAAATTGAATTAGAGGAAAAAGAGATTTTACGTCGTGAAAGGCAATACGATTCTGAAGTTAAAAAGAAAGCAGATGCTGATCGTTATGCTGTCGAGCAAGCGGCTTCAGCAAATAAAATGAAGCAAATGACAGAAGCGGAAGCAAACCAATACCGCATCGAAGCAGAAGCTAAAGCGGAAGCAGAACGCGTACGTGTCGATGGTCTTGCTAAAGCAGATTCACAGCGGGCACAAGGGGAATCTGAAGCAGAGGTTATCAGGCTTACTGGTTTAGCAGAAGCAGAAGCAAAACGAGAAATTGCGCAAGCATTTGAGCAATACGGCCAAGCAGCGATTTTAGATATGATTATTAAAATGCTTCCAGAATATGCAAAAGAAGTGGCTAGCCCACTATCCAATATTGATAAGATTACCGTCGTAGATACAGGTGGTAATGGTGCAGATGGTGGAGCCAACAAAGTTTCCGGTTACGCTACGAACTTAATGGCAAGTTTACAGGAAACGCTCAAAGCTTCATCAGGAATAGATGTCAAGGAATTATTGGAAAATATAAGCGGAAAGCACCAGTCCACGTCTGACTATGATTTAAATCGACCACGCTATCAAAGGGAAGAAAACGATAACGATAAGGAATTAGCTGAGGTAGAAAACCAATAAGCTATATGTTGAATAGAGAGACATTTGTTTCAATGTCTCTCTTCTATTTGCTACCAGCTTCCAGCAATTATCTATCAAACCTTTTTATCAAATACTTATATGCTTAGCTGTAGAGGTTCTTCATAGTACAATATATACAAGCTCAATAGTTAATATCAGTTCTAAGGCGTTGCTCTCGTTCGGAAAATCTGTAATTATAACATAACCAAACTATCTTTTTCCAAAAAAGCAGCATGTAAAATTAATTTGTTTAGAGTCACATTTTATTTAGTCACAGCAATTTCATACTCCTCATGCTCATGTAAATCATCCTCGTTTTCCACATGGATAATTAATTGATACTTCCCTTCATCTGTGAATGCATAAGAACCAGTGTATTCACCTGCTTTACCTTCTTTCGCGTCTACCCATTCTTTTTCCTTTGCATCTTTACGACCAATTTCATAACGCACAGAAGCTTCCTCTAAAGGATTCCCATCCATTTGCAAATGGACCATGAGCTCTGTTTCTTCCCCTGCAATAACATTTTCAGGTTCCATAAAGTGCAGATCAAAGCCTTCAGCAGCTTCCTGATCGGCATGTTCCTCATTTTCAGATGTATCTTCGGTTTGTCCGCTATCCCCTGAACCAACGGTAATAGATTTTTTGGGCATGGTATGAAGTTCTCTAGCTGTGGTATGAGCATACATCTCATAAACTCCATCTTTCTCAAATGTAATTTTTGCGGTGTAGGTACCGTCTTCGTGGTTAGTTGCATCTAATTTGGTACTGTCATCTTTATTCCCTTTTTCCCAAACTTCAAAAACAACTTCATCAGCATCGGCTACTTTTTCTTCACCATAGGTTACAGTTGCCTTTAATTCAACATTTTCACCTGTTTCAGCTGATTCAGGAACTTTAAAATCCACTTTTAACTCCTTAAGTTCTTCTTCTGAAGCAGCAGTATCTTTTTCGTTTGTTTCTCCTTGCCCACATGCTGTTATAAATAATAAAACAGCGACTGCGATAAACATCCATATTTTTTTCATGGTCCACAAATCCCCTTCTTGTCTTCAAGTTAGTGATGCTTGCATTGCATCGTTCCATTCATTTGTTTCATTAAAACTTCTTTTGCTTCCTCAAAAGAATACACTTCCCCCCCAAAACCCTTGACAAATTTCTCTGCGTGCTCCCGAAACTCAAACGTTAGTAATTGCGGTTGGCAACACCCCATATGTAAAGAAGTATCGGTAACATACCAAGCGAGTGGAGCACTGATGGTAGTTTGTCTAAGAAAATCTGGGCAAATGGCTTGAGTCACTTTATCTCCAAGTTGTTGTTGACGAAGCAATCCACAATGGGCACAGCAGGCTACTTCAATATCGTGATTAGATAAAATCAACCGATAAGCTAATTTTTCATTAATTGATCTCTTGCAATAGACACACTGGTTTTGTCTGCCCTCCTCCGTCTCCACTAAAGAAATACCCCCGAATGTTTTTTGGATAACTCCTTCTTCCTCTAGTATTTTGACATCACGATGAATGGTCATTTCAGAGACACCAAACATCTTGCTTAAGTCCGTTATCTTTAAATTTTTCTTTTGCAAAATCAGCTCTTTAATGCGCGCTTTCCTTTCGAGTGGTAACATAGAAACCTCCTCTCATTCTAAAACACATTCTAACAACTTAAAACAAAATATATCATTTGTAACCGAATACAGCAATACATTTTAGATGACATGTTTGTGAACTTGTTTGTGACTATTATCACATACAAAGAGCATAACTAGTGAGTTTTAATGGGTGGGTTGTAATTTCTTTGGAGGGGGTTTTTTAAAGAACTTCCTAGGGGAAGTAGTATCCTTTTCAAACTATAAACTTAGAATTATCAAATAAATTACCATTAAAGTAAAACTTCATTCAAGGGGAGTTTTCTTCCATCTCCCACTGAATGTTAGGTGTGCTTAGGGTATAGAACCTAAAGGCTTGAACGAATCGGGCATTTAGGTACGGTTTTCACCTACTTAATCCTTTTGCGTCTACTCAAGATTTTAGAGCGGGAGTCTTTCCACACCTTACATGCGGAATATACCCTCAAATGTTATGAGTGAAAAAAATCTGTGCGTTAGAATAAATTTTACAGCCCGTAATTTACGGGAGAAAATCAACTCGAAATAGCACCCTTTGCTATTTCTCCATTTCTAGCCTTTTAATCATATAGGTAGCAAAGTTGACCAAGTATTTCTCATCCCAACTTGGGTTTATTAATTTTTGTTGATAATAATCTAACGCTTGGCTTATCAATAACTTCCAACCTAACGGGACGGCTTGTTTTGCCCACTCCCCACCTTCCAACTTAGAAGCTATGACACCTTCTTGGAAATAGTAAAGGGTGCGACATAAATTTAAGATATAATAGCCTGGTGATTGAATGATAGCAACCTGTGCATCTTCTATATCATTCAAAATAGAATAGATAAAATACTTAGTATCAATTGATGGTATGACTTCTTCTTTATTCAGGCCAGTAATCGTCTTCCCTCTATGAAGTGTTACTACGAGATGAGCAGCTAAATCAGGGTCTGTCCCTTGATCACATAAGTAACCATCTTCCTTTTCATAACGAGGTTTATGAAAAGCAGAATAATGTAACTCGAATGGTGTAGGAAATTGAAAAGGAAACAGTACATCTATGTTAATTATACTTGTTTCAATTTGAACTTGGTAATCGGCTTCCAAACGCATAAACTTATAGATCAGTTGCTTTTTTTCTTGTTTATGTAAAGACATATTTACAATAATCAACAAATCAATATCACTTTTTCCCCTTTGGTAGCAATCCATGGCGAGGGAACCGTGTAAATATACCCCAACAAATTTCACTTGCAATATTTCCTGACAGCTTTCTGCAAACCGATTTAAAAAGATCTCATGCTCCATGTTTCCCTCCTGAAAATTAGTAACTATTTGTCCATCAACCGTTCACTTCATTGTAAAATATTTCATTTAATGACTAGTAAATCGTCTAAGTATTCTTTTCCATCATGGGCAGCTCCTCTACTTTTTTTAAAATAACATGTTGCGGTCAGATAAATAGTGTAGGTAGCAAGTCATGTTTTTTCTAGGAATAACGTAAAACACCTTTTTCGGATGATTTGAATGCCATGATAGGATGGACTGTCACCACTCTAAACTAGATGTTCTTAAAGGCTTGTTAATCTTCTCACCAATTATTTGTATCCAACCTAAAAATTCCGTTCCCATAATGATTTCCTTGTATGAAGGAATTCCCTATCCCCAGTATAAACAACACACACAATGATTCCGTGTTATTATACAATATTTAGAATTAACGAAGTGATGAACAAAAGCACATTACAGAATAAAGTATATACGTTTCTTGTTTAAAAGTAATCGTCTACCCATCCTCACTTGTTCCGTGAGGATGAGCGTCATACTATGGGCTGCTTTTGATATATACTCCAACTTATATCAATGGGGCAAGCAATCAAATCGAAATTTCCACGTGCCTCAGAGCAATACTTGGCTGTGTCTGTAACAGTTATAAGTTCATTGCAAATCTTCATCATGAAAATGAATGGTCAACTGCGGTGTATTATTTTATCTCGGGTTATTCGATAGAGAGATAATATATTTCCCTACTGTTTTCGCACCCAGTTTTGAAGTAAAAAACTGTCGTATGAAGCTATTCCTTCAACGACAGTTGTTCTCTAACAAAACGAATCTTTTGATCTTGGTACAGATAAACCAAATAACGGTCGTAAATATAAGGCAATAAATGTACCGCCTAAAGCTAGTAGTCCCCATATATAACCGTGTAAGCTAAATGAGGCAATACCACCGAAATACGCTCCGATGTTACAGCCAAAAGCTAATCGAGCTCCATACCCCATTAAAAGTCCACCTATCACGGATGCAGTGACGTTTTTCATATTTAATTTTGTAAATTTAAATAAACCACCAGCAGCTGAGGCGATGAAAGCACCAAGCAGGACACCAAAGTTCAGCACAGTGGTTGAATCAGCAAAAATAGAAGCTTGTAATGCTTGAGCATTCTCGCCTTGCCAATAACCCCAGCTCGCAACATCTATACCAACTAATTGAGCAATTTTCGAACCCCAAAGCGCGAAGCCAGATGTAATTCCCCAAGGAGTTCCTCGAGTCATAAGCGTAAGTGCGTTTAAAACAGCTAATACAATCGCCGCTGCAAATAAAGGCCATGACCCACGGACTATTCGCTTCCAACCACGTTCCGTTGGAAGAGGAGCTATTCTAGGAGGTCGTTTTTTCCGCTCTATTACGATAGTGATCCATGTAATAATTCCAAATAGAAGGATAGACAGTATCCATGCTCCACCGTATCCTAGCCCTGTAGAGGTAGCTAAAGAAATAGTTCCAAAGCTCGGTAAATCATTGGTCCAAAACGGAAGATGCATGGCACCGATGGTCGAGCCAATAATAAAGAAAACGAGTGTTACAAACATGACGGATCGTCCTCCGCCAACAGCGTATAGGGTTCCAGAAGCACACCCGCCGCCAAGCTGCATCCCTATCCCAAATACAAACGCCCCAACAACTAGACTGACTCCGACAGGTGACACACTGCCGCTTACTTCAGTACCAAAAAAAGAATATCCATACGCAAGAATTGGTGCAAATAGTGTAACTGCTACAGCAAGCATTATCATATGTGAACGTAAAGCCTCTCCATTACCTACTGACATAAATCTTCGAAATGCCGAAGTAAACCCAAAACGCGCATGAAATAACGTGTAGCCTAATAATAAACCAAGTACTAACAAGATTGGCTGTACCATCGCTTGCGTAGCAAATAAATATATTATCAGTATAAAAGCAATCACCAATCCACCTATAATCAGTGCTGTTTGTGGCTTTTTTAAACGCGAAACACTTGTAGATATAGGGACTCTCTCTTCCGTTACTTGTTGGATCTCCATTATAAAACACCCTTTCCTTATAAAAATAGTCGGATTTAATTTATTATAATACGCTGAATCCGATTTTGTGTCAATATTTTTAAAATAAATGTTGGTCCATATTAACCTGACTTTCTTACTATTTTTCCGTTTTTAAGTTTCCCCTTATTTCAAGCTATGCATACGTATATTTTTCACCAAAAAGGTTAATCTAACAGTTACCAAAGGAGGTATTGCCATGTCTGAGCAAAATAAAAATCGCAACAAAGATAAAAATAAGCAAAATAACCAAAATAAACATAATAAACTGCGACCAGATGTTGAATTTTCCAAAGAAAACCCGATGACCCAAGAAATAACGAAACGTCATCGTTAAGTTTATATGACAATAGCTGTCTAGTAGTAAAAGACAGCTATTTTTTTAATTTAAGTAGCTATAATACAAGTTCCTATATTACATTCCTTTTTACAATCAACTCCTTTATTTTGGATAAAGCATTTTCTTAGGCTTTTATCATCACATCGCGTAAACTCAATATAGCTTCTCATTTTATTACAAGTGAAGGAACGATATAAGCCGTCTAACATATTTCTATGACGTAAAGCCCCATGTAATTCAGTTTCATTTAAATACAAAAATTACAATGATTGGGGGTTTCATCCATTCTCCACTGGATCGCTAGTACATAATGGTGTGTCCTAAGAGAATACCTCTTACGAAACAGATTTTAGGTGCTGTTATCTCCCACTTAAACTTGTTGGACAGAGATTATTTAACTCCTGAAACGGGAGGCTTACAGCGCCTATACAGGAAATACTAGATTAGCAATTTTAATATGTAAAGGAGTTTTTCTGTGCAGCAAGTATATAGTGATATCATTCAGTATCGCGGCAAACATTATGATTTTGGCTATTATCAAGGAAGTCTGCTTGAAAATTCATTCATTCTTCCTAACCGTAAAAAGCAATGGGGACCGATAAAGGATCGCCATTTTATCATTGATCACCATAAAATAAAAGAGTTGTTACACCATTATGCACCAGGTGTTTGGGAAGAACTGCTTGGGTTAGCGGATGCATTAAAAATGAATATCCAGGAAGCCATTCAAGAATTTGGCGGCTATTATTTGGAATATGGACGTAGTGGCTGTTCGATTTATACGGATACTCATTATATGGTACGGAACTATGATAATGCACCATCTACCTATGAAGGTCGTTACTTGATGTATCAACCAACAGATGTTGGATACGCAACCATTGGACCTACGATGCAAATTACCGGGCGTACGGATGGAATGAATGAACATGGATTAGTGATGGGCTATAACTTTATTAATCGCAAACAGTCAAGTAATGGATTTTTATGCAATATGATTGGTCGGATTATTTTGGAATCCTGCCGGAATGTTCAAGAAGCCATTCACTTGTTAAAAGAAATTCCCCATCGCCATACATTTAGTTACGTATTACTAGATATACATGGAGAAAAGAAGGTTGTTGAAGCCTCTCCACGGGCAGTTGTTGTACAAGAATCTTCTATTTGTACCAACCACTTCCAAAAATTAACCACTGAAAACCGCTTCCGAGTGGACGATTCGCTGAAACGTTATCAAGCGATTGAACGGCAATCAGTGAATGTTTTTAATCCATATCAAGCTTTTCAAATGTTTAACCGCACAGAATACGGTGTTTTTTCTACTAAATACGGAGCTTGGGCTGGGACACTGCATACGGCATTATATATACCAAAAACGAAAAATGCCTGGTTTGCATTAGGAGAAAACAGAGAACCTTTTATGTTTAATTTTAATCGTTGGCTGCAAGGAAGAGACACAAATATAAAACGCATAAAAGGTGTGCTTAACAGTTCAGAAGTTTTTGTAAATATGAAATATATGGCTTAAAGTTTACAATACAGAAAAAACGTAACCCCCCTCATCCGTTCGGCAAGTGCAGAAATACATGCACAGATGCTACTACCAAAATGGAACTGCGTTTCATTGAGCGATAAAGTGAATCTTCAATCAGTGGAGGTTTTTATCTATCCCCGACAGATTGTTAGTACCGGAATGGTATGACCTAAAGGACTCTTACGAAATAGGACATTTCATCTCCCACTTAGATTTGTTGTTTTACAGATAACCTCTCTAAAGTGGGAGTCTTCTAGCTCCTTTATACGGGATAAACTTGAGAAAATAGTATATTAGACTAAGAAATCCCGCTAAACCATAAGTAATTATTTTGCTGCTTCGGGTACTCTAAACCACTTTCCAGCTATGTTATACTATTATACGCAAACGAAAGGAGCTGCTGTTTATGATTCTTATGATTGATAATTATGATTCATTCACCTTTAATTTAGTCCAATATATCACACAGCTCGATTTTGAAGTACATGTCGTAAGAAATGATGCTATTACTGTAGAAGAAATACAACATATGCAGCCAACAGCGATCGTCCTATCTCCTGGGCCTGGTACGCCAAATTCAGCTGGCATTTGCTTAGAAGTTGTCGCTAAATTGCATCAACATTTCCCCATACTTGGAATATGTCTCGGACACCAAACGATTGCCCAAGCATTTGGCGCTACGATCGAAAAAGCAAAAAAACCAATGCATGGCCAAGTATCCCTTATCACCCATGATAATCGAGGAATGTTTCAAAACTTAATGAACCCATTAGCGGTAACAAGGTATCATTCTTTAATCGTAAACAAAGCCACGATCCCAGCTTGTTTAGAGACAAGTGCAACTACAAAAGATGGAGTAGTGATGGCCCTTCGCCATAAAAAATATCCTATAGAAGGGATTCAAGCTCATCCAGAAGCAATTCTATCAGAATGTGGCATCGAATTGTTAAAGAATTTTTTCACTATGAAGGGTGGTTTAGAAAATGAAGCAACATAACCCTTATTTACGCTTTGACTTTAGTAATAAAAACCCTATTTCATTTACAGAGCCAATTACTGTTATTTCTACATATGAACAATCTGAAGTAATTCCTTGTCTACAAGCGATTGAACAATATGTTCAAGCTGGTTACTATGCAGCAGGATTCCTTGCTTATGAAGCTGCTCCAGCATTTGACCGTGCATTTGAAGTTCACAATAGTGATCAGTTTCCGCTATTATGGTTTGGTATTTTTTCAGAAGCAAAACCAGCTCAAAAACGGGAGACACGACCTTTTACCATGGATGAATGGAAACTTCCCATAACTGCTTCAGCGTATAATAAGAATATCCATCAGATTAAACATCATATTGAAAATGGCGATACTTATCAAGTGAATTATACTGTTCCAATGTTCAGCCGTTTTGCTGGTGATACGTTTGGGTATTATCAGCGATTAACCGCATCACAAGCAGCGAACTATTGTGCCTACTTACATATCGGCAGTCACTCGATTTTATCTGCGTCACCGGAGCTATTTTTCCATTTGCAAGATGGTTTGATTACTACCAAACCGATGAAAGGTACAGCGAAAAGAGGAAATACATTTGAAGAGGATCAAGCAATTGCTGAATGGCTGTACCAATCAGAAAAAAATCGAGCCGAAAATGTTATGATTGTTGACCTATTACGAAATGACCTAGGTACCATTGCGAAACCAGGTACTGTTCATGTTCCTCAATTATTTACGATTGAACGCTATCCAACGGTATTTCAAATGACTTCAACCGTTACAGCAGAAGTTGACCCAGATATTACTGCTATTTTTAAAGCAATGTTTCCTTGTGGATCGATTACTGGGGCACCGAAAGTAAACACAATGAAAATTATTAACGAATTAGAAACAGCACCGCGTAATATCTACTGCGGAGCCATTGGATATATGACACCTCAAAAAGAAGCTATCTTTAATGTGCCAATTCGAACAGTATTGATTGACAACGTTAGTGGAGAGGCCACTTATGGGGTTGGCGGTGGGATTACATGGGACTCTACAAGTGAAGAAGAGTATGAAGAAATGCTGTCTAAAACACTTGTGTTAAAAAAACAGATGAACGACTTTGAACTTTTGGAAAGTATTCGTTTAGAAAACGGAAAATTTTCTTTACTTGATTATCATTTAAAGCGAATAGCAAAGTCGGCAGCCATTTTTTCATATCCATTTGAAGTGGCAAAAATGGAACTCCAATTAGAACAAATTGCTACGCAGTGGAATACGGGGGCATATAAACTACGTGTTTTATTAGCTAATACAGGTGAGATCACTACTGAGGTACAGCCAATAAAAACAAATCAGCAGCATACGTTCAAAGTTAAACTCGCACAACAGGCAATCGATAAAAGCAATCCTTTCTATTACCATAAGACGACTAGACGAGAAATGTATCACACGTTCTTACAAGATCATCCGGATGCAGATGATGTGCTGTTATGGAATACAGAGTTAGAAGTTACAGAATTTACAATTGGAAATGTCGTGGTAGAAATTAACGGTGCGTTCTACACGCCGCCAGTGCATTGCGGGTTATTACCAGGAACCTGCCGTCAACATGCACTTGACAAAGGAATGATAAGCGAAAAAATCATTACGATGAAGGATTTACAATCCTGTTCACGTATTTGGTTAATTAATAGTGTGAGGGGATGGGTATCTGTTACGCTTGACAGTTGAGCTTTTCAAAAAAACGAACGTGAGAATATTTAAAAGCCTCCCATATATTCAGCCCGTTTCTTTATTAGCATCTGCTGCTTCATTTTATTCATTTCACGATTAGCAACAAGACAGCAATCCTTTATACAGACACTTGAAGCCATAATTTGAACTTTTAGCAATGAAGAATGAAAGTACTACACTTCCACATTCATATAGCGAAAAAGCTCCAGAATCGCCATTAAGCGGCTCCGGAGCTTTTTCAATTTTTAATTCTATGAAGAATTTCCCCAAGTCCCCTTTTCTAACCAAGTGCAACATCCAATATCATCATAACTGTAAAGCCAACCATTAAACTCATAGAGGCTAAATCACGGTTTCCTTGTTCTTGGGAGCCAGGAATGACCTCTTCAGCTACCACAAAAATCATGGCTCCTGCAGCAAAACTTAATGCATATGGCAATAAAGGCTGGACATAAGTAACTGCCAAAGCTCCCATGATACCTGCAATAGGCTCAACCATTCCCGAAAACTGCCCGTACATAAAGCTTCTTCTTCTCGACATTCCTTCCCTGCGCAGTGGCATAGAAACCGCAACGCCTTCTGGGAAATTTTGAATACCGATTCCAATGGCTAAGGCTATAGCTCCTGCAGCGGTTGCTGTTGGTAGATCTGCTGCAATGGCGCCAAACGCTACGCCCACTGCTAAACCTTCTGGAATATTATGCATTGTTATCGCTAAAACTAGCAACGTACTTCGTTTCTTACGATTCGGATGTATCCCTTCCGCTTCTTGGATTGGTGAAGTCGGATGCAAATGAGGTAATATTTTATCAATTCCCCACAGGCAAATTCCACCAAACATAAAACCTACCGCAGCAGGAATCCAAGGTGTGTCACCATTTGCTTCAGCCATCTCTAACGCTGGTGCTAATAACGACCAAAAGCTAGCAGCTATCATTACTCCGCCTGCAAAACCTAGCATACTATCCAAAAAACGTTGATTAAAATTTTTGGTTGTAAAAACGAGAGCCGCGCCAAGTGCTGTCATTCCCCATGTGAATAAGGTTGCAATCAGTGCTTGCATTACTGGATGTAGTGTAAGAAAATAGTCTATTAGCATGCGCATACCCTCCATAACTTCTTTTATTTACCATAACGCCATTTTATCATAAATCAGCTTCTCTACCATAAAAATAGTTTGCCTAAGAAGATTATAACCAACCTGTTATTCTGTTGACGATTACATAACTATAGATAATCTATTGTCATATGGACGTGCTGATCTGTTCTATGGTCCGAGTCGCTAAATGCTTGTTTGATCTGAACTTTGCTCGAATTAAAACGAGCTTACTCATTCTAAACTATTGTATGCTCGAATTAACAAGTACTTGCTCAATTTTTTCTAATACCTGCTCAAATGGGTGCTTGCCCCCTTCGTGTGTTGCTTACCCCAATCAATCCTTCAGACCAAAAATAATTCGCAATGATAAAGACAATGTAATACAATTATAAAGCAATCTTCAATCAGTGGAGGCTTTCATTCATCCCCACGGCTTGTTCGTACCTTAATGGTAGACCTAAAGGCCTCCGGACGAAATAGGGATTTAGATCCTATTATCTCCCACTTAGACTTGTTGCTAGTAAAGATTATCTTACTCCTGGAGTGGCAGGCTTACAGCAACTTAGGATAAACGTTCGTAACAAATAAAATTACCGTTTAGAGGGAAGATATGATGAGACTTTGGCATGAAAAACTGATTACAAAACTACCGAGACAACAATTATTAGGTCAACATCGAGAATGCTGTGCTTTACGTGGCAATGGCTGGGGGAAAAAACATGCAACCGTCAATTATGTATTTTACTATTCTCCTTATCGCCTCTTCTTATACCATCAATTGATTATAGATGAAATGAAAAAAAGGGAATACCACGTTAACCCTTTGTGGGAGAATCCATTTTATCGCGGCAAAGCTTGTAGCCTGCATACAGCGAATAGTTTATATGCACCGGAAGAGGAAGCACTGCAAAAGCGACCGATCTATCCGGAACATGACGAAGTATATTTACGTGAATGTATCGATAATTTAAAAGCAAAGGGAATTCATATTTGTCTCTAACTTTATGACTTTTTAAAGGGATCTACCTGATCACGCTGTATGGATAAAGCAGCCTTTTTTGGTTGCTGTATAGGAAACTATAAAATGAGGTGCTTGGGGATAACGAAATAACCGACTAGTCACGTCCGGCGCAAGCGCCCAGCAACGATGCGACTTTAGAAATACCCCTCCGATAAGACCTCATTGGTTCGTCACAAAGGGGAAAGCCGACTAAAAACGGGCTTGCCGCTTCGGGTCGACATACTACTATTTTTAGTGGCATAATTCCAATTCCTTTATCCCGTAAAAAGGCGTTGTAGACTCCCACGGTCTTAGAATGGAAGATGTGAGCTGAACAAGTCAAAGTGGGAGGGAACAGCACCTAAACTAACCATCAGCGGGGAGGAAGAAAACCCCGTTGATGGAAGGTTCACTTTATCTCTCGTTGATTCGTTCCAGTCGCTACGTTGCTAAACGGGCGCCCTAAGCCTTTGTTCTTGTTTACCTTAGTTTTATTGTCTCTATTCTCTCTTTCATACATTGGTCGATGATGAACGTCTCTTTCAAAACCAGCACACTATTTCACGTAAAGTACTCTATTTTTGCATGAGGGAAAAGCTTTTCGATATATCCACCTAATGTTGCTTTTATATCAGCCTGCTCCTCATCTTTATATACATATTTACCGATTCCGTAACGTCCCCACTTATATTTTCTTTTCGCTTCATCTAACTCCAGCTTTGTCATCGGGTAATTTTTTTCAATAACCCGTTTAGCTGGTTTTGTAAAACGATGTTGAATCAGTTCAAAAGTCATGCCTTTTTTCGCTTTTTCTGGTAGCATTGCTTCTAGTTTTTCAAACATCTCGTGGTAACCGGACTTCCAGCCTTCATGTAAGTAAATAGGCGCTACAATAAATCCTAATGGATAACCTGCTTCTGCCACTTTCACTGCTGCTTCTATTCGTTCATGAAGTCGAGATGTGCCAGGTTCAAAATATTTAATAATGTAATCATCATTAATACTGAAGCGAAAGCGCGTTCGTCCATTATGTTTTGCATCAAGCAAATGGTCTACATGGGCGAATTTGGTAACGAATCGCAACTGTCCATACTCCGATTGCCCAAAAAACTCGATCGCTCGCTTTAACGTATGTGTCAAATGATCGATACCTACAATATCAGACGTACAAGATGCTTCAAATCGAGTGATTTCAGGAGCACGCTCGCTCATATACTCCTCGGCAGCTTCAAATATATCTTCTACATTAACATACGTACGTATATATGGCTTGCTTCCCATTGTTGTTTGTAAATAACAATAATGACAATGCCCCATACAGCCAGTTGCAAACGGAATAGCATACTCTGCGGAAGGCTTTGATGTGTCAAATTTCAATGTTTTTCGCAGACCGACTACTAAAGTAGATTTAGCTACACGATACCTTTGAAAATGATTGTCTCCTGGTAAATTACGAATTTGATTATGAGAGGTAGTTTGCCTTATTTCAATTCCCATATCTTCAAATTTCGTAATAAGCTCTTTTCCTAAAGGGTATTCCAATGCTTTTGGCTCCACATATATAAGCTGCGGCACAAACGGCTTAACCATAATAGCCTTCCTGATCTGGGACACCGAAAGCAGTCGCGTAAGCTGCTTCTGCCTCATCGGCAGATTTATATACCGCTACTTCCTCCGTTAAAGGATAATATGTTTCATAAACAAATAGTGCCAGCTCATTTTGGCGTTCAGGGTTTTCAACGACCGCAGCTTGTTGAATATGGGCAACATTTTGAGCATGGGGGTTGCGAATAATGATATAAACTACTTCGCCTGGTTGAAAGTTATCATTCACTTCCATCTTTTCACCTAGCTTTCTTCATCTTTACACTCATTATGCGCAGGACCACTTCAATTTATTACAATAAAGTTAGAAAAATAAGGATAGTTGCAAACAAATATTTCAAGGCACCTTTTGCTCCTATCCATTGAAAGTAAAATATATATCTGTTTTTAAAATCTAATTACGGATTTGCTTAAATGCTTCTGCTTGTTTCTTAATTCCTTTTTCTGCGGCAAAGCGTTCAATACTGGAAGCGCCAAAGAATCCAACAATACCGTCGACTCTTTTAATCACATAGGCTGCATCGTCTGGTTCAGCGATTGGACCGCCGTGACATATAGCTGTAATATCTGGGTTAACGGATTTACCCGCATCAATAATTTTTTGAATCCGTTCTACTGCATCATCTAATGTTAAGGCTGTTTTAGCACCAATGGTACCTTTGGTTGTTAACCCCATATGTGCTACGAGCATATCTGCTCCAGCAGCCGCCATTTTTTTAGCCTGTTCTTCATCGAATACATAAGGAGTAGTTAGCATATCCAGCTCGTGAGCTTTGCGTATCATTTCTACTTCTAAATCATAGCCCATGCCAGTCTCCTCTAAATTTTGACGAAAAACACCGTCAATTAAGCCAACAGTAGGGAAATTTTGAACCCCACTAAAGCCTTGATCTTTTAGCTGCTTTAAAAATACTTCCATCACTCGGAACGGATCTGTTCCATTAACACCTGCAAGAACAGGAGTATCTTTGACAACTGGAAGTACTTCACTTCCCATTTCTACTACTATTTGGTTCGCATCTCCATAAGAAAGCAGCCCTGCTAAAGAACCGCGACCTGCCATGCGGTAGCGACCAGAGTTATAAATAATTAACATATCTGCTCCACCAGCTTCACTACTTTTGGCAGTGATTCCAGTACCAGCTCCAACTCCAAGCAAAATATTATCTTGATTGATTTGCTGATTAAATCGTTGCATGATCTCTTTTCTAGTTAACATATTAGTTCGCTCCTTTTTTTCTTTCAATTAATTGAATTAATTTCTCTGCAGCTGCTTCTGCAAAAGCTCGGTCATTTATTGCCTGTTCCAATTCAATTACTTGAACTTTTGTTTGATCTACGTTTTCTTTTAAAGTATGAAATAACATTTGGTCTTCTTCAGGCCCATAAAATGGTTGCCCTTCTACATCTAGTCCAGATAACCCTTTTAATGGTAGGATTAAAGAAGTACTACCATGGGCCAGATTTAATTTATTGGCAATGACTTTTCCAATTTGCTTATTCTCCTCCACACTTGTCCGCATCAACGTCACAGTTGGATTATGCTTGTAAAACTTGCGACCTGAAAATTTTTCAGGAACGGTCTCAAAAGGTCCAAAGTTAACCATATCCATAGCGCCAACAGAAACTACTTGTGGAATATGATTTTTCGCTGCTGCTTCCAATCGATTTGGGCCAGCTGCTAAAACACCACCAACTAACTCATCAGCCCATTCTGTCGTAGTTATATCCAATACACCTTCAATAAATCCATCCTCAATAAGGTTCTCCATTGTTCTTCCGCCAACTCCGGTTGCATGAAAAACGAGCATTTCATAGCCTTGTTTCTCCACATACTCCTTTGCATAATTAATACAAGGTGTAGTTAAGCCAAACATGGTGGCCGCTATTAGTGGCTTTTTTTCTATTTCTTGATCATTTTTAAATTGCAACATTCCAGCAATTGCGAAAACAGCATTGGTAAATATTTTTGTAGATATTTGATTTAACCCAGCCACATCAACAATAGACGGATACATCATAATATCGCTTGTCCCAACATAATGTGCTATATTTCCAGAAGCAACCGTTGACACCATCACTTTTGGAACTCCAATTGGCAATGCTCTCATTCCAGGAGTAACAATAGAGGTCCCTCCTGATCCTCCAAAAGAAAGCACTCCGGCAAATTTTCCAGCTTCGTAGAGCTGCGGTAATAAAACTTCCATTCCTTTAGACAGAGCAAGTGTTGCTTTTGCACGATCTTTTGCAGTTACAATTGCTTGCATATCTTCTCCAGCAGATTGAAAAATCGCTTTATTAGAAATATCCGGTTCAAATTGAGGCGTAAATACACCTGTGTGGATCGTCAATACATGAAACCCTAAAGATTCAATAAGTTCTTTGACATACAAAAACTCTTTCCCTTTTGTATCAAACGTTCCTGCTAAAGCAATCGTATTTGTCAATGTACTCTCTCCTTTTACATTAATAAGAAAACGGCATCATATCGAAACGAAAAAAATGGTTGCTCTTTGTTTTTTCTTTCATATATATGATACCGTTTTCGGCAGTAAATATTAATGTAGTTATGTATGTTGATTTTGTCTTTTTGTTCACTTTCATTCAATAACTTGTAAACCTTTCGTTGAAAAAATGTAATTTTATCTTGCATATAACTGGAAGGAAAACATGTTTTCCAACTTACATGGTCAATACCAGTAGGAAAGCGTAACATCCAGCAGTCACGAAATACCTGCTATCTTCAGAAAGCCTATCGGTCATATCCGTATAGTAGAAACGATCAGCAAAGAACAAAGGCGCAGAGCGCCCGTTTAGCAACGTAGCGACTGGAACGAAGTAACTAAAGTTTTAGGAATCATGCTCCTGCAACAGGAGTATGCCGACGCCTGAGCGGCAAGCCCGTATTTAGTCGGCCCTCCTCTTTGTAACGAACCGATGAGATCTTATCGTAGGGCGATTTCGCGAAGTCGCCTAGTTGCTGGGCGCTTAAGCCGGACGTGGCTATTCCATTATATCGTTATCCATAAGCACCTCATTTTTTACTTTCTTATCTTGTTAGAGACCTTGGCTATTGCCAAAGTCTTTTTGACGATAGCCGTAGGTTTTCTGATACTATAAACCCTAAAAATTTTATAATTTCATATAGTGCGAAAAATGAACCCTACTGATTGAGGTTTTCACTTTATCTTTTGAAGAACTGTGTTGGCGGAACACCTTTTCTTTTTTTAAATATTTTGCTAAATTGCGTGTAATTAGGATAACCAACCATTTCAGCAACCGTTACCAAGGGAAGCTTCTCTTCCTTCATCATTTCAATTGCCCGATTTAATCGAAAATCGACTAAATATTGTACAAATGGAACCCCCACTTCTGTTTTAAATAACGTACTTAAGTAGGTTCTGGATAAGTTTAAAATAGCTGCCAAATCATTTAATGTAATTTCCTCCATATAATGATGGCTTATGTAATCCTTTATAAAATCAACATAATCTCTTTTATTTGCAAAGCCTTCCATAATCTTTTGAATAGAAGCTTCATATTGTACGTTATACGTTTCTTTAAATGATTTCGTTACAGTGGTAATTACTTGTTCAGCTGGAATACGTTCAAAAGCCGAGCCACCAATATATCCGTCTATGTCTGTACCATCGTACATAAACTGGACATCAATCGGTCGGCTAATAGAACCACCATATACCATTTTAATGACATTCGGATTTACTTCATCACAGGCGTTAAAAATATCTACAGCTAACCTCTTAGCAGACTGTAAGGATTGAATTTGTTTTGCGCCTAATACTCCACCCGTTGTTAAACCTAGGTGGACACAAATTACGTCCGCCCCAGCTTTAAGCATATCGATTGCTTGTGATTGATTAAATACAAATGCTACCGTAAATAAATCCAATTGGTTCGCTATTTGAATAGCTGTGACCTCTTTTGCAAAAGTTAGACCCTGTGCTTCTAAGGATTCTCGAAATTGACCATCAATTAAACCAACAGTCGGGTAATTATTTATTCCAGCAAAACCGCACCATTTTATCTGTCTGATATAATCTTCTATATGGATCGTCGGATCTGTAGCAAATAAGCCGAAAATAGTTGGAATTTCATTTACAATTGGCAATAACTCCTGGGTAGCAAAATTCATCACAATTTCATTACTATTTGCACATGCTGTAAAACCAGCTAAAGAGCTTACCCCCATTTGCCGAAATCTTCCCGAGCTTAGAGCTAAGATAAAATCCGCCCCTCCCTGCTCCGCATATTTTGCTGTAAGCCCAGAACCTGCTGCAACACCAATAATATGTTTATTTGTTTTAATTTGTTGATTTAACGTTTCCAATAATCTACTTCTACTTAACTTCATTTTTTAGTCTCCATACCTTTAATTGAAGTATACATACGACAAGTTCAGCCATTATAAAGTAAAGCTTCATTTAGTGATGGGCTTATTCCATCCATAACTGAATAATAACTTGAGCGAATTGGGAATTTATGTACCTTTATCTAACCATTTCGTACCGACTATAACTCTTGAAGTAGAGTTTGTTGGAATATCCAACCGGAAACAAAGGATCATTGCTTTTTCCTTATCTTTAGACTCTGTCAACATTGTAGATGAAGTAAGTATCCTTTCTTAGCAAAAATCGTATTCGCTTATGATGCCTTAAAAATCGCACCATTTTATGGTTATCATTTTCTACCTTGTTTCCATTAATTATATAGTAGTTCTTCTTTCAAAACACCTTCCAAACAAGTAAATGGTATGGTTATCTATAAACAAGCTTTCCTGCACCATACTTCTTATAAGTTTTAGGGTATGCTATGTTTCTTATGACTAGCTCTCTTTTTTTCTAAATAGAAAAAAATACAATCACAACATTATCGATTTCACAAGCAATGGTAAGCTCGTTGAAAAGACGAGAAATAATAATATTCTGGTTCATCTTGCTTGTTACTTTACTCCTAATTGTTTTGTTTTTCAAGTCTCCTTATTCTAAAAGATAGCGAGTATGTCAGCATAATACGAAGTATTGTGCGGAGCTAGAAAAGAAAAGGCCGAAAATATGAATAAAACTAAAGATTACTTCGAATATATTTTTGTAGCTTTAATAGCTTCTATAGGTTGTGGTAGTATAATGGGATATATGTTAGATGCTATAGGTTTATACCCTTTTGCTGTCTTGGGAAATATTATGTCATTAAATAATTTCGTGGCTGCTGCTATCTTAGGTCCAATACTATTAAAAATCTTATATCCACGGGTAGAGAAGTGGGGATTGATTTGGACAGATATAATGGATGAAAAAGACTATTCAAAACCTAGTAGTTTGAGAGCGTACTTCCTTACATTCTCATCTATAGCTACTTTTGTGTTGGGGAACTACTTGTCTATAAACGTATACGGCGGAATAGCTTTTGGAGCAGGTTTTCAACAAGAAGGTGATTTATCAGTAGTAAATCAAGTTGGTTTCGTTATAGGTTTATTACCATTAATGTTAATTTTCATTATTGCTATGGTATATCCTTCAAGAAATACGAACAAAAAAGATACTTCACAAAATGTCGCATAAAGGAGGTCTAATAATGATTAAAAATTATAGTTTTATAAACGAGCCACTATATCCTGATGTTGAATTAAATGGGTGGGATTTGAGCTTTTTAATACGAGCTATGTAAGAAGGTTAAAGCGATTGTCACATTTTGGTGCAGGGTCAATTGTCTCACCTGTAGTACATTCTAGGTATGAACATACAATAGGTGTTTGGAAATTAACAGCTCACTTCTTCCCTAATGATAAATTAGCTAGAGCTGCTGCGATTCTTCATGATATAGGACATTTACCATTTTCTCATTCAATCGAAAGAACTTTTGGATTTAACCACCACGAGCTGACTGAAAAATACTTAAAAGATAACGAAATAGAAGAAATATTAGACAAAGCTGATCTTACTTGTCTAGAGGTAATAGACTTTTTAAATTCACAAAATCAAATCACAGGAACCGATGAGATAATAGGGTTAGATCACTTAGATAGTTTTTTTAGGGATACTTATATGAATGGGGGAATAGATAGACTCCCCAAAGACTTGTTGAGTTCTCTAAGCTGTTCAAAAACAGGAGTTATTGCTAATGATTATGAAACGGCTCTTTACGTAATGGAATTAATTTTAATGGATCATGAGTTGTTTCTTTCTCCCCAATTATTAGCTGCTGATCGAATACTAGCAGAAGCAATAAGCCTACACTTTAAAGGTATAGTTGATTCTGACATTGCATTCTTAACTGATTTTGAGTTATTAACTCTTTTGAATAATTCAAGTAATTCTACAGTGAAAGACCTAATGAATTTATTAATGAACAACCCTAGTAAAATTAATATTCAATCATCAATTACAGGAGATGGAATTAGCTTCGGAGTGAGAAAGATATACAATAAAACACCTATGTTAGATGGAAAACCTTTAAGTGAAGATTTAAAAGTAAAAAACATATTAGAGAAGTTAGGGGAACTTAAAAGAGAGTACGAATTGATTGTTAACGACAACTATTAATTAAACTCATTTCCTCGATCACCAGGCTCTTCCGAGAAAAATAACAGAATGAGTTGGATATTAACTTTGGATTTAGTAGATGAATGAAGTTAGGTGTATTTGAAGATTTATTTGAGGAGTATACATTGAATTCTAAGAACTGAATATGAAAAACAAAAAGACCGTTATTGTAGCGGTCTTTTGTCATGAATAAAACTATCTTTTTGGTGGGTCCAAGATTAACATAGGGAGCCAGAAAAAAGTCCAAGTTATAAACAAAAAGGTTAGATATCCCTTCCCGCCCATAAAACTGACTTGTTCTCTTACTTCTTCTAATCTTTCTATGTCTTCTTTATCTATTTCTTTTCCCATTTCACACTTTTCCACTTGCCTATCCATGCACAGTTAACGGGTTAACTTCTCTTAAAAAATCAAGCTATGAATAATTCAGGATTATATATAGGTATCAGCATTTATCTTAAAAACTAACTTATATTTGCATAAAGTTGGCTCCTGAAAGTTGAAGAAATTTGATGATGGTTAAAATTTTACTTCTGGACACTCCATTTATTACCATATCATCTAAAAAAAGGCATACTTCACCCATGTAAATGAATTTCGTTTTTTAAATTATGGGTAGTTTTTTTAGTTTGATCACTCCAGAACAGGGAGCCTTTGAATCTTCGCTAAGGTTGACCAAAAAACCCCGCTGTTGGACGGTTCATTTTATTCGCTCCAGTCACTACGTTGCTAAACGGGCGCCTGCGCCTTTGTTCTAAACAATAAATTTCGTAAACCAAGCTACATACTTTGCCCCTGGAATAAATAACGCTTGTGCTAGCAATGTACCTAATAAGCGCGAGCTAACCATCATAAGTGAAACTCCTTTTAACGTTCGGTAGCTCCCTCTGTTGTTGACAACATCATCTGCTAAAACAGAAACTTTTGGGTCAACAAACACTACTAGTAAAATCGTTGCTATCCCATTTATTAAGCCAGAAGCCATTACTGCTGTCGCGGCGCGTTCTGGCACAAGCAATGATGCATATAAGGCTGCTAGGACACCTATTGTATAAATAGCCGTAATGATTGTATTTATAAGAAATAATTTCGCCGGAATGTTACTTATCCGTAACCCTTTTATATCTGTTCGTTTTGGTAAACGGATATGCTTCCAACCTCGCAAAAAAAATTCAATCGATAACCCTTTTCTAATAAGTACAGGGATCGATCCTCTTTCATTAGCTAAGTGTATGATGGCGCGAGAGAACAATGCAATAAATGTCGGAAAAACGATAATTCCAGCTATCGTACCAGCCGTGGAAGCTCCAATTAAAATGCGATATTGCTCTTCTACAACTTGAAGTGCATGCTCAGGTGGTGCTGTATCTATTAAACTACCTGTAAACGGTTGTTGCATCATATTCGCTAAGCGAGATACTATAACCATAACATTAAATAACGCAAGCGCAGAGGCAATCATTTTCACCCTCGCACCTGATAAACGAACAGCATAAGCCAATGTTTCAATACTATGGATAATGAAAATAAACAGAAAAATAAGCAGCAGTTTACCAGTTATAACTTCCATGATGATTAGATTAACCTACCTTTTCACAGCGATAAGGTTATCATACCATGAATCGCAACCCTCAGGTGGAGTTTTTCCAAAAAGTAAATCTCAATCTGTGGGAGGGTTTTTTCACCCCACGGATTGTTAGACCGAAATGGTATGACCTAAAAGCCTCTGAACGATCAGGCATTTAGGTGCTGTTATCTCACACTTAGACTTGTTGAAATAGATTATCCACCTCCTGAAAGAAGGAATCTTCTAGCATCTTATATACGGGATAAAAATAAATTAGCTTTTGATTGTAATTAACTTGCTTCCATAATAACCTATATAAAACGATGCAAAAAAGACTGGATCATAACTAAAACAGTGATTTAAAAACGCAATCCATTATCTATTGTGTATACACAAATTTTTATCGTAGTCAAATATTTTAGACTCCTACAGCACAGCAAGAGCTGGAAGATCCCGTAGGAAAGCAGATTATGCTCTATGAAGCAGAGGAAACTCGCGGAAAGCGATGTACTCTAACATAGGATGTTAGGAATATTTTTAAACAAACAAGCCGGACAATTCATTTATAATTGTTCGGCTTTTGCTATATAGTATTTTTTTATGTTCTAGCCTCTGCCATATTTCACAACGTGAAACTCATGCAGCAAGATTTTGTTCCATATTATCCAAATAAGGAATACGAACGATATTTCAGAGTTTTTATTATGATCACTACATTGCTTTTTCTATCTGCTTATTCACTGAAAAATGATGAATGGTTATCTCAGGGCGACTGCCAATTCGAATATTAAAGCCGGTTTGACCAAGCCCTTCGCTAATATAAAATGGGCGTCCCTTTAATTGATGAAGACCTTTTACCATATTCATCTTTACTAACTGTCCCATTTTCCGTAGATGATATGGTTTTGGCCAATGAATTTGACCACCATGAAAGTGTCCAGAAAGTAAATAATCAAATCGATAGTCATTCATCGTTAATACTACATTAGGATCATGGGTTAAAACTAAATTGGTGCCCCGATTTATGCCAGTGAAAGCTTTTTTCACATCGCTATGTTTCGTGGAATAATTGTCGATTCCAACAATATTTATTTGCTTTCCATCTAACTCTACCTGCTTATTTTCATTTTGCAATGTTTGAAAACCATATTGATTTAATACATTCTTAAGCTTTACAAAGTTTGATTCGTTTAACACATAATCATGATTTCCAAAAACAGCAAATGAACCGTACACTGGTTGTAATTTACTTAAAGCTTGTAGATAAGGAATTAATTTGGGTATACTCCGTTTCCGATCTAAAAAATCTCCAGTTAGAGCGATAATATCAATTTTATGAGAACCAATACTTTCTATTAAACGGTCTGGAGTAACAGAAATGTTTTCTAAATGCATATCTGAAATATGCAATATATGAAGGGCATTTTCTTTGCTACCTCTATCGCCTGTATCTATCGTAATTTCATTAACAACGAGTTTCTGTGTATTTTGGTAGCCTTTCACTAATAAGTAACTAACAAGAATACATACTACTAAACCAATATACAATATATCACCTCCTCTACTATTATAATGGAAAAATCTATCGTCTGGCTAAAGCAATATTTGGCAATGATCAGCTACCTTTTTTGTGAAGGTTAAAGTAAACAAGGCAGAACAAATCTTTGACAGCTATTTTGTAGTCATATATAATATAATTCTAAATAAAACCGTCTGGTTGGTTTTTTATTGTTATAGGAAGTTATAAAATGGTGTACTTGCGGATAACGAAATACGGCTCAAATCACCAGCAACGATGCGACTTTAGAAATGCGCCCTACGATAAGACCTCATCGGTTCGTCACAAAGAGGAAGGGCCGACTAAAAACGGGCTTGCCGCTCAGGCGTCGACATCTCCCTGTTTTTAGTGGCATAATTCCTTTATCCCGTAAAAAGGCGTTGTAGACTCCCACGGTCTTAGAATGAAAGATGTGAGCGGAACAAAGTCGAAGTGGGAGGGAACAGCACCTAAATCCCCTATTTCGTAAGAAGCCTTTAGGTCATACCCTGGTGGTACTAACCGTCAACGGGGGAGGAAGAAAACCCCGCTGATGGAAGGTTCCCTTTATCATTCGTTGATTCGTTCTAGTCGCAGTCGCTACGTTGCTAAACGGGCGTCCTGCGCCTTTGTTCTTGGAGGGATAAATATGTTATCGAAGGCTGAAAAGAAACGGCAGCATATATTAAAATCCGGTATAGCGTTTGTTTTAGAGCATGATTTTCATGCATTAACATTGGATGCCGTAGCAAGCTACGCAGGAATTAGTAAAGGTGGGTTGCTTTATCATTTCCCTAATAAAGATGCTTTACTAAAAGGATTAGCTGACTATATTTTTGAACAATATACGCAGCATTTTCATGATTACGTTGCTAAAGACCGAGACGAAAAAGGGAAATGGACAAGGGCCCTCATTAAAGTGTCCAAGTGGGATCTTGATCAAAACGCTAAACTTAATGTTGGCATTATGGCTCTTTCCATGCTTGATCCTCATATTACAGAAGGAATGGCGGAGGGATATCAGCATATACAGAAACAAGTAGAGCAAGATTGGTTAGATCCTGTGGATGCAAGCATTATTCGGCTGGCAATTGATGGACTCTATTACTCGGAGCTTTTAAATATGGCTCCATTAGATCAAGATCTACGAGAGAAAGTAATTGAAAGATTACTTAGAATGACGAAATAGGAGGGAGAAAATGAATCCATTTATCCTTTTGATGTTTGCAATTGTGAGTGAAGTGTTTGGAAGTACTATGTTAAAAGTGTCGCATGGTTTTAAACGACTTTTTCCTTCCCTAGGTGTTGTGTTAGGCATGGGAATGGCTTTTTATTTGTTGTCTTTAACGTTAACAAAAATACCATTAAGTACCGCTTATGCTATCTGGTCAGGGGTTGGAACGGCGTTAACTGCAGTTGTAGGAATGGTTCTATTTAAAGAACGAGCTCACATTCAAAAAATTATCGGACTTATCCTTATAATTGGCGGAGTGGTTGCTTTAAGAATATCGAATGGGACATAATGAGGAGGAATGACTGATGAAAGGATATATGCATTTAATAATAGCGATCATTTTGGAAGTTTTTGGGACTACGATGATGAAGCTATCCAACGGGTTTAGTAATCTATTACCAACAATAAGTTTTATCATTGGCTTTGGTTTCGCATTTTATTTCTTGTCGTTAAGCTTAAAAACGATTCCCTTAAGTTTAGCTTACGCTATCTGGTCAGGAGTTGGAACGGCACTGACCGCTTTAATCGGTATTGTCCTTTGGGAAGAACCTTTTAGTTATTTAACAGCGCTAGGACTAGTAGCGATAATTGGTGGTGTAATTTTATTAAATATTGCCCCAAAGCAAGAAAATGTTTCACAATCTGCCAGTTAAATGGATTGCTTCATATTTTTACATTTTCAATCATTCTCTTACATTTTGTTAAACATTGACTTATAATAATTCAGGTGAAAATGGAAACAATCTGCCATCCTTTATCCTCGTACGTGGTAAAGGAGGTTAAACTAAATGAACATTTGGAATACCTCTTGTACCCTTATTTTTGCTTCTATTTAAAACTCCATCGACTCTCACCAAGTTTTTTATAAGAAGCAGTACTCCCATCGAATGCTCCTAACAATTAACGTTCCATGTAGGATTTACGAACTAGCTTGTTCCTCCTCGATGAACGTCCTTTAACCTTTGAACAGACTTACTGTTGATTCAAGATTCATCTTCTACTACACACGCTCCATATAAAGGATTCTCAATAAATCTTGGCTACATCCTTAGTTAATAAATTTCAATAAGCTTTATATCATTACAGGTTTTCTATTGGCACACGAACATTAGCATAATGAAAAAGGGAGCTGCTGACGTGCAACTCCTATACCATTTTGTTATTCAGTTAATAACGGATAATAACCTTCTTCTGTATGTGTTTCTGTCCCCACCAAAGGAGGATTGAAAACGCAAACCATCCGCATCTGTGTTTTCGCACGAAGTTCGTGTTTATCATGTTCATTTAGTAGATACATCGTTCCAGCCTTTAGTTTATATATTTCACCTGTTTCGAGTTTTTCAATTTCCCCTTCTCCTTCAATACAATAAACAGCCTCAATATGATTTTTATACCAGAAGAAATTGGTCGTTCCTGCTTTAATAAGCGTATCATTTAAACTAAAGCCTACATTGTCCTTTTTCATGATAAATCGACGACTCGTCCAATTATCACTGGATGTTTCATTGTCTGTACCTATAATGTCGTCAAGCGATTTTACAATCATTGGTATATCTCTCCTTTGTCTATCGATTATTATTTTTTACTACATGCTTAATACTTTCTTCTAAAATATCAAACCCTTGGTTAATTCCCTCTTTATCAATAATTAAAGGCGGTAAGAATTTGACAACTTCATCGTTTGGACCAGAGGTCTCGACAATTAGACCGATCTCAAATGCTGCCTTACAAATTTCTGAAGCATAATTAGGCTCTGGAATCACAATTCCTTGCATAAGCCCCCTTCCTCGAGCTTCTCCCTGCAACGATGGGAATTTATCGATGATACGATCGATACACTGTCTAACCAGTTTACTTTTTTGAATAATAGATTTTGAAAATGTATTATCCTGCCAAAACGCTGTTAAGGCTTCTGTAGCTGCAATAAAAGCTAAGTTATTTCCACGGAATGTCCCATTATGCTCACCAGGACCCCACTGATCATATTCTGGCTTGATTAATGTAATCGCCATTGGAAGACCGATGCCCCCAATTGATTTAGACAAACAGACAATATCCGGTGCTATACCAGCTGGTTCAAAGCTGAAAAATGTACCTGTTCTGCCGCATCCAGCCTGAACATCGTCGATAATCAACAAAATATCCCAACGCTCACAAATGGAGGCAATCTTTTGTAGCCACTCTATACTGGCCGCATTAATACCGCCTTCTCCTTGTACTGTTTCAAGAATAATGGCAGCAGGTAAGGCTACACCACTGCCGCTGTCTTCTAGGAACCGCTCTAAATAAGCAATTGAATCCTGATCATTCACATATGCATCATACGGCATCGATACGCTATGATGGAGTGGAACGCCAGCGCCATGGCGTTTAAACGAGTTACCAGTAACGGATAAGGATCCAATTGTCATACCATGAAAAGCATTTGTAAAGCTAATCACTGTATTACGTCCAGTTACTTTTCTGGCAATTTTTAATGCACTTTCTACTGTATTCGTTCCAGTTGGTCCAGGAAACATAACTTTGTAATCTAAGTTACGAGGTTTAAGAATGGT
The DNA here is from genome assembly GCF_009917385.1 of Roseburia sp. 1XD42-34. Lineage (GTDB taxonomy): Bacteria > Bacillota > Bacilli > Bacillales > Amphibacillaceae > Virgibacillus. Next base: position 5,676 of record NZ_QWLJ01000025.1, on the reverse strand, counting down.
GTTATGAAATGTTTCTAAAAAGGTTTTTCGCGGTGTTGTACCCATATCCAAACTATGAATAATATGGTCATCTTGAATATAAGCGATCAGTTTTTTCTGCATGGTGTCATGATTGTGACCGTAATTTAGCGCACCTGCGCCTGCAAAAAAATCAATATACATATTTCCTTCTATATCCCAAAGCTTATAGCCTTTCGCTTTTTCAAAAATAGTTGGCCAGCCTCTGCTATAGCTTCTAACTGCAGATTCTAATTCTTCAAATGTTTGCATCCGATTATTTTTCACTACTGTTGTAGTCACCAAATCATCCTTTTATTTATTATTTGTCCTTCTAATAGGACCAATTTTATACAATTGTTCGTCTTCATGTCCTGTTCTTGGAAAATCGACCGAAGTATAATAATTGCCAACAACGCACTCGGTGTCTAGCTTTTTAGCCAAGCCTAAAAATAAATACTGTGAAGGCAAATTAGATGGCGCTACTGTAGCTTCTATAAATTGAACCTGTGCTATTCGCTTGCGATTTAACAATTGCAATAGCATACGTGTGCCGATACCTCTTCCGCGCTGCGCCCCATCTACCGCTACTTGCCAGATAAATAATGTATTCGGTTTATTCGGATGGATAAACCCGGATATAAACCCAACGACCTCCCCTTCCTCCTCTACAACGATGGATGTTTCAGAAAACATATCACACCATAAGAGATAACTATAAGAAGAATTCAAATCCAGGTTGTCAATTTGATGAATTAATTCCCACACTGCTGCGCCGTCATTTTTTGTAGGCATACGAAATGTAAGTGTTTGCTCTTCTACTTTCCGATTAATGGACGTCGTACGAATGGTTGTTTGGATGCTTTCACTTCTCCCTTCCTTTAAAAATAGATTTCTATATAAGCTTATAAATAAATGGACGACACCGTCAAAAGGGTTTAAATGTGATATAGCCCGATTAAATGGGATCAGCATCCCTCACAGCTGTAGAAAGGTCTATCCTTAAAGGATAGCTACGAAAAATTCTAAATAATAGTATAGTTAACGAAATTCGGTGAAGTATCGAACAATATTCCCTCATATTCGACAATTATTGCATTACGATCATTCATATTCATATATGTAAGCATGATAAAGTGAATGTTCAATCAGTGGAGACTCTCATTCATCCCCCCGCTGATTGATTGAGAAACGAATCCATTTAGGTGCTGTTATCTCCTACTTAGACTTGTTTACAGTACAAATTATCTAACTCCTGAAGCAGGAGCCTTACCGCACCTTATATACAGATAAAACCGTATGAAATCATGATTTTCAACTTTTCGATTTCATACGGTTTACTCCTTTGGAGAGGAATTTTGACGTAGATTATTTTTTTAAAAGATAAGAAAGTATAATATGAGAGGCTTATGGATAGCGAAATAACCGAAGCCTCACGTCCGGCACATGAGCCCAGCAACGATGTGCGTTTAGAAATGCGCCCTCCGATAAGTTATCAGGTTCGTCGCTAAGAGGAAGGCCGACTAAAAACCGCTCCCCGCCCAGACGTCGGCATACCCCTGTTTTAGTGGATTGATTCCTTTATCTCCGTGATTCGTTCCATTCGCTATGTTGCTAAACGGGCTCCCCGCGCCTTTGTTTCATATTTAGCTCAATATATTTTTTTCGATTTGCCCATGCTTGATAACAACTTGAATTGCATCATTATTTGCTAACGAATCCACATCCTCTAATGGATTTCCATTTACAACAATAATATCCGCTAGTTTACCAGTTTCTAAGGTTCCTACCTGTTCGTCCCAGCCTAAGCATTCCGCTGCTGTTTTCGTAGAGGCAACGATTGTCTCCATGGAGCTCATTCCAGCATTCCTCATTAATCCTAACTCCCGCAAATTGGTTCCATGCTTCATAACTCCAGCGTCTGTTCCCATGGCTATTTTTACGCCTGCTTGATGCGCCTTCGCAATACTTGCATGGTGTTGCTCAATCACTTCTTTTGATTTTGCAACCGCCGAATCTGGCATACCTACTTCTTTTGCTGTCTCTAATACAGCTACTGGAGCTAATAACGTGGGAACGAGATACGTTCCATTCTCTAGCATGAGTTCAATTGCTTCATCATCGATAAAAATCCCATGTTCAATAGAGTGAACACCTGCTTTTATCGCGTTCTTGATACCTTCAGCTCCTTGCGCATGTGCCATCACCTTAACGCCTTTACGAAAGTGGGCCTCTTCTACAATTACCTTCAGCTCTTCTAATGAAAATTGCGTAAATTCAGGGTGGTCTGTTGCACTTAATACGCCACCAGTCGCATGAACTTTGATGACTTCGGCACCAGCACGCAACATTTCTCTTGTTTTTTTGCGCACCTCTTCTACCCCGTCACATTTACCATTTGGCATTCCTGGATAATCAGAAGCTAATAAATCTACTGTATTCCCTGATACTGTATAACCATCACCGTGACCTCCAGTGATTGTCAATGCATTAATACTTAATTGCATCCTCGGTCCTGATATAAGCCCAACTTCAATAGCTTTTTTCACACCTAGGTCAGCACCTAAAGCGTCACGAACAGAAGTTACGCCAGCGTATAATGTTGCTTTTAAATAGTTTGCTGCTTGGTAATACATAAATGAAAATGGCGTCTCTAACCGCTTCGCAATCGGGGAATACTCAAACATCATGTGTACATGCGTATCAATAAAACCAGGTAAGATGGTCCCTCCTTGTGCGTCGATTACAGTTTCCGACCCATCCAATTGGTATTCTTTTTTGTTTCCAACATAGGTAATTTTTTCGTTTTCGATTACAACAATTCCATCATTTATTGGTTCTCCACCATTACCATCAACAATAATTCCGTTTTTTATTAGCTTTTTCACCAATTTTCCTTCCCCCTTTTACAATGTTTTTACTAGAATCCCTGCAAGAATTACAGATGCTATCGTAACAGTAGTAAAACCGCCAATTAGCATTGGTGCAAGCAATTCATTAAAAATAATTTTTTCTTCTTGTTTATTTCTAGCGATACTGCGACTAACTTCTTCACATAAAATGTAGTCTGCCGGGAATCCAAATAACGCTGTTAAAGCAACAGGCATTCCTTTTAGAGGATCCCATTTCACTAGCTTTGACATGACATATCCACCAAGGGAGATTGCGAATGTTCCTAAAATTAAAATGATTAAAATGCTAGGTAGATTTTGTACAACCTCTTGGGGCGTTACACCTGCCATTGTTCCAATAACTACAAATATAATGGCAACCATCGTTATAGAAAATGAATTTGCCTGTTCCAAAGATTTGCTTTCCAATAGCCCTAGTTTTAAACCAATAATGCCGATTGCCAAACACCATAAGCTATAATGAATCGGTGTTACTTCGCCAAGAGCAACACCAATTGCTGCACCCACAAACACGTAAAACAGCTTCAATGTTAAACTTTGCTTTAATGGATTTATTTTATCTGTCTTGCTCGCTCCTTGTGGATACATCATACCTGCATCCATAGGGACAAATGAATTTGCATCCATTTGTTTCTGAAGCTTTAATGCGTACTTGCGCATAAAGTTTAGTGCTAGCGGCATGCCTAGTACACCTTGAAAAGCAACAACCAATGCAGGAATAACAACAAGGCTAGATTTGCCAATCGCTGCAAGTTCTTCAGAAGTAATAATTAATGCAATAATTTCCTCCACTAAGCGGTCCTACGCCGGCAACAGCAGTCGCATAGTCAAAAATAAGGGAAACAACAATCAAGATAACCGCACTTGACATGATTATACCACTTAATGCAATAAAGACGGCTTTTATTTGGCTCCTTAATAAAGATAAAGGAATCAGCGTTCCCATATGAACGATTGCTGGACCAATTAAAATTGCTCCTAAAGCTGCAAATTGTGATTTTTCCAAAATATTTCCCGGAAATATACCTGTCCATACCAGGACAAGATATCCTGTCATTGCAGTAAGCAACATAGGAATTCTTGCTCTCGAAATAATGGAGAGCCATTCTCCCAGTGCAATTAAAGCAAAAATAAGTACAGTAGCGATTAGTGGATTAGTTAACAAAGGGAATCCCCTCCTAAAAAGAATAATAACTAATATATCACTAGGATTATTTTTTGTCTATGCTGTTTTTTTTGATAATTAACGTTTCTTTAGACTATTTTAATCTAATATATAATTTTTTGATTAGTCATAATTACTTATAGATTAACTAAGGTAACGCTTCCAATATATTGCATAAAAACAATTAAATATTTCTTAAAAATTTTAGCAACAAAGTATTTTTTAGAGGTAATACAAATAGAAACAACATGAAAATTATGGTTGTTACCATGAAGTGTAGAATGTAAATACCAAGCGTACATTAGTAAAGATTTTACGATCTAGTTCAAGCATTTGCCGCTATACGTAGCATTTAATTTAAGTGAATTCACTATTTTTATGCGCCCGCCCAAAACGATTGGAACAGCACAGCATATAGTAATAATAAATATGCAGAAAGAGGTGCATCTAATGGATCATAACCGATGGAAAAGAGGAGAACGCGGACCTTTTCAAGGTATTATGGAGCAAATGGACGCTTTCTTTAACGAATCCGCCAAAAATTTCAATGCGTTAATTAAGCGGCCATTGAACGTTCGTACACGTGAAACAGAAGCTAACGTAATTGTAGAAGCCGAATTACCTGGTTTTAAACGGGATCAAATTCAACTGGAAATATTCGGTAATCAATTACGAATTACCGCCGAAGATCACTCTTACACTGATAACGACACTTACAATCGCAAAGCAGAAAAAACCATTACGCTTCCATTTGCTATATCTGAAAAAGAAACAAAAGCGAAATTAGACAATGGCGTTTTGCAAGTCATTGTTCCCAAAAATAATTCCAGTAGAAAATTTATTGACATACATGATACAACAGATTCGTAATCAACTGCTATACCCGATGGTGTTTCAATTAGATGTATAAGTTAATCTCCCCTATTAAAAGAGGCCACATGGCATTCAAATTATTAAATTAATCCATGTGGCTTGTCTCAGTTTAATACCTTTTTGAAAAGCTTCTTCTTGGCGTATATTTGCGTATATTTACAAATAATTTACGCCACTTTTATACAGAATTAACAACGATTTGTTACTTTTATACTAGAAGTGAACAAAATCGCAGGCGCCCGTTTAGCAACGTAGCGACTGGAACGAATCAACGAATGATAAAGGGAACCTTCCCTCAGCGGGATTTTCTTCCTTCCCCGTTGATGGTTAGTACTGCCAGGGTATGACCTAAAGGCCTCTTACGAAATAGGGGATTTAGGTGCTGTTCCCTTCCACTTCGACTTGTTCCGCTCACATCTTTCATTCTAAGACCGTGGGAGTCTACAAGCCTTTTTACGGGATAAAGGAATTATGCCACTAAAAACAGGGGGATGTCGACGCCTGAGCGGCAAGCCCGTTTTTAGTCGGCATTCCTCTTTGCGAACCAATGATGACTTATCGTAGGGCGCATTCCTAAAGTCGCATCGTTGCTGGGCTCATGCGCGGGACGTGACTTCTGTTATTTCGTTATCTCCAAGCGCCTACATTTATACTTTTGTATGAAAATACCCTTGGCTAAAGGCAATACGAAGCTAAGCCCTTCATCATTGATTTTTTTTGAGGGGCACC
>NZ_QWLJ01000024.1 GCF_009917385.1 Roseburia sp. 1XD42-34 | reverse complement strand
AAACTCCTATTATTCCCAATTTTGGAACAATATATTTTCGCTTGACTTTGAAATAAAAAGTTTATGCAACGCTAGTGTTAAAAAGTATAGATCTTTTGATAGTTTTGCTAGATAGTGTTAAGGTGAACAGCGGGCTTAACAGCACTTTTTTTAAAACTCAAGAATCTAATCATAGAATTTCTTCTGTTAAATTTTCATTACTATGGTTGCATTTGTTCACCAGTTCGTTAAACAGGTGCTCCGTTTGAACTAACTCACCATCAAATAGGTAATTGTGCTAGACTGGTATTAAATGGATGTTTTTAAACGCAAAGAAGTATAATAGATTGCTTAGAAAGGAAGGCTATATGACTACTTACAAATTGGAAAACACTTGGAGGTCCGGGCAGAAAATTGTTGACCCAGCAACAAATAACCTGCCGTATCAGTTGGAAATGGCTATGAAAGTTTATGAAGCTTGTGGAATGACAGTGACGAGTAAGGGTATTCGAGAACCAGAAAGTGCTGAGTATGGCGCTTGCCGTTTTGGAATGGAAGGGAAAGATATCATTTTTCGCGAAGCAAAGACAACACCAGTTAAAATAGGTCAGTTCGTAACCATATGAAAACGACCTATAGATATAATCCTCCCATTTGCCAGCACGGATAGTGTAGATTTTGTCGTTATAGGTGTAAGCAGTTCACAAAACCAAGGGCAGTTTGTTTTTGATAAAAAAATACTTATCGAAAAGGGAATTATGTCTCATAATGGCAAGAAAGGAAAAACGGCTTTTCGAGTCTATCCGCCCTGGACTGAACCTGTGAGCAAACAAGCTATGAAGACACAACAATGGCAACGCCATTACTTTTTTCCTTTTGGGACACATGTAGCTATTGACAAAGAAAACATACGTAAACTTTTTAATCTTTAACATATAAAAGTTGTTGTTGAGTTAGATTTGAGTTAGAAAACGAAACAACCAATGACGAAAAGCAAAACTTAGCGAAGTCATTAATAAAATTTAAATGTGTTAAGGCAAATTTAAGAAATAAATGCTTTTGCCTCCGTTTCTCCCCCATGTAAGGTGCCGTAAGACCTTCCCACTTCAAGACCTGAGTAGATACATAAGGAGAAAACGGCACCTACATGACCGATTGGTTCAACTAACATCCAGTAGGAGATGGAAGAAAACTCCTACTGAATGAAGTTTTACGTTATGAATATGACAAGCGGGAGTAAATTCATGTAAACCAAAACGAAGTAACAGCCAAGGCTGTAAGAAACCCAAGCATTTTGGAAAAAAGATTGATCCATGCTTGGGTTTGAGATTTAGTCTACGTAAAAAGGCTGTGGAATTTCCACAGTCTTTTTAAGAGATAAGAAACCACCATGGCTCGCCTAGAGCGCGAGCCACCATCTATTATGAAAATAAAAAAATCAATGATGAAGGGCTTAGCTTCGTATTGCCTTTAGCCAAGGGTATTTTCATACAAAAGTATAAAAATGTTGGCTTATGAGTACAGATATAACGGGATAGCCACGTCCGGCTTAAGCGCCCAGCAACTAGGCGACTTCCCTCCATTGCCCTACGATAAGTCATCATCGGTTGGTGGTTAAGAGGAAGGTCGACTAACAACGGGCTTGCCGCCCTACGTCGGCATACTCCTGTTGCAGGAGCATGATTCCTAAAGCTTTAGTCGATTCGCTCCAGTCGCTACGTTGCTAAACGGGCGCTCTGCGCCTTTGTTCCATAAAAGTAATTATTTTTTATTACGCAGAAATGTTTTGATGAGACGAAGACTTCTTTGTTAGGGAGGCGTTTATCATTAACGCTATACAAATTGTACCTGCTGTAGAAAGAACCACGCCATTCCATGCAAATTCATCCCAGATAATACCAGGAATCCAAGAACCAAGACTTCCGCCTAGATAGAAAAAGAATAAGTAAAGGGAAGTAGCCGCTCCACGAGATGTTGTTGCAATATCAGTAACAAAAGCTGTAGTAGCTGATTGTGATGCGAAGTTTCCAAAAACTAATAAAGAAGCACCGATAATAATTGTTGGCAACGTCCCGAACAGGGTTAACAATATTCCTATAACTGCGATTATATGCCCATTAGCCATCGTCCACCTTCTTCCGATCCTATCTGATATATATCCTGATATGGGCGCTGATAATAATCCAAAAGCATAGGTTAAGTATAATAAAGAAACTTCCGTAACAGTTAGGTGAAAAGGTGCTCCACTCACATAAAACGGAATGTAAGTAAAGAAACTAATAAATGCAAAGAATTGTGCAAAACCAATAGCGAATGTACCAACTAAAGTGGGGTTTTTAAAGTGAATAAGAGAACTATTAATATTATTATTTTTTGTTTGATTTTTAGGGTTAGGTAAATACAGCCATACAAGAAAAGCGACAATAGTAGAGAACATAGCCATACATCCAAAAACAGCTTTCCAGGAAAAGAGATCTGCTATTGGGCCAGAAATAACCCTCCCTAATAGCCCACCCCCAACATTCGCACTTACATAAATCCCCATGATTTTACCTCGATGTTTCGCTGGAAACTCTTCTGAGGTATATGCCATCATAACAGCCGTTACACCAGGTATAAATAAACCATATGCAAATCTCCAGAATAAGATCGTATGGAATGAATCTGAGACGGCAATCATGGCACTTGGAATAATTAAAGCTATACTCGCTAACAAAATAATTTTCTTTCGGTTATACAAATCAAACTTTGATGCCAACATAAAAGAGGTTATAGCTAAGGTGATAATGGTGATAGAAATAGTATGACTAACAACCGAGATGGATAACTGAAATTCATTCTTCCAGATAGGTAGCAGGGGCTGAGGTGCATAGAGAAGAATGAATGCATTGGCTGTAGCCAAAAATAATACTAGAAGCAGCATGAATCATTATCACCCCTTTACATATAAATGTCCCCTTACATACTTGATTTTGGGTAGATTAACCGTTTTTAGATGCTTCTGTACTATGTGCACACCATCAGTTTCATGACTACTAATGAAACTCATAATATTTGATTAAATTTTCAAAATAATGTTAACACACACCCTTTTATTAAACAAGAATATTTTTACATAAATGACATCTTGTTATTAAAATCCCTTAATATGGACGTTTATAAATGTAAATAAAAGTTGATCAAAAGTACGCGCCAAACGCTAACTTTGTATTTCGGTGAACAAAGTTTTTTAATTAAAATTTATTTTTACCAAATAAAACAAAGATCGATTATTTAAAATAAAGCTTGATAAAAACCTTGCTCTATGTGACAATAATTTTGTACAGAATAAGTTTTTTATCCTGATAATAAAAATCTAATTAAAACAATGCTAGGTTGAAACTAGCAATAAACCTTAGATTCATTTTTTATTTACGTAAAGAATGCTGTCATTTAGAGAGAGGAGTGTCCACCCATGAAGAAAAAATCACTTAAGTTCTTATCTTTTGGATATGGATACTCTACTGCTGTTTTTTTCTAGAAATCATTCCACAGGTGAAGTGTGTCTAAATTTGATTTTCTAGAAAAACGGCAGAAAATTTCTAAATGGCGGTGAATAAATGGAAAACAGAAAAGTTACAAGGAAAAACCCATCAAATATGCCTGCACCGGTGGGGAATTACACACATATCACAAAAATCCCAAGGAATGCAGAGTTATACGTTACATCAGGTCAAGTCGGTATGGATCAAAATGGGCAATTTCCACAAAATATGAATGAGCAAGTGAGTAATACGTTTACCAATATAAAAAAAGTGATGGAATCCGAAGGGTTACGTGCTGAAAATATTATAAAAGTAAACATATGGGCTACTGAGATAATTGATTGGGATTTCTTAGATTCAGAGTGGGATCAATTATTTAGCAATGATTATCCGGCAATGACGATTGGATATCTTTGTGAGTTAGGTTTACCTGAGATAAAAATCGAAATAGAAATTTGGGCAGCCAAAGTATAAAATATAAAGCTTTAACACACTTCATCAAAACCATGGAGCATCTAACACCAGAGATTCCATGGTTTTTCATATGAACAATTTCAAACAGTCGGGCTCGATTGTTGAAGTGGATGGAAAATGATCAAGCTATTTTATAAAAAATATATACTCATTCACAAGAGAAGAATAACTTTTCGATCACTCGGATTCTTTTTATGCAGGTTGCAGCGGTTAAGATTGATCATGTGAGACATGAGGATCATTTAAAAATGGCGGCCTTATTGGGAGCCGTTTGCCAAGCGGCCGAAAGCAATCATTTTCAGGTGTGTATATTAACTCCATCCAGTTCACCCATCATTTTCATCGACAGCTCCGTTATAAAGAATCCTTATTGTATTTATAAGGTTGGCGACATGGTTAATTGTCATTTCATACATTTTTTACTTGCCAAAGAAAATATGTTGAAAGGATGAAAAAATGTACTCTATCGGAAAATTTTCTGAAATATGCAATATTCCTGTTAAAACATTACGTTACTATAGCGACATTGGTTTACTAAAGCCTTCTTACATAGATCCTATTACTAAATATCGTTATTATGACTACGACAAAATTCAAACTATGAAAAAAATTAAGCTTTTAAAAAGCTGTCAGTTCTCTTTGCAGACAATTAAGGAATTGATGGAAAAAAATGATCAAACACACTGGAAGAGCCTATTGGAACATAAAATTGCTGAACTTGAAGATCAAAAAGAACAACTTTCCAAGCAAATAAAAGAAATAAATCGTTTAAAAGTACAAATCGAAAAAGAGTCCTCTATCATTCCGGGACCTCTTTTATCCGACTGTTTTATGGAAAAACGAAAGGAAATACTAGTCTATACCCTACGTGAGAAAATAAAGGTTACATTTATTGATCAGTTGGTTAAGAAGTTGTTTGATCGAGTTTATGCTTTTAATCTGGATATTATTGGTAATCTCATGGCTGTTTTTTACGAACGAGACTTATATCAAAAAGAGGCAGATGTGGAACTTCTGATTCCAATAAAAGAAACGAATAAAATAGACGGTTGTATAATGTTAGCTGGTGGAACATACGCATGCCTGACTGTGAAAGGCCCCTATTCTGAGTTGGATGCAGGATATGAAAAGTTGAGAAGCTGGCTAATCGAACAGAATTTATCCCCTGTAGGGAATGCGTTTGAGATCTATGAAAAAGGACTTGTTCCTTCCGATTTTAATATAAGAGAGATCCGACCAGATTTGAACAGACATCCCTCTGAGTTTATTACGAAAATATGCGTACGAGTTACCAAGAACGATCATTAAGCAACAGCATTATATAGAAAGAGGGTAAACTCTCCACCTGCTGGAGGGTTTATTCTTTATATAGACATAGAAATAAAGGGGGGAAATTATGATGTATATCTAGCTAAGAGTCAAGACTTACCAGGCAGGCATACGCGGGAACCCTTTATCGATCCCTGAAGATTCGAGCAATGCAAATCTATTCTCACTGAATTTGACTCAGGTTTTCTGGGAAGGAAATCGAAGGGTTTGCTGATGCTTGTCATTCTTTATTGGAAGAAGTCAGTTCATTTCTTTTAAGAATATGTTGAGATAGCTGGTATGTATGTCCACGATATACATCAATCATTTTGACTGAGGAGAGATAAATTATGAAAGAGTCCATTCACGCTTCTTTTTCGTATCTTGAAGGCACTAGTTATGAAATTGGTAGAAAGCAAGGAAAAGAAATAAAAAAGAATCCAGTAGCAAAGAATACAGTTTTATCAGTCAAACCAATAGACGAGGCAAAATGTAAGGATATGGAAAAGCTCATGAACCAGTATTGTCCAGGTTTAAACGAAGAATTACAAGGGTTTGCAGATGAGCTTAATGTAAAGCTAAGTGATCTTGTCTTCTTCGATGAAGCGTTGCTACAACCAGGTGGATGTAGTTTGGGTGCTGTTTTACCGACTAAGACAAACGATCGTAAAACGTATGTCCTAAGAAACTACGACTTGTCCCCAGCCATCGCTGATATGAGACTCTGTACAACAAAAGTAAAGGGGCAATACAGTCATACTGGATTTTCCGTTTCATATTTTGGTCGAAGCGAAGGCTTAAATGAAAAAGGGTTTTGTGTAGCTTTTGCCGCTTGCGGTATGCCAGTTGGAAAACATCCGGGAATGAAAAAGCCGACTATAAAAGGGTTACAGTTTATGGTGATCGTCAGGGCGTTACTGGAAAATTGTAAAGACGTTGAGGAGGGAATTTCTTATATAGAGGATATGCCTATTGGAACAAATATGAATTTGCTTCTAGCAGATGCCGATGGTCATGCAGCTTTAATCGAAACTTATGATGGAAAAAGAGCTGTAGAAAAGAGCACCACCAAATCAGAATATATGATTGCAACTAACCATGCCCTATTTCCTCATATTTCGAGAATAGAAAATGGCATGTTGGAACAGTCCAAAGTACGTTATGATTTTATGAAAAATAGTTTAAAAAGCAATGATCTTATCTCGAAAAACCATCTGCGAAGTTTCCTATTACAAGAATATCCTGAGGGGTTAACGGTGCATAATTATCAACAAAACTTTGGAACCGTGCATTCTATATTGTTTGATTTAGACGCCAAACAACTGGAATTCTCCTTTGGCTCTCCTATACAAAATAACATGCATCAGTTAACAGTTGGAGAAGCTTTACCTGCTTCTGATTTAAATATTTCGGTTGAGAATACAGATTATGGACCGAGTTTTTGGAGAATGAATGATCAATCATTTTAGAATGTAGAAAAAATAAAGTGTAGTTGAAAAATGATGGAGAAGAATGAAACAACTTTATTATTATTTGTTTTTTGTGAAAAAAATCACTGCTATTTAAATCGGTCCGTTTTTTGAATGATTTTATCCCGCATGTAAGGTGCTGTAAGACTCCCACTTCATAATCCCTGAGTTGGTACAAAAGGTCTAAGTGGGAGTAAACGGCACCTAAATACCCAATTGGTTCAAAGGCCTTTAGGTCATACCCTGGCGGTACTAACAACAGTAGAAGATGGAAGAAAAATCCTCCGGAATAAAGTTTCACTTGATGATGCGCTTTTTCCTCTTTAAAATGTTCCCTATCAGGGACATTGCTAATTGGATGCCCTCTGCACAGCCATTTATAGAGAATCAATATGACAGGATAAATGATTGGTTACGGTCTATCTAAAGGAATTTTTCATATCCAGATATCGAGAGTTAGAATCTCGGGACTTCGTTTGGAATGATATTACGAATTTATATGTATTTTTTATTGGTATCGCTAGACTTGCTTTTATTTCTTTCTCCAAAAGATAATAAAAGAATGGAGATGATTAAAACGATTGCACCTGCCGTATTCTGAAAGGTTATTTCAATAGGAAAAAACGGAAAGGATATAACAGCGAGCAATAATGGACTGAATGCTCTCGTTACATTGGCGATTGCGAAACGTAAATGATTCAATGCTTGATACAGAAAAAGTGTTCCTAAAAACCCAGTACAAAGTGAAGATATTACTATATAACTAATTCCTGTTAATGAATACCCCGATGTAAATAGGTCCCCTGTAAAAGTAGCATAAAGAAAAAGAAATATAAAGGTGATACAATTGTTGGTGAATAGAATTGAATTTGATTCTTTTTCTTTTGTTAGGCTCTTTTTTATAAAAATATTGGTTAGTGCGAAAAAGAATGTATATAAAATTGCGAAGAAACTGCCTAATATATTGGATTCGTAATTGCCGTCTTTATGAACAAATAAAAATGCTCCTAAAATGGCTAAGCTAATAAATATGATTTCATTTTTGCTTAGCTTTTCTTTTAATAATAAAACAGATAATAGAACAGCAAATACTGTATAAAATCTTCCAATAAATCCTATTTCAACAGGTGAAAGCAAATGAGTGCTTAGAAATAAAAAAATAACCCCTATTGAATTAAATAAAGCTAACATAATGATTTCTTTTTCAAAATAGAATGTCACCTTCTTGTTTTGTAGTAAACCCAATAAATAACTTGCAAATATAACAGTTATAGCATTAATAACAGATGCCTTTGCAGGTGAAATTTCTACTAGTCCAAATTTGGACAATAACGGTCCTACTGCCATCATGAGAACAGAAAGCAAGTTGTATAGATGTCCTTTTTTTAATGAATTACTCATCTGAATAAATCTCCTGGTATACTACGTTAAGCAATTATTTTTACCCCTTTCTTTGAAATCCGTTTACAAATCCTATACTTATTATTATATTTAATAAAAGGAGAACGAAAAGTGAAAATTGTTATTTATCTTTTCACCTTTTATGGGAGCATTCAATGATGAAACTTATAGACTATTATTTGCAACTGTTTGTTAAATTTTCAAATGGTGTAGCTTTCCAAGAGGTTAAACTAACAAGAGCTAAGATCAGTAAAGAATTACAATGTACGGAAAGAACTGTAACCAATATATTGAATAAGTTGGTGGATAAAAAGTGGATAGAAAGAAACAAGGGAGAAGGAAGAGGTAATTCAACCACGATCATTTTTTTAAAAACAATGGAAGAAATGCTTGATTATTTTGAACGCCTAGCCCCTAATTATGACGATATTCTTAGGCTGATATCACTGTTAGATATGAATGCGTTATATATAGAGAAAGAACAGGTCTATACTGATATCGTTTTTAAACTATTTGGATTAAAAGTTGGCTCTATGACAATGGAAAATGAAGAAAAAAATGATTATGAACATTTAAAGATTCCTTATTTCCGTTCCTTTTATTCATTAGATCCCTCTGCTGTAGAAAGACGTTCCGAAAGACATCTAGTTGAGCAAATTTTTAATACATTAGTTACCTACAATAAGCCATCCGGAAAAATAGTGCCGAACATTTCGCATTATTGGAAACAAGATAATGATGGGAAAGAATGGACTTTTTATATAAGGAAGGGTATTCATTTCCATAACAATAAAATCCTTACTGCAAAAGATGTAAAATTTAGCTTTGAAAGGCTTAGAAATACATCGGAAAAATGGATAGTGAGACACCTTAACAACATAAGTTGCTTAGGGAATTATGTTGTTCGCTTTGAGTTTTCACAGCCGATGAATGGCTGGGATATTCTATTATCTTCCCCTAAATGCTCCATTATTCCTGAAAATTATAGTGGTAAATCACAAGAGGAATTTGCTAAATATCCAGTAGGTACAGGACCTTATATGGTTAGAAAACACGATAAGTATCTATTAAAACTAATGGCTCATGTTACTTACTTTCAAGGGAGAGCCTTTATTGATGAAATATCCATCTTTGTGTTACCGACCATGGAAAAGTATTTTAATGCTAATAAAATGGGGCATAAACCTTTATTTTACATTCCGTTTTCTATAGAAGAAAGTGGTAATGAGGTGTATCAAAATATTCAACAACATAACTTATCCATAAAGTACTTGATGTGGAATATGAAAAAAGAGAATGTAAAAGTAAATAGTGTATTAAGAAGAAAGATATCTTCTATTATAAATAAAGATAAGCTGATTGGGGATTTGGGGTATCCAAGGTTTCAAACAGCAAATTCAGTGATAGATCCAGAAAATGCATATATCTCCAATTCTTTAATTAATCAAGATATTGATTATAAAGAACCGTTAATTTTAATGACATATCAATGGATCCCAAATCAGGATAACATCAAATGGTTGCGGAGGGAATTTGAAGAAGTTGGAGTAAAACTTCATATTGTAAACGTACCTTATTCACGCTTTATAGAGGAGTCGAAACAAGCAGATATCGTTCTATCCGAATTGGTTTTTGACAACTCAAGAGAGGTTTCGGCATATAACCTATTTCTATCTGGTAGTAGTGTATTTTCTAACCTATACCATTCAGATAAGGACATTTATCAATTTATTGATAAAGCTATGAGAGAAAAACAACGTGTAAAGCGGATGCAGTTGCTAAAAGGGTTGGAAGAAAGCTTCATCAATCAAGGTATTATAATACCTTTATATTCTACGTTTGAAAAGGCCATATTTCATAAAAACCTAATGGGGATATCTTTAAATACAATGGGGCTGGTTCCCTTTGAAAGATTATTTTTCCGAAAAAATTAATATATATATGCTTTATCTATTATTAGATTGGTTACATTAAAAATTTAGAATGGTGAGCATAAACTTTTGTGTACGTAGGCACTTTCTGAAAGCGTATCATTTATTTACTAATGCTAAAGCGGAGTCACAATTAAAAACGTTGTTTGTTTTTTTGCTGCTTTTAACTCGAAATTTTAATAGGAAATCTTTAACAAATGGTAATTTTTTAATGCCACCAAGAGGGGACGAGAAGATAGAATAAGAGGAGCGTTATAGAAACCTAGATTAACAAGTAGATGTATAGAATAAGCGGAGATTCAACTTTCCTTACATCATCTGTAAGTGTTCTTAGTCATTTACACCGTTTATAATGTGTATAACTCCATTCGAGATTCAAAATGATCATAAAAAGGAGAGTTATATATGACGAGGCAAGAGAAGTTACTAGAGGTTCAAGACTTACAAAAAAACTTCGGAAAGAAAGACAATATAACAAAAGCTTTAAACGGTGTCAGTTTTGATATTCTCCCAGGAGAATTTTTAGGAATCATGGGACCAAGCGGGTCTGGTAAAACGACGTTATTAAACTGCATTGCCACGATCATCAAGCCAACTGCCGGGCGGGTGCTTTTACATGGGAAAAACATCAGTGCTTTTGACAGTAAGGATTTAGCAGAATATCGTGGTAGTCGAATTGGGTACTTGTTTCAAGACTTTGCGCTGCTAGATAATTTAACGGGACAAGAAAATATCTTATTGCCGCTGTCTATTCATGGGGTGGATTTTGCGAAAGCTCGTGTTAAGTTAGATGAGCTGGCAAGTTTTTTTGAAATTACCGATATCCTTCATAAATTTCCATCTCAGATGTCTGGAGGACAAAAGCAAAGGGTGGCTGCTGCCCGCAGTTTGATTTCTGATCCAGATATCGTTCTTGCAGATGAACCGACAGGAGCATTGGACACACGCTCTGCAAAAATCTTAATGAATAAGCTGGAAGGAATGAATAGAAGTAGTGGAAAAACAATTTTAATGGTCAGCCATGACCCGAATGCCGCAAGCTTTTGCTCCAGAATCCTGTTTATTCAAGATGGTGTTATCTTTCATGAACTGCGTCGCAAACAAGATGAGTCTCGCGAGAAATTTTATGACAGAATTTTAAAGGTATTAGCTCAGCTTGGGGGAGGAAGCGCAAATGTTCTCTAGGCTGATTTATCGTAATGCGAATCGAAGTCGGAAGGAAAATTTAATCTATTTTGCAACACTTGTCACAGCAGTAGCCTCGTTTTATATCATTCTTTCACTTGGAAGACAAGATGTGATCCTATTCTTGAAAGAATTTGAAAGTGATGCGATCGATAAGCTCTTATCGCTCATGCCCCTTGTGTATCTATTTGCCCTATTACTATTGTTTTTTTTGATTTTATTTGCGAATCAGTACCAATTAAATCGGAGAAGCAAAGAGTTTGGACTCTATCTCATGTTAGGAATGCGTAAAGAGCGCCTTGTTCTTCAACTTGCAGCAGAGGGGCTTATGACGTCTATTTTTGCGCTCATTGGCGGCATTTTAATAGGCGCATTTTTAGCGGAAATTATCAGCTTGACGGTTTCTAAACTAGTCGGCCAGGGAATTATCGGTCATCAAATAAGCTTGTCGGTAAGCGCGATAATCTTTACAATCATCGGTTTTTTATTCATCCAGCTCATCGCATTAGTCATTCTTGGCGGAAGGTTATTTAATCAAGAGGTACATCAATTACTTTATGAGCAAATGGATAAGAAACAAGATATGGGACATTTTAAAGGCAATATAATCCATATTTTAGTGGGTATTGTCTTACTAGGTGTTGCCTACTGGATTGTTTTATATCGTTTTATGGATTTTGCAGGACTTCTCCTGTTTGTGGCATTGGCTCTCGGATGTTTGGGAACGATCTTTTTTATGAGGGGATTTGGAAAACTATTTGGCTTATTGGCAAGCTTGTCCGAAGGTAAATCTACGAAAGGGCTGCGCACCTTTACTTTAAGGCAGTTCCAGGAAAATGTAGCGAATAAATCCACTTCTGTTGCTGTAACATCCATCCTCATCACATTGTCGATCATTTTGATCACCAATGGTGCTTCAACGATTATTGGTTTCGATAGTGCTATTACTAGGACTTCCTCGTTATATGATTTTACGGTACATGGAGATCATCAAAAGGTTGAGCAATTTCTTACTTCAGAAAAAATGGTACCATATGTAGAAGACTTGAATCTATTAGAAATCGGGAAAATGAAATATAAGGATGAACAAGGGGATGGCAACTCGCCTTCATCGTTGGTAGACTGGTCTGAATTAAGAGAGCAGCTCATTATGGCTCTGCCAAGCGACTATAAAGAGCAGCTTTTATCCGGAGAAATGCAAGGTTACACGATCAGTTCGGAAAACCACGAAGCACTTAACTTGCTTGGGGTCCTAGAGATTGATGCAAAAGCACCTTACCTTATTCCCGAATCATCTTATAATGGACTTTTAAAGGCAATAGGAGAAAAATCACTGAACCTGCATGCAGATGAAATTGCTCTATACTTTAATCCAGACCTTTTGCATATGGATAATTTAGAACGCATGCCTGTATTAGATCGTATTCTTGAAAAGGCTGAAAAAGAAGGGCAAAGTTTGATGAGCATTCAAGGTCAGACAATATCTATACGACCATCCACTCCAATGAGAGGATTAGTCGCAGACCGTTCGGTAGAGATACATTCCGCATTTATCGTCCCCGATCCTATGTTTGAACAATTTTTAAATACGGAAACTTATGTGTCTTATTGGAATTTTCGCATCCCACAAAAGCTGCAAGATGAGCAAGGTTTAATGAAACCCATGATGGAAGCAAGAGACTTATTACAATCTTCAGGCTTCCAGTTTGAAAGTTATTTGCAAAACTTTGGACGCCAACTCTTCTATGTTGTTGCGGGAAGTTATACGACACTATACGTGGGATTCTTATTCTTGATTATTGCTTGTACGGTATTAGCTTTGCAATTTTTGACACAGATGAAGCAGACTGGACAGCGCTATGTAACACTTTCCATGTTGGGAGCAACACGCAAGCAAATGAAAACGTCGATGCATAGACAAGTGTTGTTGGCTTTTCTGTTACCTATGTCTCTGGCATGTGTGAGTGCGGCTGTTGGGATAAAGGCAATGATTTCATTTGTGGTGATTCGCATCGAAGACAATGCGTTCCTTTATCCGATTGCCTTTGCCTTTGCATGTGTCGTCATCCTCATTTTTGTGATTTATGGAGTAGCCGTTTCCCGTTCAGCAGGTCATGAGATCGATAAATTGCGTTGGAAGCCAAATATAGATTAAAGAAAAGTCACTTTTCATATAGAAGGAGGTGTCAAAGTGGCGAGGATTGCTGTTGTTGAAGATGATTCATGGATGAGAGAAGAGTTAATGGATATATTGCAAAAAGAAGGGTTTGAAGCAGTAGCAATTACCGATTTTCATGATGTAGTCGCGCAAATGGCCACTTTGGCACCAAACTTAGTCTTATTGGACATCAATTTACCGGGACCCTCTGGATTTGAAATATGTAAAAGTCTAAAATCCAAAGGGATTGGTCCCATATTGATGCTTACTTCCAGAGATAAGTTACAAGATGAATTACATGGTCTTCATTTAGGGGCCGATGATTATCTCACTAAGCCATGTAATCGAGACCGATTATTGGCACGCATTCAGAACTTGCTAAGAAGGTTTGAAAGACAACCTGACTTGATCGATGGTGGCAGTTTTTCATTAGATCCCAATACGTTTACGTTGTATAAAGGATCCGAGTCGTTATTGCTATCAGCGAATGAAGGAAAAATTTTATTGGCTTTGGCACAACATAAACCTGAGGTTGTATCCAAATCAACACTGAGTGAAATTTTATGGGGAACAGACCAATATATAGACGAAAATGCTCTTCAAGTAAATCTGACTCGCTTACGAAAAACATTGCGACAGTTAGGCTTGGAGGATCAAATTGAGACAATTAGGGGCAAAGGTTATCGACTGAGGGGGCAGGAGAAGCCATGAAATGGATAAAGCAAATCTATGATTGTTTTCATGCCCATAAACAATGGTTTCTTATCTTAATGGCTATAAGCCTCCTTTTTAGTTATTTAGCTTGGCTGGCTTACCCTGAAACCTTTAAAGTGTTAGTGGGACTCATGATTATTTTTACAATTGCGATGATAGTATTATCTGTATTCCTGATGATAAGAAAGCAAAAAATCATCGAAGCTGCCTTTCAAGATTTTTTGTTAGAACCGAATGAAGCGAACGAAGAAAGATTATGCCGCGTATCTCCTAAGACTCATTGGTCATTTATCCGTAGAGTAGGAAGTAGCTTAAGGTCATATCAGACGGAATTGAATGATCAAGTCATTGAGCTCGCCGATTATGAAAACTATATCGAAGGATGGGTTCACGAAATTAAAAAGCCGCTCTCATTGATGACATTGCTATTAGATAACCGCAGTGACGAAATGTCTCCTCTTGTGAGACAGCGTATGCTTCATATTAGAGATCAAATGCATGGAGACGTAGAGCGAATTTTGTATTTTGCAAGGCTTGGGGCTGCTCATAAAGATTATATTTTTGAACCAATACATGTGCTCGCATTTTGCAAACAGACTGTTGAAGACCATCAAACAATCCTAGATGAATCCGGTTTTCAAGTACAGTTCAAAGGGGAAGAGATGGAGATATTATCCGACCGCAAAGGATTAGCTTTCATCATAGAACAAATCATCTTTAACAGTACGAAATACGTGACGCAGAATCAGAATGATCCCATTTTGGAGTTTGAAACGGGTTATGATCGAGCGAGTGATCAAAGCCTTTTATCTATACGAGATAATGGGCCTGGTGTTTCTGAAGAAGATTTAGCCTTTATTTTTGATAAGGGCTTTACTGGAGGGAGAGGTACCTATACAAGACAAGCAACAGGTATGGGACTCTTCTTAGTGAGCAAGATGGCTTATGATTTAGCCATTCAGTTGGAGGCAAAATCAGAGCTTGGTTCGGGGTTGACCATAAAGCTCAATTTTCCAAATGTGAAAAGCATTTTGTACATTCATTGAGGGGTTTTTTGGATAAAGGGCATATGGTGTAACATCTAGTCTAATATATGTAATTTGTCGGCTCTTACAAACCACAAATAGACACTCTCATTTCTACTGTTGAGTCTGAAAAATAATCATGTAAGAATGGCCTTTTACCATACGGGAATTTGATGCAACTTTGATCAACAGCTTATATGAATTGATTGGGAAGGGTTAAAAATAGCACTGTTGAAGCTGTTTCCATGTTTTTAGTTGATAAGCTATACTATGATGCATTTTTAAGTATCTATAGAAACCGAATCAAAGAACGGCTGATCATTCAGGACAAGGCTAGCGTAAGCGAGCAAAGATGATTCATCAGCAATATGCACTCACATCCATCAGAAAAAAGATACAAACTGTGCAAAAAACCGGACATGTCGAAGCCGCAGCATATCATTTTATTTATAATAAAGATGCGCAGTATCTAGATAGATAGTTGGTTGATTGGGATCTTCATTTAGCAACTGAATCTTATAATTTTATACTTTGTAAACTTATGAAGAAGGATATTTGCTACATGTGAAAAGTTTGCGATTTTCACGCTTCTCACTGGAGTTGCAGAGCCTTGACGATATACTCTAGTTATTATAGAGTTCATTTTCTTCTTAGGTCTTATTTCTATACTTTGGAGTTGATGAAAAAATGCTCCACTAGCAACCCAAATATTAAATATTGTTTGTAAACAAGTTAGGATCATACTTATAAGTTTGTAAAGAAGCTGTTTTAACTGCCGCCTTGGCCTCATTTTGGACTTTAAGAACATTTTCAGCTGTTGAATCTATTATGAAATTATTTTCATCATAAATATGTAGATAAGGGATATCATCAGTGACTTTAGGTTCTTCCAGAACTTGCGGCTCTATAGGTGGTTTCAGAAGTTCTTCTGCTTCTTGACCAGAATACCATCTGCATCATAAAAATCGACTAATAGTTTTCCACCCTTAACAGGGGGTGTCATTCCATATGAACTGCCAGTAGGGATCAGCAAAAGAGCTAATAAAACAAACCAAAAGCTTCTTCATTCATCAATTCCCTCCTAAATATAAATTTTTTCAACAATTAAACTAGTTGCATCATAGCGATACCATAGTATGTGTCCAAACTTTCCCACAAAAGATTTTAAGTTATTCCTTAAATATCATTCCTTTTTATCACTTAGAGAATATAAAAATGATTGTCCCAATTATAAAGGAGAAAAAGATTATGGGGTAATCATACTAACATCGAGGTGCTTTTCATTTTTAAAGCTGCTGTTAAGTACTACATGTTAAGGGGTTTCGGTTTCTGATATTATTGATCTTTAACTTCTTAACACTATTCCACTTCCCGTAATCGTTCTATAATTGTATTTTTCGAAAGTAATGAATAAGCGACCAGGTTATGGTGATTGAAATAGTCATTAACAGCAGAATAGCTAGGGATGTATGCCAAATACTCATTTGAAACTTTGTAAAGTCCATACTTTCTGTTATGCCTTTCCCTACCGCATATGTTATATATATGCCTGCCGTCAAAACAATCGTACCTGTCAGCATAACGCTAACAGGCAAGCGAGTTTACAGTGTTTATTCTATTATCCTAAATACGGAAAATAATACAGTTTAATATCAGTTTTAATCAACTATATCATAAAGTAATGGATGCGGGTTTATTCATTTTCGTTTGAATATATGCCTTTTTTCGTTTGTGGAAAATTTGTCGATGTTAAAGGAAGATCGGCAAGCGTGAGGATCATGTAATGGCTCTGAGTGTAAAATATGTCAGTATTTTTTGTAACGTAATCAAGTTCTGGGAGTTATATCAGTATAAGGGGTGAAAAGAGGTGGACTTTGAGGAAATCTATTGCGAATACTTTCAAGAAGTTTATTTGTTTATGAAATCATTAAGTCATGATGAAGGTGTAGCGGAAGAAATGACGCAAGAGGCTTTTTTTAAAGCATTAAAAGCAATCGAAACATTTGATGGTTCTAAAGATATTCGAGCATGGCTTTTTACAATTGCCAAAAACACCTATTTTTCTCATTATAAAAAAATGAAAAGGCAAATCAACTCGGACTTCATTGATGAACCAGGGACGGGAGTGCAAATTGTACAACATTTGATGAACGAGGAAGAGGCTTTTACTGTTCATCAGTTTCTTCACTCGATGGATGAGCCATACAAAGAAGTGTTTTCACTACGCACTTTTGGCGAACTGCCTTTTGAGAAAATAGGAAGACTTTTTGGGAAAAGCGCCGGATGGGCAAGGGTAACCTTTTACAGAGCCCGGAAGAAAATTTTGGATTATATGGAGGAGATAAATCATGAAAGAGATTAAATGTACCATCATACAAGATGTTTTGCCTCTTTATGTTGATGGAGTAGTCAGCGAAGATACAAAAGAAATGGTCGATGAGCATTTACAGCATTGTGAGACGTGTCAAAAGGAATACGACTCCATGAAGCGTGAACTTTATATTCCGGCAGAAAATAAAGTCTCTCTTTTTAAGAAAATCAGTAAAAAATGGCGCAAGAAAAAAATACTGATTTCAATTGCTTCTGCTGTCGCAACGGCTATCGTTTTATTTGGGGCATTTGCGTATGTTTTTTATTATGAAATGGTCATTCCATATTCAGAAAAGCTCGTCAAAATTGAAAAGCACAATGACCATCAATTGGCTTCCCGTTATTATGGCGAAAGCTATGCTAGTGTTAACGTAACCCATCCCATGAAAATGGAAATTGAAGGAGAAAATAAGAATGTAAGTTTTATTTATTATACAAAAACAATCGCTGATTCACCTTCAAGAGAACTTATTAAGAATGGGGAGGATCCTAATAAGGAAGGATATGTCTTTGAACTTCCAGAAAGTAAAGAAGTTGATGTCGTCTATTATGTAGATTTTGATTCAGAAAAAGTCACTGCCGGAAAAGAAACTTGGGATTCAATTTTAGAACGAGCCGTATTAATTTGGGAGAAATAACGGATCGAGAAAATGTCATGATGCAAGGAGGAAAAGCAGAGAGTGTCAATAGATGAGTAGCGGGGGCCGTACTGTAAGAAATTTGGGCTTGGAACTAAGAAATTCCCAAATATCATGCCAGCAATCAAGTGGAAACAGCCGCTGGGTTAGGGATTACAGCTTAGCATATGGCTGTAACTCCTGAAGGGCAGGGGTTATTTCTTTTTCTGATGGAATGTAGTATCAGAGTCTTGGGATAGTCTGTTTGGTAAAGTAACCGGCAACATTTTGACGATAAAAAAATTCGATATTAAAGGCGCATGCGATCATTGCGGGAATTTCTCATAATAAAATCCCAGTGGGTAATATTGGGAAAAACTTGAAGGCAAAAAAAGAAAATGATGCTTTTATCATAAAGACAATGTAACGCGACTTTATTGTCACATAACATTAGCTAAACCTACACAAAATAACCTCTTCAATGTCATATGGATAAGGGGTTATTTTTTTATTGAGTCAAACTTTCACCATATTGCTTTATTAAGATAAAACTTTATGTAAACTAACCAAATTTGGTGCATTTTTTTTCGGTCACACTGCCACGGATTTGATGTCAATTAGGGTAGCGTGGAATCCACTGTTATGCCAATACCCTTTTGCGCAAAGTTCACTTGATCTCCTTGGTTGCATTTTTTCCATGTCCCATCATTTTTTACTCTTGACATCCTTCATTACAATGTTATAATCTTATAGACAGGCAGTCGGTCTATAAGGAGGATGAAATGAGAAAAGAGGCAGTGGAACGCAAAAATGAAATTCTGGATGCGGCAGATGAGCTTTTTGGCCAGAAGGGCTATGATGGCACAAGTACAAACGATATTCTTGAAAAGGTCGGTATTGCGCGTGGAACATTATATCATCACTTCAAATCGAAGGAGGATATTATGGATGCACTGATTGAGCGGTATAGTAACCGTCTTTTAGGGTCGGCGCAGCAAGTAGCCGCCGATAAGAGCACACCTGTCATTGAACGTATTATCCGTGTTGTCATGTCACTGAATATAAGTGGAGCTAGCAGCCAAGAAATAATGGAGCACATTCACAGGCCTCAGAATGCGCTTATGCATCAGAAAATACAAAAAGTGATCATCAATGGTGTTACACCAATACTGACGGAAATTATTCGGGAGGGCATTGAGCAAGGCCTGTTCAGTACACCGTATCCGTATGAATGTATGGAGATGGTTGTTGCATATACGAATACCGTTTTTGATGATGATATGGTGAATATGACGGATGAAGAGCGAGTTTCACGTATAAAGGCGCTCATTTTCAACGTAGAAAGGATGCTTGAAGTTGAAAGCGGAAGTCTTATACACATGATGAAAATGTTTGACAATTGAAATGGAGAATGAGTATTCAAAGATTTGTTCTTCTTTGATCAGGTTTGCTATTTCAGTTTTAGAAAGTGGGTTTCCCCCGTTCAGGCTTTTATGGGGGGCTGGCAGGCCATCCGTGTCAGGAGTCGCTATAACCGCATGCTTATAATATGGTAGGCGGCAGTCTTTTTGTAAGAGCATGATCTAATTTGCTTTGTATCTTTTCGGATAAGTCTGGCTATGGCAGATTGGTTTACTAGCAAGATTGTATAGGTTTCCCTTCAGAAAAATAGTTGAGTTATCCCATCATGGCAGAGCTTTTTGAACATCGCTTGCAATCAACATTTGTATACTCAAGAATCGAAAAAAATATAAACAGGGGTGACCTATGTATTTCAGAATAATCCGTAATGACATTTCAAAGAGCAAGCTCATTACGCTGACAACGATGATATTTGTCGTTGCCGCGGCGATGCTTGTTTCTCTTTCGGCGATCCTTGTCGTCAATCTTTCGGGTGCGATAGATACACTCATGAAGCAGGCGAAAACACCGCATTTCATGCAGATGCATTCAGGTGCTATTGATACTGTCAGACTTGCGGATTTCGCGGAGCAAAACAGCAACGTTGAGGGATTTCAGGTAGTTGAATTTCTCAATATGGACGGTGCGGAAATTGTCATTGACGGAACCTCGCTGGCGGAGAGTGTTCAGGACAACGGCTTCAGCACACAGAATGAAAAATTTGATTATCTCCTTGATCTAGACGGAAATGTGATCAAGGTTTCCGATGGGGAGATTTATGTTCCAGTAGTTTATATGAAGGATGGCACGGCAAAAGTTGGTGACAAAGTGGAGGTTTCTGGAAAAAATTTCATCGTAGCGGGATTTCTCCGTGATTCGCAGATGAATTCCTCACTCTCCTCCTCCAAGCGATTTCTTGTAAGCAAAAACGATTACGAGGAAATCAAAAGCCTTGGAAGTATGGAGTATCTGATTGAGTTTCGATTAAAGGATTTGTCATCTCTAAGCGCATTTGAAACTGCTTATACGTCCGCGGGACTAGAAGCGAACGGACCAACGGTGACATATAAGCTTTTCAAAATGATGAACGCACTTTCAGACGGGATGATGATTGCGATTGTCCTTCTTGTGAGCGCACTTGTTATTGCCATCGCATTGATGTGCGTACGATTTACACTCCTTGCGAAAATCGAAGAGGATTACCGGGAAATTGGCGTTATGAAGGCAATCGGGTTGCGTGTTTCCGACATTAAGAAGATGTATTTAGCGAAGTATACAGCGATTGCGGCGGCAGGCAGTATTCTCGGCTATGCCCTTTCGTTTGTATTCAAAGGTATGCTTCTTGAAAATATACGGCTTTATATGGGAGAAAGTGAAAACTCCTCATATGCCTTGCTTTTCGCCATCATCGGGATATTGCTCGTATTTCTTGCGATTATTGCCTATGTAAGCGGAGTACTGAGACGTTTTCGGAAAATATCTGCAGCCGAAGCGATACGCTTTGGTACCTCACAGGAAAAAACAGCAGGTGCAAAACGTTTTTATCTAAGCGCGAACAGGATGTTTCATACAAATGTTTTTCTTGGTATCAAAGATGCGCTCGCAAGGAAAAGACTTTACGCCACAATGCTTGCAGTGCTAGCGATTTCGACTTTTATTATCATTGTTCCGCAGAACTTGTACAATACGATTTCATCCAATAGCTTCATTGAATATATGGGAGTTGGAAACTACGATTTGCGCATTGATCTACAAAAGACCGACAATATTTCTGAAAAAGCCGATGAAATTGTAAAAACGGTGGACAGCGACAGCGTTATTGAACGCTATACCGTCATGACCACAAAGCTTTTCAAAGCAAAAATGGAAGATGGAACGGAGGAAAATATTAAAATTGAAATCGGCGACCATTCCATCTTTCCTATCGAATATTCCAAAGGCAGAGCTCCCGCCGGAGAAAACGAAATTGCGCTGTCAGCATTAAACGCCGACGAGATGGGCAAAAAGGTGGGCGATGTCATTACGTTAGTGATTGGCGGCAAAGAAAAAGAGCTTACGGTAAGCGGAATTTATTCCGACATCACCAACGGCGGCAAAACCGCAAAGGCTGTATTTACCGATCATTCGGCGGATATTATATGGAGCGTTGTGTGTGCTAAACTGTCGGACTCCTCTCTTGTTGATGATAAGGTTTCAGAATATGATAATAAATTTATTTTCGCAAAAGTTTCTGACATTGATGAATTTGTTACACAAACATTTGGATCGACAATAAGTTCCGTCAAAAAGGCCATGCATGTTGCACTTGCCGTTGCAATCATGATTACGGCACTAGTTACAGTGTTGTTTATGAGAATGCTCGTTACAAAAGATAGATATTCCATTGCCATATTAAAAGCGCTCGGTTTTACAAACAGGGATATTTCGGCGCAGTATGTTTCGCGCTCAGTGTTCGTTCTAATGATAGGAGTTGTTCTGGGTGTGTTCCTGGCAAATACTCTTGGTGAAGTACTTGCAAGCGCGGTTATTTCATCGTTTGGCGCATTGTCGTTTCAGTTTGTTACCAATCCGCTTTCTGCATATGTATGGAGTCCATTGCTGATGATATGCACAGTACTTATCGCAACCTTGATCGGCACAGCGAGCTCGGGACAAATAAAAATATCGGAAAATATAAAGGGGTCATTATGAAGAAGATTATGATCGGTGAAAATATAGTAAAATATTTCCAGGTAGGGCATGAAAAACAAAATGTTCTCGATGGCGTGTCCATTGAAATAAACGAGGGAGAATTTGTTTCGGTTATGGGACCTTCGGGCTCAGGGAAATCGACATTGTTGTATGCACTGAGTGGAATGGACGACATTAACGGTGGAAAGGTTACTTTTGATGGCAAGGATTTATCATCACTTAGTGAAAAGGAGCTTGCCGATATACGCAGAACTAAAATGGGTTTTGTTTTTCAGCAGCCGACTTTGCTTAAAAACTTGAACATTCTCGATAACATCATTCTTCCTGCAATGCGGGATAATAGAAAAAGCGCTGAGAAGATTACTAAAAAAGCAAGAGCCCTTATGAAAAAGGTTGGTATTGCCGGGCTGGAAAACCGTGATATTACACAGGTTTCGGGAGGACAGCTTCAGCGTGCGGGGATATGCCGCGCACTGATTAGCAATCCTGAAATGATTTTCGGTGATGAACCGACTGGCGCGCTTAACTCAAAAACTGCACAGGAAATGATGGATATCATTTCTGAAATAAACTCCGAAGGCACAGCGATTATTCTTGTAACTCATGACGCAAAGGTTGCGGCTAGGACAGATCGTATTATGTTTATGCGCGACGGTAAAATCGTGAACGAAATGCGACTGGCGAAATCCAGCGGAACCGATATGGAGGACAGGACGAAAAAAGTCATGGCAAAAATGCGGGAGATTGGAATCTAATAGGCTGTTTACGACTGCTATATATGGAAAAAAATTACAGATTAACATAAAAAAGTCTCCTAAAGAAGAAGTAAGACGCAAAAAGCGTGGTTACCCACCAACTTCAACTTTAGGAGATGGTAAAAATGGTTGTTCATTGAAAACTATTTACGCTTATTACATTTGGAAAATTTCCGTCATCCTATAAGCCGGAGGGGATCTCAAACCAGAGATGGCTAGCAATCATCGCGTATGAGTTGTGTGAGCATGGGAACGATCGCCAAGGACTTTTACAAGAAGAAGGCACAAAAAAAGTAATCCCGGCCGGCCAAGGGCATCCGAAGAAGTTCAAGCCGGTGAAACTAATAGATGGACAGACAATAAAATAAAGGCTAACAAAATAAGAGAGGAACCGTCTTAGTTCAGTACGCCCGAGATGGAGTGCTAACAAACGAATTATTATGGGTACTTATGATTAGGTTACAAATTATTTTTACGATTATCTCCCTTATCACTGGGCCTTTGGGTGTGATCAAGAAGTTACGAATAAAATCGATCCATTTTCATCGTTGGAATGGCCGAGTTTATGTTCTTTCTATTTTGTTAAACTTTATTCCCGGTGTTTACGCTGTTTTTTTGCGACGGGGGGATGGTTAAGCACTTTCGCATTCCTCGTTTTAAATACACTATGGCTAGGCACGACAATCCTTGGCTATATCCATATTATAGAGGTAATAATGTGATAAAGCATCGTTTATGGATGACGAGAAGCTTCTTTCTTGCTTTTGTCAATATGATCATCTACATTCGAACAGCGTAAAGGATATGGAAAAGGATTGGTTCAATTTGTTTGTGTGCATTACAAAAATAAAAGGCATACCATGCTCGTTGGAACAGGGGACAGCCCATTCCCCATCCCTTTTTATCAGGCTTGTGGCTTTACGATTTCACACCAAATTGATGATTTTTTTATTTGTCATTATGATCAACCGATTTATGAAGGTGGAAAGCAGTTAATCCATATGATTATTTTAAAGAAAAGATGGTGAGGGGAACTGATCTCTGGACAGCTGAAACAGCTATCTCCGATGATTCGTTTTCCTCGGCATAAGCAACCAGTTCATCGCCCTTAACCATATTGTCAACTAATTTTTGAGGATCTTTACTGTCAATTGAACTTTCAAGTTCATTGAAATAAGTAGGAACCTCTTTTTTAGTATGGTCGGCAATATCCGAGATAACTGGAGAGGAGAAGCAAAGTATCTCTACTTCAAATTACTCGTTGTTAAAATGAGCGATCTGGAAACTACCCTATGTCTGAAAGGAAGTTTGAAGAAATATACAGACCGTAAATCACCTGTAGCCGTTGGTTTTTGCATAATTGTATATTTTCACCAAATGGGCAGTGCCATCTTTCTTCAAGCTTTGACTTTTTTGGCTCAAGATTACAGGGAGTAGTTAACGGAATATTCGGTTTTTGTTATATAATGCTAGTGATATTTATTACAAATGTATCTTCCAACAAAGTGGTTTTGGTTAATTGCATTTCTAGTAGGATGCTAGCTTTTTAGTAAGAACCACAATTGTTACGCTTTTTTCAAAAGAAAAAGCATAACTTAAACCATTCTATATTTATAGCTCTCAGATGTTGTAAAAAAAGACCGATTGATCCATAATAAGAACTCATAATAAAACGGAGTTGATCTTATGTCAAATACAGGAAAAATGCCTCAAGAAAAGGGAATAGACCAAAGTTTAAGTTTAATGAGAGAAGGCTACATGTACATTTTGAATAGGTGTCGCAGTTTCAATTCTAATATTTTTGTAACTCGATTACTCGGAAAGAAAGTAATCTGTATAAGTGGAAAAGAAGCTGCAGAAATTTTTTATGATTCGGAGAGATTCAAAAGGAAAGATGCAGCACCAAATCGGTCAATACAAACATTGTTTGGTAAGAATGGTGTACAGGCACTAGATGGATGGGCTCACAAACATCGCAAAAAAATGTTTATGTCTATCATGTCCACGGAAGAAATTAAAAGCCTTACTGACATTTTGAAAAAACATTGGGAAATAGCAATCAATAAGTGGCAGGGAATGGACAAGGTAATATTTTATGAGGAAACCAAGGAAATATTGTGTCGAACAGCTTGCGAGTGGGCGGGTGTTCCAGTTCAAGAAAGTGAAATGAAATCGTTGACAAGTAATTTAGGAGCAATGATTGAGTCAGCTGGGACAGTTGGTCCTAATCATTGGCTTGGGAGGAATGCAAGGAATAATGTTGAAAGATGGGCGCAAGGTCTAATTGTGAAGGTTCGCCAAGGGACATTAAATCCTTCCGAAAATACAGCATTGCATCAATTTTCCTGGCATCGTGAACTGAATGGAGAATTTCTTGATACTGAAATTGCTGCAGTGGAAGTCATCAATATACTACGTCCGGTGGTGGCGATCGCTATATATATTAATTTCATTATTGTAGCAGTAAATAATTACCCAAAAGAAAAAATGAAGCTCCAGACTAGTGATGAAAAATATGCGGAAATGTTTATCCAGGAAGTACGGCGCTTTTATCCGTTTTTTCCATTTGTCATTGCAAAGGTGAAGACTGATTTTACTTGGAACGGCTATCGATTTGAAGAAGGTACGTTAACCCTTTTGGATCTTTATGGTACCAACCATGATCCTAAAGCCTGGGATAATCCTGATGTGTTTGAACCTGTGCGTTTTTCTGACTGGAAAGGGAGTCCTTTTGGATTCATCCCCCAAGGTGGCGGTGACTATTTTTTAGGACATCGTTGTGCAGGTGAATGGATAACAATTGAAGTTATGAAAGTTAGCGTTGACTTCCTTGTGAACCACATGGATTATGAGATTCCGGCTCAAGATTTAAGTTATAGCATGGTAAGCATGCCAAGTATACCTCGAAGTAAAATAATAATTAAAAATGTGAACGGGAAAATATAGTTTCATTTAAAAAGTTGCTTTATCTATGCCAAAATCATAAAGGTCAGCTTTTTATATCTTCTAATAAAATGAACGTGCCTCCTTTAAAGTGGACAGATCAAACTTGCTTTAAATGGGAGGTTTTTTATCTCTGCATTAAAGAATTGTAATTTTGAAAAGGGTTCGGGCAACAAGCTGTCCTTTGTTGTTTTTGTTCAAAGATAAGAAAGTATAAATTTTGTCGCTTTGGGATAACGAAATGAATAAAATAAGCCACGTCCGGCGCATGAGCCCAGTATTTTCTCATAAAGAATGAACTAAGGCGCGGGGTGCCCGTTTTTGTTTTTTGATAGTAGAAAAAAAGGCGAAAAACAAGAGAGAGTTAGGTATATTGCCATAACGATACAATCATGTATAGGGTTAAGTTGGAAATGAATAGCGGCAATAAATTATTTATATTTGATAATTATTTATTGCAAATCGATAAAAATATGCTACAATCAATATTGTGAATAATGAGGAGAGGTGTTGTATGAAAAAAGTAACGACAGTATTCTTAAAAATAGCTGTTATTTGTATAGGGATCCCAGTTCTTGCCTTATGTATATTTTTAGTTCCTAAGTTAGGAAATATTGGAGTCGAGTTGTTGCCTGATTTTGCTTTTATAAAATATCTTATTTTCATCATCTTTTATGCGTCGGCTATTCCTTTTTATGTTGCTTTATATCAGGCTTTCAACCTTTTGCGATTTATTGACGAGAATAAAGCGTTCTCTGAATTATCTGTACGGTCGTTAAAGAAAATCAAATATTGTGCGATTACAATCAGCAGTTTGCATGTTCTCGTCTTGCCGCTTTTCTATCTATTTGCGGAGATAGACGATGCCCCAGGTGTTGTTATAGTTGGAATGGTTGTTCCGTTTGCTTCAATAGTTATCGCTGTCTTTGCTGCTGTTCTCCAAAGGCTTTTTCAGGAAGCAATTAATATAAAATCAGAAAATGATTTAACGGTCTGAGGTGAATCCAATGGCAATTATAGTCAATATTGATGTGATGCTGGCAAAAAGAAAAATGAGTGTAACGGAACTTTCGGAAAAAGTTGGAATTACGATGGCTAATCTTTCTATATTAAAAAACGGCAAGGCAAAGGCAGTTCGATTCTCGACTTTAGAGGCGATTTGTAAAGCTTTAGAATGTCAGCCTGGAGAT
Source organism: Roseburia sp. 1XD42-34 (assembly GCF_009917385.1). GTDB lineage: Bacteria > Bacillota > Bacilli > Bacillales > Amphibacillaceae > Virgibacillus. Next base: position 35,847 of record NZ_QWLJ01000024.1, on the reverse strand, counting down.
ATTTTAGAATACAAATGTGATGAAGAAACCGAAGAATAATGAGGTAGGGTGGGAAAGAGAGAAGGAGGAGCTATTTTCCTGACTACATTCATAAAGGGGGGATAAACATGAATTTAGACGTTCAAAATGAGTATCAAGAAAAAAATTTGCTAACAAAAATCATGAGAGCAATAAAACAACTTGTTCGTTTTGGTTGGGAACAGGCTCTATCATGTTTGTTTCCGGTCGTTATCTTTGCCTCTTTGGCTGTTACTCAAATAATAGCCCTTCCCTTCTTGCCTCGGTACGACTGGTTGCTTATTATCTGTCTCTTGATGCAGTGGGGCATGGTGCGTTTGGGGCTTGAGACACGCGATGAGTTAAAGGTTATCACCGTCTTTCACCTAATCGGGCTTGCCCTGGAGATTTTTAAAGTACATATGGGGTCCTGGTCTTATCCGGAGGAAGGATATCTTAAAATTTTTGGCGTTCCTTTGTATAGTGGATTCATGTATGCAAGTGTGGCGAGTTATCTTTGTCAGGCATGGAGAAGACTGCATATAAAATTAATTAAATGGCCGCCTTTTATGGTGGTTGTACCTCTAGCAACTGCGATTTATGTAAATTTTTTTACTCATCATTATTGGATTGATGTTCGTTGGTGGTTAACGGCACTTGTCATAGTTGTCTTTTGGCGATCATGGGTTAAATATGAGGTTGGTGGAACCATTTATCGTATGCCACTCGTGTTTTCTTTCATGCTCATTGGATTTTTTATATGGGTAGCCGAAAATATTGTCACATTATTTGGCGCTTGGGAATATCCAAATCAAACCGATGCATGGAGTCTAGTACATTTAGGTAAGGTAAGTTCATGGGTCTTATTAGTAGTTGTTAGCTTTCTTATAGTTGCAACGTTAAAGCAAGTGAAGGGAAAAAATTCCACAAAATTATCAAATGAGAAGGTGGGGAAGTGAATAGAATGTCTAATAATATAGAAAAATAAAGAACATACAGCATATACTCTCAATTGGTCATGAATAAGCTGATAAATTGTAAATATATTGAAAACTTATTCCTTAGAAAAAAAGTAAAATGGAACCAGAGTTACTCTATAAATTAAGGCTGTTTAGACTGATTCATTCGTGGAAGATCGGTTTAGATTTATCTTTTAGTTTTTTAATAATCAAAACAGCGATGTAATTATTTGTGTTAGCAATGTAAGAAATGTTTCGGAAGCAATACGGATATTAGATTTCGAAATTCTAGACCAAGAAGTTTTGGCATGGTTAATAAAGGTAATGTAATGTTAGAATATCTTATATGATCGAACTTTTGCTTGATTTTTCCGTAACTTTTTGAGAATAATGAAAGGAAATATAATGTAATATTACGGTAATTTAGTGGGGAGGAACAGTAAAAATGGTTGCTGAAATGAAAAGAATCCTTAGAAACTCATCTAAAGAAGAAATGAATACACTTTTACTTTCTATGTTTATGCAAATGGAAATGCATGAGGAAACAGCCCAATTTACGGATGAGCAGTTGGTGAAGGATTTAAAAAGAACCTATCATTCCTTTTTAAATTATAAAAGGAATCAAACGGATATAAAAAGCGATAATACCTATCATGCGGTACATATTCTATTTAGTGATTCCACGTATGGTAGTTTAAAACAGGCGTTAAAAGTATCAGGATTGCAGGACGAAGAAAAGATAATCGCATTTTCAGATTTATTTTCGATTGGTCCAATGTGGCGATTACATGAACAGGAAGGGCTTAGCTACAGATACGAATGGCTGAAAAATCATATTAACTTTGATGATGAATATATAGATGAATACGAATATAATTTTAATCATATCGTCTCCATGATTGACGATGTTTCAGAAAGTACACCCATAATCGTGTGGACAGGAGAAAATGCCCATGAACAAACCGCTTTACGATATGTTCTTTTTCTATTAAAAGAAAAAACAAATGATATTTTTATAATAAACGCAACGAAGCAATTTAAAAATCAATTTAATGTTCCAAGTAATGAATGTTTCCCGTTACATACTGGAGAAATTGTACCTGAAAAACTAATGATGATATATGAAGAAAGTAGAAAAGAAGCTCCAGCAAGTCAAAAGCAACTTGAAGAATTTGCAAAGGAATGGCAAGTTTTATCTACTACCAAGGAATGCCTCAGAATATGGGAGGATCAAGTAATAAAAAGTGTAGAGGAAAATATTTATGATGACTACATTATAAATAAGGTTAAGCAAATACATAACGAGCGAAGAAATAATGATTTTATATATTCAGCGCGACTTGTCGGTGAAATAATAGGGGATTTAGATCAATATATTGGTGATGCGTTTTTTGAGTACAGAGTGAGACAATTAATTATAAAAGGAATTTTTGAAATAAAAGGTGTTCCAAAAGCAATGAGGTACTATAGAGTAAGACTTCATTAATTATAGGGGTGAGAATTAACAGGATGACAAAGAAAAATGAAATCCATAATAAAAAGGAATTGTCACTAGAAAAAAGGAAAAAATTACTTAAAGTATTGCAAGTCCGTTTTGAGAACAATATGCACCGTCATAAAGATATGGAATGGGCTAAAGTCCAAGCAAAGCTGGAAGCTAATACTGAAAAAATATGGTCCCTTCATGAAATGGAACGAACCGGCGGTGAACCGGATGTGGTTGATTATGATAAAAAGAAGGATGAATACACTTTCTATGATTGTTCAGCGGAAAGTCCTAAAGGTCGCAGAAGTGTTTGCTACGATCGTGAAGCGTTAGAGTCAAGAAAAAAACATAAACCAGAAAATAACGCCATAGATATGGCCGCTGCCATGGGAGTTCAACTTTTAACGGAAGACCAATATCGAGCATTGCAAAGACTTGGAGATTTTGATATGAAAACGTCGAGTTGGATTTTAACACCTCCTGACATTAGAAATCTTGGTGGAGCGCTTTTCTGTGATTTTCGTTTTGGTCATGTTTTTGTATATCATAATGGCGCCTCTTCTTACTATAGTTCCAGAGGGTTTCGTGGTTGGTTAAGGGTTTAATTTACCCCGCATGTAAGCTGCCGTGAGATTCCCACTTCAAGACCTGAGTAAAGAAAAGGTCTAAGTGAGAGAAAACGGCACCTAAATGTCCGATTCGTTCATTACCCTGGCGGTACTAATATTCAGTAGGAGATGGAAGAAAACCCCTACTGAATGAAGTTTTACTTTATACATAAATGCGTCAAAAAGGGGGAATTATTTAGACTGATTACTGGATTGATAAGAAATGGCAACAATCTGTCCTCACAAAGCACAGATGAACAGGAATGAATGAATCCATTTCGCTAGAATGAGTGTGGAGAAGGGAGGATGTTAGGTGCAGGAACTACAAAGGATGTTGGACAGCATAGAATTTATCGAAAATAATTTATCGAATACTCTTCATGTTGAAGAGATTGCAACGGTCGCTTGTATGTCTAAATTTCATTTTCAACGGATGTTTCACATGTTAACTGGATACACATTGAATGAGTATATTCGCAACCGCCGAATTACAGTTGCTGCACAGGAGCTTGTTAATTCGAAGGCAAAGGTAATTGATGTTGCGCTGAAATATGGGTATGAAACACCAGAATCTTTTACAAAAGCGTTTCGTCGAATTCATGGTGTGAGCCCATCAAACGCCAGAAAAAATATGTATTCTTTGAAAGCTTATCCCAAACTCTCTTTTCAAATTCAACTAAAGGGTGATGTAGAAATGGATTATAAAATGGTGGAAAAAGGTGCTTTTGATGTTGTAGGTAAAAGTATTCGTACAACAACCATAGGAGGAGAGTTGAATAGAAAAATACCAGCTTATTGGAAGGAATCGAATGCGAATGGATTTACGAAAGAGCTTGCAAAGAATTGTGGTTCTCTAGGAATTATTGGAATATGCATGGACTTTGATAAAAAACAGGAAAACTTAACTTATTTGATTTGCGCAGAAAAGAACTTGGATCAAATTCCTTCTGATTGGGAGGTAAGACAAATACCTGCTGCTACTTGGGCAGTTTTTCCTGTACACGGTGCGATGCCAGATGCAATACAAAAAACATGGGAAAGAATCTTTTCTGAATGGTTTCCTTCTACCGGATATGAGCATGCTGGTGGTCCAGAAATGGAAGTATATCAAAGTGAGGATGACCCCTATTCTGAAAACTATTACAGTGAGATATGGATACCGGTAAAGTAAAGCTTCAATTAGTGGTGTTTTTTTCTCACTATTATTAGATGTAACAAAAATGAAACGGCTAAAAACGAAGCATCCCCCTTCTTCATCAGGCTTGGTTATGAATATTGTGAGATATAAAGAGATTTTGCCATAAAACAACGATTAACTCTAAAGGCGAATAATTTAGCTTCGAAAATATACGGAAACGTCAGAGCGGGAGGAAAGGGTCGGTGAGACCCAAATACATTAGAAAGCGGGAGGTTACAAGTCTCTCTAAGATGCGCGAAGTATATTTCCGGAGCGAGTTATTTGCTTCAACTATGATAGTTATCAGCATTTTAAATACATGGGAATATACGACATCTTCAGCTATCTAATTTAAAATGATAAGCGTCCATCCTTTGCTTTTTGCATAGCTAGAAAAAACCCTCCAAATAAAGGGGAAAGAGAGTTGCCCGATAATGTAGAATTGATTGGTTCGTTTGCCGAATAGACAGCAACAGAATTATCTAGCATGACATCGCTGAATCGTATTATTTATTTGTTTAGAAAATAAATGATTTAAGCATATAACTTTAATTCCAAAATAAAGGAGAGGTGTCTACCGTTTTCAACAGTAGAACCAAACTTTTATAATAGCCTATACCTAGGAGAGATAAGGAACTGGTTTCTAATCGAATTTTCTAGGTTAGCTCTACGATATATTCAAATTTGTCCCCTCGTGACACACTAATGGTATAACCAATCAGTTGGTCATTATGATATGCAAGACGTTTAATTAGCATAGCAGGACGACCAGGAGGTAGCTGCAAATAGTTTGCTTCTTCATCTCTTAAAGTAGTTGCAGAAAAGCTTTCAATAGCTCTTGTTACACCTAACCCATAGTCTTCATAAAAAATTTTATACATGGATCGATTATATAAGGTAGTTTTTGTTAAATCAGGAAATAAACGCTTGGGTAAGAAGGTTGTCTCATATATCAAAGGTTCATCATCAGCAAACTGTAACCGAATAACTTTGTAAACTTCTTCAAAAGAGGGGATATTTATTTTCTTTGCCAACCGCTCATCTGCTATCAAACTATCAAATTTAATAATCCGTGTAGATGGATTTCTCCCTTTTTTCTTCATTTCCTCTGTGAAATTATATAGCTTCACCAACTTTTGATCATAAGGTCTGGAAGAAATAAACGCTCCTGCCCCTTGTATCCTATATATGTACCCTTCTCTTTCAAGCTCATGCAAGGCTTGTCGAACTGTAATTCGACTAACACCATAAATTTTACACAATTCTCTCTCAGGAGGGAGTTTTTCACCTTCTAAGATAAACTTTTTTTCAATCATACTAATTAATTTTTCCATTAATTGTAAATATAATGGAATCTTACTTGTCTTATCCATAGTTTTTAAATCTTCCTTTATCATTTATAGGTATATTTTCATTTTATATAAGAAGTATAACTTAGAAATTAGAAATAACCAATCAATGCTCAGGAAACAGTTAAAAAGCAATGTTAGTAATTAAAAAATATGTGCAAAAGCCAAGCATAGTTGACTTTTGCACGGTTAAAAGCTTTAAATTCCTCTATTATTTTTGGGGGGTATATAGCTTAATATCATCAATTATTGCTGAGCCTTCATAATAATTGATATGGGGTATACCAATTATAAAATAATCCGGGTATGCTGAATCCTCAGGCCATTGTTCTACTGAATAGCTACCATATGGCCCAGTAAAGGTGAGAGTAGAGTTAAATTCTCCGTTATATTGTTCTGGTGTGTTATTATAGTGCCAAATTGGTCTTCCATTTTCAATAAAGTCTCTTTCATAACGTAAAGTTTTTTGTCCGATATATTTGAAATTACCCGTCATTTCCATTACATAGCCAGTTTTACTTCTTTCTATGGCAAAAGTGTACGTTTCCTCAGGCATTAATTCTGGCTGTATTTCAGCATTTGAAATGATAGAATAGGGTGTATCTTGATCAGAAAATGAACCACATTCGGTTTCAAACATAAATGAATTATATCCAATGGACTCATCTCTAAACGTATCTCCAGCAAAAAAGATACCATTAATAGCATTGTTTGAACTTTTTTCACTTGTTTGACTGTATAATTCACCTGTAAAAGGGTCACATACACCATATGCCTTTGCCCAAGGACCGCTAACATTATATGCATCCATACCTACTTTTCGGTGGTTGTGGATGAACACATTATTATGAGGAGCGGGGTTTTCATAATCCATAATGGATAGAAAGTAATATCCATTTTCCTTGGTCACGTCACCAAAATTAGGATTATTGTGAGATGTATCGCCGGCGAAATCACCACTGCGTTTCCATGGGAAATTAGACTTTCGTTTCTCTAGTGTATACCCGTTGTGTTTATCACCATAATCAAAGGTGCCGTTTCTTTGCCCCCCAAAATCAATATTTCTTAGTTTATATTCTATTCGGTACTCTGAAGGCAAAGCATCAGTAGATCGAATAATTAGACCTGAATCAAAGCTGGTTGATAACTCAGCTGAATGTTTCCCTCTATCTAATTTCACATTCTTTAAAGACGCATTTGTATCAGGAGTTCCGTCCTTATCGTAGTCTCTTGCAGCAACTTCGGCAGTTAGCCAACCGTCTTTGCCGAAATTTACTCGTTTTCTTAACAGATCAAAACTATTCAGTTGTTTTTCAAACTTAGTTCCACCTTTAACTTTAAAGAACTCTCCGTCATCATCAAGGTGATCTACATTCCACGGGCTTGTTTCGCCATAGTTATCCATTACCCACGGTGCTTCATCGACAGGTAGTTTTTGGTTGAACTTTTCATGATATTGCAACTTCCAGCCTTTGTTATTATCCGTTTTCGTCTTTTTAGCAGCAACAACATTTGTTTGACTAAGCACTAATGCAATACTTAGCAGAAATACCCATGCCGCTCTCTTTTTCATTTAACTTCCCTCCTTTTTTAACCGTAACATGGTAAAGCGTATTCATGATTCTAAAGTTGTTTTCTTTTTATAAAATATACTTAGTAAAATAAAAACTGCTAGCAAGGCAATAAAGCCGACAATTGGAATATCTAAAGTGAAGAAAAGTTTAATTAAAGCCAATACGATTATTCCATCTGGTACCAAGAAAGCAAGTCCTTCTACACCATATACTTCTAAACCGAACAAAGGATAGAATAGAGCTACTGGAACGGTTAATATAATTCCATAAGTCAATCCTGAAATCATTGCTCCTCGTCTTCCTCCCATAGCATTCCCGAATATTCCGGCAATTCCTCCTGTAAAGAACCCGCCAATAATGGATGGTAAAGGTACGATGGTGCCAAACAAAGTAGAAACAAGCATTCCTAGAATCATACCGATAATAGAGAAGAGAAAACCAAGCATAAGCGCATTTGGTGCATATGGGAAAAATATAGGTACATCTAGTGCAGGTTTTGCACCAGGAACAATTTTTAAGGCTATACCGCGAAACGCTGGAACAATTTCGCCAAGAAACATCCTTACTCCCTGAAGCAATACAAGAACTCCTGCTGCGAATCCCAAGGCATTAAGTGTGCTGAAAACTAAATAGTTTTGTCCATCGGATAGTGGGTTTACTACCTCAGGTCCAGCAAAAAGTGCTGTAATGATATATATAATAAACATGATTAATGATACCGATACGGCTGTGTCTTTGAAGAAACTTAATTTTTCAGGCATCTTAATTTTTTCGCTGTCTTGTTCTTTGTTTCCCAAAACTTTACCTACCCAAGCAGAAGCCACTACACCAGTAGTAGTTAAATGTCCATACGCCACTTTATCATTGCCGGTTATTTTTTGTACAATGGGTTGAGATATTGCTGGTAATAACACTAGCACTATGCCATGAATGATAGAACCGAAAATGATTCCATATGTTTCGGATACACCTAAGTCGTGAAAAGCCCATGCAAGAGCTCCTGCTAGTATCCACATCATATGACCGGTTAAGAAGATGTATTTAAATGGTGTTAAACGAGCTAATACAATATTTGTTAAAAATCCGAATAGCAGGATAAAAGATGTCATTCTTCCAATAGCAGCAACAGAGTCAACCAAGGCTGCAATAACTGCCTCATCTACAGGGACTACACCTGTTAATTGAAATGCCTCCTCAAACATCGTAGCAAAGGGTGATAAGTTGGTAACTATTAGGGAGGAACCGGCACCTAGGATTAATATCCCTAGAATTGTCTTAATGGTTCCTTTAACTACATCTGTTACCTCTTTTTTTTGTAATAAAAGACCTAATAACGCAACTAACCCTAGTGTAATTGCGGGGACAGTAAGAATTTCTGCAATCGCTCTCAACATAATTGAACCCTCCCTTTAGATAATGGGTGATAGGCAGCACTTGAGGTTTCCCAAGTGCTTGGCAAACCATTTATTCATGGATCTTTTTTAAATAATCAAGCAGTTTTTGTTCCACCTCAGCAGCATCCGTGAGATTATGAATAAATATTTTACTTACTTCTACTCCTTCTAAAGCAGATTCTAAATCTGCTGAGGCCATGATTAAATCTGCATTTCTTCCCTTGGCTGACCCCGCATCCAATGCACTTACTTCTGCTTTGATGCCTTCTTTTTCTAAAATATCGTCTACCGTCATTTTTAGCATCAAACTTGTTCCAAAGCCCATTCCGCATACCGTAATAATTTCCATATTATCCCTCCTGATTATAAGCAAGTTATTCTATTGCGATATTTCTCTATAAAACGTTTATTGATCTGATCCCCTTTGTCTAGGTTTGAGCTAACATATATGGGTGGTTCTCCTCCGTCTTTTACTAGGTTCTCAATAACCTGTACCACTATAGATTGCAAAATAGTAAATCCGATAATGGAGGAAGTGGAGCCGAATTTAGATTTTAAACCTGGGGTTTCCATAATTGCATCTCCCGGTTCTCCATGATTATCAAGTACGATATCGGCTAATTGATATAATTTTTCTCCATTTTTATATCTGGATTCTACTTCGTTAGAAAAAGATAGAGATGTGAGCGCAATAACCTGTAAACCTTTCTTCTTAGCCTCAATAGCCATTTCAATTGGTACAACATTTCTCCCTGATGTAGAAACAATTAACATGACATCTTGCTGCTGAACATTTTCTCCATCCAAGATTACTTTTGCAAGCCCCTCCTGTCTTTCTGAAAATGTACTTAATGGGGCGGAAGGTGCTAAAGATAACGGAGGAGATAGGATTGCATTTACAGGTACGAGTCCTCCTGCTCTATAGAACAGTTCCATTGCATACATTTGTGAGTGTCCACAACCAAACACATGAAGCACACCGTCATTCTTAATAGATTCTTTAATAATATTTGCGGCTTGGATTATATTTTCATCTTCTTCTTCGACAACTTGATGTAGGATATTAGTAATGTTTGTAAAGAAATCTTTGTATCGCATTTCTATTCCTCCAATTTTCCATTAATTAATTCGATTACCCGTTCTACACTTTTTGCTTTTCTAATAGCCTCAAGCAGGTTAGTATCCTGTAATACTTTCATTAAACCGGCCATTAATTGTAAATGGGAGTCATGATCAATGGCACCTAGCGCAAATATTAAATCAACGGGATCCTTATCACCAGCTCCGAATTCAATAGGGGTTTCCAGTGTCAACATGCTTAAGCAAATTTCATGAACATTAGACGCAGGGCGAGCATGAAATAAAGCAATACCTGGTGCGATTACAATATAAGGACCAAATTCATGAACTGATTGAACCATACTCTCGATGTACTCTTCGTTAATTGATTTATTTTTTAGTAATAAATCTCCCGCTTTTCTGGCAGCATCTTCCCAATTTTTAGCACTTACATTTAGTCTTATTGTATTTACATTTAAAGCTGTGCTTATCATGACTTACCTCTCTTTCAACCCATGTATGATGGATTTTAAATAAAGTAGGTGATTCCAATTATTGGTTATGTTGTCATAACCAATTTGGTGTTGGTCATTTTCTGTTTTTCATATTACTCTCCTTTCTAAATAAAGGTATTTTTTACCTACTCCATAATAAAAATGAAATCCAAAATTGGTTATAACCAATTTAAGTATAGTTTAAATTAAAAAAGTTGATTTGTAAAGCGCTTTCAATATTTTTAAATATAAAACTAATAGAAACATCAAAATGAGTTAACACATAGTTTAGAGGGCCAATATGAAGTATGATGAAATAAATGATCTAAGTCCAAAGAGGAATTTAGAAAAACTAGTGAGGAAAGGTCAGAAAATAATGGGAGAGATAAAATTGCTTATGAACTTATACTTAGTTAGACATGCGCATTCTGTTTATACACCAGATGAAATGGGTAGACCGTTGTCAGAAAGAGGGTTCAAGGATTCAAAAGTTGTTACGGAATTGCTTAAAAAAGAAAAAATAGATTACGTTTTTGCTAGTCCGTATAAGCGAGCCATTCAAACAGTAGAAGGAATTGCTACATATATAAATAAAGAGATTAAGATAGTGGATACATTTAAAGAACGAGTTTTGGCAGGAAAACCAGTTAAAGATTTTACAGCTGCAATTACAAAAGTATGGCAAGATGAAAACTTTGCATGGCAAGGGGGGGAGTCGAATAAGACTGCTCAGAAAAGGGCGACTGATTCTCTTTTCCAAGTATTAGATAAGTATAAAGGGAAAAATCTTGTCATCGGGACACATGGGAATATAATGGTATTAATGATGAACTATTTTGATAATCGTTACGGATCTGAATTTTGGAAGCGTCTTGAAATGCCCGATGTATACAAATTATCTTTTGAAGATAATAAACTTCTTGAAATAAAGCGAATATGGAAAACGTATTGACCTAGTATTTTAACTAGAATAAAAGTGCGATGACTCATTTAGTTTTCAAAATATTTAATTGTTGTAATCCGAGGTGAATACTGTAAGGAAATAATATTATGAGGTAGACCAAATTAAAATGAATAGAGGGGATAGGATGAATAAAACTATCTATATTATTAGGCATTGTGAAGCGGAAGGGCAAGCTGCTGATGCGTCACTTACGGAAAGAGGATGGATGCAGGCGAAAGAATTAGCTGATTTTTTATCAAAACGAAAGATTGATCGGATTATTTCAAGTCCATTTTTAAGGGCGATTCAATCGATAAAGCCATTTGCAGACAATAAGAATTTAGAGATCGAACGGGAAGATCGTTTAATGGAACGAGTACTTAGTTCCACCTTTTTCCCAGATTGGCTGGATAAACTAAAAGTGACCTATTATGATCTTGATTTAAAGTATGAAGGTGGGGAATCGAGTAACGAAGCTATGAACCGTATTGTATCGGTAGTGGGGGATATTATAGAAAGTAATGCTACACATACAGTTATTGTGGCGCATGGAGGGATTATCTCTTTATTACTCCATTATTATGACCAAAGTTTTGGGTTTGAGCAATGGAAAGGTTTAAGCAATCCTGATGTTTATGAATTAAACATTTCAGATCAGGCTATTAGTTATATACGTTTGTGGGATAATAGAAGTAAATAAGGCTCATTGTATCGTAGTTAGCTAAAAAACTAGTATAATTTTTTAGCTTATACACTATATTTATTCCAAATATAAAGTGCTGTAAGACTCCCGCTTCAGGAATTGGAAGATGTGTGCTGGACAAGTCTAAGTGGAGATAATAGCACTTGAATTATATTGGCTGTACACTAAGTCAGAATAACATACCAATGCTTAAAACATTTGCACATAATGGGTGTTCCGTATTAGAAACCAATAAAGTTTATAAAAAAAGAATAAAACATTGCCTTAAATTAACGTGAACAAGCATGCCGTATGTCGTTATGTGAAGCAACATTTCCGTTTCAGCTTAAACGATTAAAAAGTGTTGCAATTCATTGATGTACTTAACGGAGGAGAAGGTTTAAGAAGTTGTTCTGATGTATACAAGAGTTGACAAAAAATCACATAGCAAGTAGTTGTAAGTGCGTTTTAAAAGGGAGACATGATAAATGAAAATAGAAACAGTGACTTGTAAGGGTGTGGGTAAACTGAATGAAGATTCCGTTATCATTAATGATGATATTTCGATCTACGGGGTTGCTGATGGAGTATCTTCTATCGTACCTTTCGCTAATCAAGAAAATGAAACAGGCGGTTATATTGCCTCTAACCTAGTCAGAAATTATTACCAAACACTTCATTGTGCCAGCAGTTTTCTGGATGATTTTGCAAAGATAAACACGCAACTGCAGGATAAAATGAACGAATATAATATAGACACTTTGAAAAAAGAACAATTATGGGGAACTGCATTAGCTTTGGTTAAGATTTCTCCAAATGGAATAGACTTTATCCAAACAGGCGATTGTATGATTTTTGCTGTATATGAAGACAATGCAGTAAGGACGTTAACTCGAGCGCAAACAGCACCTTTAGAAAAAGCTGCTATAAATAGATGGAAAGAGCTTATTGGTAAAGGAGTAACCAAACAAGCAGAATTGATGAAGGATGTCAAAGACATTCTTATTACTAATAGACAAAAAAGCAATACCCCTGCTGGGTACGGCGTGTTAAATGGAGAAGATGACGCTATTAAATTTACTGAGTTTGGAAAAATAAATAAAAACGGATTAAAGCATATCGTGATAATGACAGATGGACTCTTTCTTCCAAAAGAATTGGTTCCTGAACACGAGTGTTACTGGAAGTCTGTGATTAACGAGGTTCTTTCTAAAGGACTACAAGCATATGCAGATGAGTTAATTGAGCTAGAGGCGTCTGATCCAGAATGTGTGAGGTATCCGAGGTTTAAAATGTCAGATGATAAAGCGGGGGTATGGATCACGTTTTAATTAGCGGATAGATATAATACATAAAGTAAATGATTGAGCAAAGAATGCTTAGGTATTATGCAGAAAGAGATGAGCTTTATAATTCTTCGCCTAATGAGAATTAAGCATATCCTCTTTTTTGAAGCTGTTGATTTCAACTTCAAGCAATGCTTGACTACATAATTAAGTAGTTTGCAGGGAAAGGGCTACCAGTATAATTAGATGATATTAATGAGGAGGAAAGTGTTTTGAAAAAGAATTTGAGGACGGAAGAAGCGATAATTAGATGGAATACCTTCGCCGAATTGTATGCAGCAAACCATTCCGATCAAGGAGATGTGCATAAAGAAGTATTTTTAAACCCAACATTATTTTCCTTAATGGGAACAGTTGAGCATAAAAAAGTATTAGATGCTGGGTGTGGTGAAGGATATTTCAGTAGGTTGTTAGCAAAATCAAATGCAATCGTAACAGCTGTAGACTATTCCCCAAAAATGATAGAATTAGCGAAACATAGAACACCAGATGAATTAGCGATCAAGTATTACCATGGTAATTGCGAGGATTTACATTTCTTAGAAGACGCTAGATTTGATATCATTGTATCTAACATGGTTATGCAAGACCTGGAAAATGTTGAAAAAGCTTTTCAGGAAATGTATCGGTTATTAGTCAATGGAGGTACTTTTATTTTCTCCATATTACATCCATGCTTTATCACGCCAGAAAGTGGGTGGGCGAAGGATGACGATGGTAACAAATTACACTGGAAGGTCGATCAATATTTTTATGAAGGGGTATATGAGCAAAGATTTGGTGATGAGGAGAAAATTCTGCTATTCCATCGGACTCTGACAACTTATATCAACACTTTACTTGGGATTGGTTTTAGTTTGGAAAAAATAATGGAACCGAAGCCATCTCAAGCGATGTTAAAAAAACATCCTTCCTTTGAAGAAGATTTCCGTTGTGCTGATTTTATTGTCTTTAAATTAAACAAGTAATAAATACTCCCTCTTTTATAGCAAGGAAGTTGATTGCAGTATTTTAGCTCTATAAAGGGAGTAGTTTTATCCTGATATAAGGTGCTGTAAGACGCCGGCTTCAGTTGTTGAATAATCTGACTGGAGCAAGTCTAAGCGAGCTATCACAATACCTAAATGGCTTTATTCGTTAGTGGCCTTGGCTACACAAAGCGCCGTGGGGGGATAAATGAAAGCCCTACGGATGGAAGATAAGAAAGCATAAAGTAAGGTGCTTGGGTGTAACGAAATAACCGAAGAGTCACGTCCGGCTCATCGCCCAGCAACGATGCGGCTTTAGAAACCGCCCTCCGATAAGGCCACATCGGTTCGCCTCTAAGAGGAAGACCGACTAAGCATCGGCCGTCGGCATACCCCCTATTTTAGTGGCATGATTCTTTTATCCCGGATATAAGGTGCTGTACACTCCCATTTCAAGGATGGAAAATGTGAGCTGAACAAGTCGAAGTGGGAGATAACAGCACCTAAATCCCCGATTCGTTCAACTAACAATCAGCGGGGATGAAGAAACCCCCGCTGATTGAAGGTTCCCTTTATCTTTCATTGATTTGTTCTGCAATTAGACACGACCTAACTCCTTCAGTAAAGCGTTGTGCAATCTATTTTGACATTTGGTCATATAGGATTGTTTATGGAGTTTATCGCTTTTAAATTTTCCAATAACCTGACGTACATTTTTATTGTATACGATAAGTTTTTGGTATTGTCCATCGTCAAGATCATTTTGAAACCAGGATTGTCTCTTCAAAATTTTAATGTTCTTGCAAATATCTTCTTCATCCACCTTTAAAAAAGGGAATGTAAACTGTAATGTTTAACAGATCTAGAAAAATCCATTCATATGCCATGATTCATCCCTCCTTGGATAAAGTTTTCTACCAATAAATACGTCTTAAACAACAAAATGGTTCCATACTAAAAGAGTATACCTTTATAATTTCTCAGTTATATTCTATACTCAAGGCTGCAATCAGTTTTTTCTTGAAAAAAACAAGATTCCGTTTTTATGTTTCTTTAGCTTTTTCAAATAATAACAGTCGCTTTTTCATATCTAGACCACCACGAAACCCTGTTAGTGCTCCGTTTTTTCCAATGACCCGATGGCACGGAACGATAATGAAAATGGGGTTTGCTCCAATGGCTGCTCCAACAGCACGTACAGCCTGTGGCTTTTCTATAGACTCTGCAATATCAGAATACGTAACCGTTTTTCCAAATGGTATTTGTTGCAATGCTTGCCACACCTTTTGTTGAAAAGCTGTTCCATAAAGGTCAACATCTAATTCGAACTTCTGCCTTTTCCCTTCCAAGTATTCTTGGAGCTCCAACATATAAGGATGCAACATGTTTTCGTTTTCCTTAACTTCTTTGTTTGGCAATTGCTTGTGCAAAAATATTTCCATTTCATTTACTGCTAAGTGACGCGGGCCTAGGTAGCACAATCCTTTCTCGGTCGCAGCTGCATAAAACTTCCAAGTATTATAATGAAATGTTGTCCAATAAACGGTCACTGTTTACTCGCCTCCTGCATAATTTTTGTCATACCAATCGTTTGTAAAATCAAATCCCGTAAGAAGGTTATTTTTCCGTTTGCTGCATCTGGAAGGCTAATCGGAATTGTTTGGGAGATTTCCCGGTATATTGTTTAAATAAAGTAATGAAATAAGAAGTATTCGGTAATCCTACTTTTACACCTATATCAGCAATGGATTGGTTGGTTTGCATTAATTCCTGTTTTGCGTGATGAATTCGTATACGTTGTATATAGTCAACCGGTGACATGTTCATGATTCGTTTAAACGTTCTTTGTAAATAATAAGAGCTACCATGACAATGATCCGCTAACAGAGCTAAAGTCAATGGTTCGTGGTAATGCGTATCAATAAATGCTTTTATTTGAAGCACCCATTCCTCATCTGGCATTCGTTGTTCACATGGTTTGCAACGTTTACAAGGCCGAAATTCTTCTGCCAACGCCTGCTGGGCATTTTGAAAGATACGTACATATTCCCTTTTAGGATTTGGTGATTTACAAGAAGGACGACAGAATATACCTGTTGTGCGAACGCCGTATAAAAAGACAACATCGAAAGAAGCGTCATTTGTTATAATGGCTTGCCATTGTTCTTCTGTTATGGAACTTGTCATCGAATCACCTCACTTGTTCATTTTATTATAACGGTTTTAATCAAATAGATGAACGGTTTAGAAACATCATCGCAAGATAGTGAAACTTTTAGAAGAGTAAATATGATACAACTAGATTAGAAGAAGGCAAGATAATGGAGGTAGAAAATGTTTGGAAATTGCGGTTCCTTAAGGCTTTCGGTTTAAGAAAATATACGTTATTTAGCAATTGCAAATCATGAATGCATGTATCAAGTAATAAACAAGTATGGAAAGCAATTAACGTGGATAAAACAGTTTTTTAATGGAATTGAGTAAAGCAGAAGATGGAGAATCGCTAGTTCGAGTCGTGAAAAGTTTCCATTCTTTTTCTGAAGCTAAATCATAGTAAAATTACCGCCTATGTACGTGATTGGTTTGATTTAGATACAGATTTATCTGATTCCTATCAAATGGCTGAAAATGAACGTTATTTACAAATGCTTGTTCATACTATTTATGGGCTACGCTTGATAGGAATTCCGAATTTTTTCGAAGCAATGATTTGGGCAAGTATTGGACAACAAATTAATCTTTTATTTGCTTCTAAATTGAAAAGAAGATTGGTTGAACGGTTCGGAAAATCGATCCGTTGGAATGGAGGAGATTATTGGCTTTTTCCCACCCCAGATGTTAATGCAAATGTGCCGGTTTCAGAATTGACATCGTTACAGCTATCGAAAAGAAAAAGTGAATATTTAATAGATAGTGACCATTCAATAATTGATGGCGCATTGTCTAAATAAAGTGCTACAGATAGCCTTGAGGAAGCAGAAAAAATCCTAACAAGTCATAGAATAATTAGTTCATGGACAGCGCATTATGTATGGATGCGTTGTTTGCTTTTTCGTAATGCATTTCCGATTGCAGATGCGAGTTTACAAAATGCAATTAAACAGTTAGCTAGGTCGGAAAAAAGCCAACCAAAGAATATATGTTGCAGCTAAGTTCTGGTTGGGAAAATTGGCAAGGCTATGCTACGTTTTATTTATGGAGAACGCTCTACCAATAATATTTTGGAAAGCACAGTAATAGGATTGGGCGAGCTTATTTATAGCAGTCTAGGACGTTACCTTTGAGAGGGAGAGGATTGGAAAATGATTGAAAAACACCTTTAAATCATAGATACTTGATAGCAAGATACCCATTTACACATGAGGATTTTCCAGGGTTGATTTCATATTATCTACTGCTTCTTAATGATCTAGCAACTGAGATATTGTAATTTTTGGACAGTGTTTTTGCCGCATTTAAGAGGAGGTAATTTCATGGTAATTGCAGCATATATTTTAGGTGTATTCATACTATTCCCGTTAGCATTCATCATCGTCATTCATTCCCTTTTTAGGAGAGCCTCCTATAACCACGGACAACAGAGAGATGTTTTGATCCTACTTGGTTACCCTGCAAAAAAAGATGGGAGTCTGTCACCTATTTTACGGGAACGAATCAATAAGGCTGCTCAGGCTTACCATCAGGGTATTTGCAGAACTATTATTTGCTCTGGCGCTGCCGTTTATAACGACTATAATGAAGCGGAAATAATGGCGGCACGCTTAATGGACTATGGTGTACCTCATTCCAGCATCCTTCTTGAAAAGCAATCCCAAAATACATACCAAAACTTGGTTCATTCCAGAGAATTAATGCGGCAAAATAACTTTACAACAGCGGTTATTGTTTCTTCCCCTTGGCATTTGCGGAAAGCTAGTTTCTATGCTTCTAAACTGGGTATTGAACATACAGTAGAAAAATCACGAATCCCAAAGAGACATGTATTCATTAGTATCGTTATATATTTTTATATTTACACAAAGATGTTATTTTACCATCTACGTTATCAAAGCCAATGGAAAAAATAATGAATAGCTTTAATAAGAGGGGGAATAGTTGAGCAAACAATACGAAATCACGGAAGAGGAAAAGAAAAAAGTATTAAATACATGCTTTAAACATGTGCAGTTGCAGTACAAATCATGGTATTCTTTATTGAAAGATATTATATTCGGATTTTGTCAAGGAGTTTGACTATGAAGAAAGCGTATTTTATTTGGCTTATTATTTATGGCGTAGTATGGGTTTTAATACTGATTGATTTAATACCAGACTTAAATGAATGGCAACTGGTAAGTATTTGCATATATATAATCGTATTATTTATAGTTCCCCTTTTTTCAGAAAGGCCGAACACGCAATGCCTATTATTTTGTATCCAAGCATTAACTTCCATTGTTATTTTTTTCCCTGTAAACGGCGTAATAAATCCTTATGTATTATTAATCCAATTATTAATCATCGCTGAAACTGTTTATTATCTTTCTCGCCTACGTAGTTTCATTGTAATAGGGGTTCAATCGGGGAGTGCTGCGTTTATTTTAATGAAATCCGATACTACGGTTTCACAATTAGCTTGGTTTGGATTTTTTTATGTTTTATTCGTAGTTGCTTTATTTTATTATCAATCCATGCGTGCTAACGAATTAGAGCTAAGAAAAAAGAATGATGTATTACTAGATGAATATAGAAAGATGAAGCGACAGCTTTTGATAGAGGAAGAATTAGCAAGACAGGATGAACGTATGTTGATTGGTCATGAAATACATGATTCTGTTGGTCATAAACTTACGGCTTTATTAATGCAATTTGAAGCTTTTCGGTTAACTGCAGCTGATGACCATAAAGACAAGATCAATAATCTTAAAGAGCTTGCTGAACAAAGCTTAGAGGAAACAAGACGGGCTGTAAAATCTTTTAAGCAAAAGGAAGTAGGCGGATTACAGGGTGTAATACGACTAATTCGAAAACTGGAAATGGAAAGCTTTATGAAAGTAAACTTTTCGGTAAAGCATGGCGCGTTCCTTGCGTCTTTAACAGGAGAGCAATCTTTTGCTGTATATCGCGCTGTGCAAGAGGCGTTGACAAATATCATGAAGCATAGTACGACAAGAGAGGCACAGGTTATATTTGAGACTCTTGGGGGAAGTGTTTTTCGGTTTGAAGTCGTCAACGAGTCAGAGCCTAACCCTTTCTTTCAAGAAGGATATGGCTTAAAAGCAATGCGCGAGCGATTAGAGAAAGTAGGCGGATCGTTAGCTATTCATCATGATCAGTATCAATTTGTGGTAAGTGGCAGCATAAGGTTAAGAGAGAAAGGGTAGTGGGAGATGATTCGTGTCTTGTTAGCTGAAGACCAAATTATGGTTCGTCAAGGTTTAAAGGCGATGATTGAAACAGATGAAGGAATTCAAGTAACGGGTGAAGCTGATAATGGTAATGAAGCAGTTCAATTATGTGATCAGCAATTTTTTGATGTAGCAATTTTGGATATTCGTATGCCTGAAATGGACGGGATAGAAGCAGCCAAGATTCTTCGTTCACGCTTTCCAAGCATGAAAATCTTAATGCTCACGACGTTTGATAATCAACAATATGTAATGGATGCTCTAAAAACAGGAGTAAGCGGCTATATGTTAAAAAGTGGTGATACCGAGTCCCTTATTCGTTCTATTAAGAGTGCATTAAGGGGAGGATTATCATTGGAGGATCAGGTAGCGGCGAAGGTAATGCCAGTTTTGCTTCAAAGCCAGGAGAAACCCCACATTGATCCGTCATTAACCCCAAGAGAAAGGGCTATTTTAAAGTGTATCGGAGAAGGACTGAACAATAAGGAGGTTGCAGAGCGGTTAGGCTTATCGGTGGGAACCGTTAAGAATCAAACGAGTCACATTTTAGATAAATTAGAATTAAGGGATCGTACGCAATTGGCCATTTATGCGATTCGCCATCGGATGGTATGATTTCAAATAAAATGACTAAAGTAATAATAGTATTTTCGTGACGTGACCAGAGTCAGTAGAGGCTTTGGTTTTTTTGTTTTAAGATAAAATTATAGCTGTACGACAAACGAAGGAGGCAACCGCATGCTTGAGGCAATCCATTTAAGCAAGAATTTTAAAGGAAAAAAGGCAGTGCAAGACGTTAATTTATACTTGGGTCATGGCGAATCAGTTGGACTAATAGGGCCAAACGGTGCTGGAAAATCGACGACGATCTCTATGATATCCTCTTTAATTAAACCAACTAGTGGAGAAATCAAATTAAATGGAGTAAATACGATTACAAAACCAGGGGAAATCAGAAAAATTTTAGGTGTAGTGCCACAGGAGTTGGCGCTTTACCAGGAGCTGTCAGCATATGAAAACCTGCATTTTTTCGGTTCCATTTATAAAATGCAAGGAAAGGAATTGAAAGATAGCATTGAACAGGCGTTGGAAATTGTAGGTTTGACAGATCGTCAGAAGGATTTAGTAAAGACTTTCTCTGGTGGTATGAAGCGTAGAGTGAATATTGCTGCAGCATTATTACATCGTCCAGAAATTCTTATTTTAGATGAACCTACCGTCGGCATTGATCCACAATCGAGAAATCATATTTTAGAAACAGTACGGATGCTAAATGAAAAAGAAGGTACTACGATTCTCTATACAAGCCATTATATGGAGGAAGTTGAGCAACTTTGTGACAGATTGTACATTATGGATCATGGTGAAATTATCGCAGCGGGTACCAAAGCTGAATTGCTCAGTATTTTATCTACGGAAGATACGTTCAAATTAGAGCTTAGTAAGTTGGACGGAAATTTTATTGAGCGAGTAAGGGCGATAGAGGGAATTCGGAAAGTTGAAGCTTTCCAATTGCAAATGAAGATCATTGCTAAAAAAGGTAGCAATTTGATTAGTGAACTTGTCCATCTTGCGGATCAGCAACACATACAAATTATTAACTTTCAAACAGAGACGCCTAGTTTGGAGGATGTATTTCTTCATTTAACGGGACGGACTCTGAGGGACTAGGGGGAAGGCAATTGTGCGAAGTTTTATCAAAAAAGATATACTGATGTTTTGGCGTGATCGCAAGGAATTGATCACGGTGCTAGTGCTTCCTGTCCTTTTAGTATTCATATTAAATTTTGCTTTTGCGGGATTATTTAACCATGATAAAAAGTCGACTATAGATCTCCAATTGGCTGTTGTAAATCAAGATAAAGAAGCTGAGGCGTTGGAACAGTTGAATAAAAAGTTGATGAATGAAGCGTCTTTGGAAGAGCAGGAAGCAACAGCGTTAGTTGAACAAGCGCAACATATCCAACCTGTACCTCTGTTATTTGATTTTCTTGAAAATAAAGACATAAAAAACTTGGTAACGGTTCACAGGCTTAAAGAGGCTGAGGCAGTAGACAAAATAAAAGAAGGGGACTTAGACGCGATTCTGATTATACCTGATGGTTTTACTGCTGAAAGTTTATATGCCGCTTTTGTTGGAAAGACTCCAACAGTTAAATTACAGTATAAATTGGAGCAGCAAACGAATAACAGCAGCGCTTTAAACAATATAATTCAAGGGTTTATGTATCAGTTAAATTATCAGTTTGCAATACAGACAATAGCAGGTGCTAAGGAGGTAGAGGTGACGCTTCCTGAAGGCGGATTTGAAGAAATAGGTACTGGTGAAACCTTTACAATGTCTCAATATTTTACCATTACAATGGGGGCCTTGTTTGCTTTATTCATGGTAGCTACGGCAGCAACGAAAACGGGAATAGAGATTAGGCAACAAGTATTTAATCGAATTTTATTGACGAATAGCCATCCGATGCAATTTTTTATCGGAAAAATGGTATCTACCATTTGTTTGGTATTTTTGCAAATTATATTCGTCATCATTGTATCTAATTTAATTCTGAATATATTTCCAGACCGTTCTATGACCTTTTGGATAGGAATTGCGGCGATGGCTGTTTTATTTTCGTTCGCGATGTCCGGCTTAGCTGCTGTATTTACAGCAATTATACTAAGGATGAATAATATAGATGCATCCAATGGAATTTTTATGTTAGTCATTTTACTGTTTGGTATTATTGGAGGGAATTTTGTTCCTATTCAGATGTTACCTGATTGGTTGCAACAAATTGGCGAATGGACACCAAACGGTCTATATTTAGTCATGTTCACAGATTGGATACAATTTGAGGAACTATCCTCCCTAGCTAAGCCAAGCATGCTATTGATAGGCTTTGTCATCTTGTCCACTATGGCGGGCTTAGCCTTGTTTCCAAAAAGGGGGATTACGAAGTGAAAGCAGTATTATGGGCACAATTTTGTAAGGATAAACGAAATCCGTTAGTTGTTCTTTTATTTATTGCTGGAAGTATTCTTGCAACTCTTTTATTTGCTGGAGGCGTCTCCTCACCAACGACCGTCCCTATTTTCAGTGAAGAAAAGAATGCTTCCGAAATCGAAAAAAAGTGGGAATCATTGCTAAATGTCAGTGACTCCTTTCGATTTGAAATAATGGATCCAAAGCAAGCACGCGAAAATGTAAGAGATGGGAATATTGACGTTGCAGTGAAGGTAATGGCTACGGATTACAGGTTGGTTGCGAACAGTGAACGGCCGACTGTGTCTTATGTTCAACAACATGTTGAGAAGGTATTTAACCGGGAGGCACAAATTAGCGCAATTGCTAAAACGCAGGGAGAAGAAAATGTTCGTAGCGAGATTGAAAACTATTTAGAGGATGCACCTTTTCAATTAGATACTCAAGGGCTAGATAGTGAGCACATTCCTAAATATAACTTGAGTATCCAGTTATTGTTTGCATTTACGTTTTTAATTTCGATGTTTATTGCTGGCCTTAAGGTGAATAATGTGACAAATGACAAGGTTTCAGGTGTTTGGAATCGGATGATTTTGTCATCGATTAGTAAAACGAGCATGTATTGCGGTTATGTACTATATAGCTTTTTAATTACTTTAGTTCAAGTTTTAGTCGTGCTGCTGTTGTTTAAGTATGTCATGGATTATGAGGTAGGCGATCATCTGTGGTTGATTATTTTGATTGCTGCGTTTTTTATATTTAGTATGATTAGTATTGCCATGCTAATAACTGGCTTTGTGAGGTCTCCAGAACAGTTTTACGCAATATATCCATCGTTAATTCCAATGATTCCACTTATCAGTGGGTCTTACATGTTGCCAGGGACGATTACAAATCCTGTGTTATTGTTTATCGCAGATCTATTTCCAATGGTTCATGCGATAGAGGCAATTATGTCGGTTGTTTTTTATAGTGCCGGATTTGAAGACGTGATCATGTCCCTTCTGCTTATGTTGTTAATAGGTGTGGTAGCAATGGGCTTAGGGATTAACTTGATGGAGCGGAGAGGCCATTAGCCTAGAGGAGTATAGGCTGTTGTTATCGCTTTGGATAGGTGAAGGATATAGGCGGTTACGCTTTTAAATATGTTGCATGTATAATAAGGATCATCACTACTGTTTGAAAGACTTAGATTGAATCTTACTATGGCTTGGGTATAAAAAGCGGGAATGATTTAACATTGGGCTATCCAGAAGGTTTACTAGCTTCAGGAAGCCCTATGCTTGTACTATTAAGAAAGCATAAAACTTTAGGCTTTATGCAGAAACTATAGCTTTTCGCATAAAGCCTTGGCAACAAGCCAATTTTTTCTGATTTGAATATTTACCCTTCATTCAGGTCAAGAAACGGATCAAAATAGTCATACTCGACAACGCCATTTGGAATGAGCTTACTGATCCTAATCAATTCATTGACAATTTCCTCTGCATCTTTTCCAAACACAGGAAGCGGCTGGTAGTTATTTTCTGTTTCGCTGCCATTTGAATTTTCTAATGTTGGTACAATTCGCAACCCTTTCGTTACGACAGCATTATTTTCTATTGCAAACGTAAGTCGAAAAATTGCTGTTTGCCGAGATTTTAACGTTGGGTCAGCGCCAAAAGCATAGTCACCCATACTGTAAATGATATATTTGCCATTGTACTTTTCAACACTTTGTAAACGATGTGGGTGGTGACCGATAATAATATCTGCCCCTGCATCTATAGCGGCATGTCCAAATTTCGTTTGGTAGGTAGCAGGTATTTCCATGTATTCGATTCCCCAATGCATATTAACTATGACTAGATTATCTTCTTTTTTATACTTTTGAATGTCTTGAATAATATGATGAAGGTATGCGTCCGCAGACTTTCTATATCGATAATCATAGCCTAGAAAAATCGTTTCAATTCCGTTGATGTTTTTAGTAAGTGGTATATCTTCATTAAACACAGCGACATTATGCTTCTTAAAAGCATCCAATGTATCTTCATACCCAGCTTCAAAATAATCCATGGTATGGTTATTTGCTAGATTCGCCGCTTCAATGCCACTAGCTGGCAAAAAAGCCGCGTATTTGGGATGGCTTTTTATGCGCCATTTCTTATCTTGGGCTTCTGTCTTTGTTGTAAAAGCACTCTCTGCATTTATGACTGTATAATCATCCGAATGAAACCATGGCATGCTGTTTTTAAAAACATATTGGTTGTCGCCATTATTCCTTTCGAAAACGGTATCAAACTGTAAATGTTTAGGTGCTTCAGGATATGTACCAAAAGATGTATCTCCAACCATGCTAAGAGTTATTTGTTTGGGAACCTTTTGACCTTGCTCATAATTAGCTGCGGCAGCATAAAACCAATCATAAGGGTCAATCTCTTTTACATCTAAGGATGGGTTTGTTCCTTTTATTTTTTTTAGAGCAGATAAGTAGTCAGGGTATACTTTCCCTAACGCTTTTTCATCTGTGTTTGGTTTACGATAGGAAACAATTGCTTCTAAGCAAGTGGTTAATTTGTTCAAATAATGTTCTAATGTCTTATCTTTGGCTTGAATTTGCCGAGCTTTAGAAATAAATTGATGTAGTTCACCTACCGCTTCTGTTGAACCGCCTGATGATGCTACTTGTTTTAGAATATTCTCTGCCTGCTTGGATAAATCTGCTGCTAATTCTACTGTTAGTGTTGGTGATTGCTTTTCTTTCTTTGCTTCAGAAGGGGAACTTTTTTGTCCTGTAATGGAAAAAACAAGTATGCCTATGCCAAGCAATATGACGGCAATTAGTACCCATGCCCGTTTTTTTAGTTTTCTTCGCCTTCTTTTTTTATTCATCTTTTACCTCCAAATCATTATGGTAGATTTAGTTTGATGTATTTATAGAAAACTAGATAGCTAGTTTTCAAAGAAACGTAAGGAAGCGAAAACTTTTTGACCAAATGAACGTTGACCTTTGCAGTTTATGATGAATTTGTAAGAAGGAATAAAAGTTTGACAGGTTCATTATTCCTAGTGCTATTTTACCTTAATTACCGTCACGTTGCACTTTAATATCTCATAATTAGGTAAAATAAGTAAATAGTGGTTATATTTTTGGGACGTCTGTGGTTTTCTAGCGCTTAATTAGTGAAGCCCTGAAGCTATGAAACTTCTTCTTTATTAATTCGTAAGATTATAAAAGGGAGTGGTTTATATTATGGATAGTAAACTTTTAGGCAAAGGGGCAAGGCTATTTGATGTAGACGGATCTGATTTAAAATTAATTGGCGGGTTTTCAAACAATGTGTTTGAAGTTAATAGTAGTAAAGGGACATTTATAATCAAATATTATCCAAGTTCCATGTATGAAAGATATTCTATTGCAGCAGAGTTAGAATGGATTACATATTTATCTGAATCCGGAGTGAATGTGACGACTCCTATTGCTTCCATAAATAATAAACTATTGGAAGTAATAATATTAAATAACGAGGAAGTTTGTTACGTCTCAGCGTTTGAAAAAGCAAAAGGTGAATTTGTTGATGTTTCCAATAATAAAGTATGGAATGCAAGCTTTTTCTATACTTGGGGTAGGACGTTAGGAAAAATACATCGTTTGTCCAAATTATATCGACCAACTGATCCAAAAATGAAAAGGAAGGATGGGGAGAGCGGGCTACTGTTTATAAACTCAATTCTTGTTAGTAAATTGATAAAGCGGAAGTGGGAAAATTTTATCCATAACTTGAAAAAGCTGCCTAAGGATAATAACGGATATGGGATGATCCACCATGATTTACACCATAAAAATTTCTATTTATATAAGAAAGAGCTGGTATTATTCGATTTTGGCGATTGTGAATACAGTTGGTTCGTATATGATATCGCAATAGTTCTATACCATGCACTGCAAGTTGTTGATAACAGGGAGAAAAAGGATTTTGTGTATAAATTTATCCGTCCATTTTTAAAGGGATACCAGACCGAAAATCAACTTCAATCTGATTGGCTGCTAAAAATTCCGTTCTTTTTAAATTACAGACAAATCTACTCCTATATGTATTTTTCAACATATCTCACGAACGAGCAGCGAAAAAATGGCAAAACAAAGCAAGCAATCCAACGTTTGAAAACAAAAATCGAAAATGGTATTCCTGTTTTAGATTTTCAATTACCAGTATTCTAAAGGAAAACCAACGGAATATAAAAGGAGGAATTTTTTGTTTCATTCTAATAGAATCCAATTAAGAAAAATGACCATAGAGGATGCTGAACAATATCATACTTGGAGAAATGACGTCGATGTAATGATTTCAACCAATCCTTCGTTAGACTTATATTCGTTATCAGAATCGAAAGCTTTTGTAGAAGGTGTGATTCTACATTCAAGTTCCTCGAAAAGTTATATTATTCAGGATAAAGATAATGAGAAAGCAATTGGAATTACTTCGTTGATTAATATGGATCAAAAAAACAAAAATGCCGAATGTATTATTGATATTGGAGAAAAAGACTATTGGGGGAAAGGATATGCCAAAGAAGCCATGAAATTACTACTTGATTACGCCTTCTTAGAAATGAATTTGCATCGTTTATCATTACGCGTATTCTCATTTAACAAAAGGGCGATTCATTTATATACAAAGCTAGGCTTTAAGCAAGAAGGCGCTAGTAGGCAAGCACTATTTCGCAATGGAAATTGGCATGACATCATTCATATGGGAATACTTCAGCAAGAATATATGACTAGTCAGGAGAATTAAAGGTTTTTTAACTTGTTCTCAGATGAAGTAGAAAGCTTCCTTTTTTAGAATGTAACATTATTTTAAAGTGACATTAATTTGCGAATATCCCATTTTTAACATATAATATTAAAATAATCCAAGGCATTCTTATGTTAATACCCTCGTCTATAACTACTGCAAAGATGATGTAGCAAATAAATAGTAAAAGCAATCTACTTGCTTCATTGGTTGGCAGAGTGGATTGCTTTTTTCATTAGTCCTTATCCAACACCCATTGTCTCCAACATAGAGATGCCGATGGAATTATTCCCTGCGCTAACTCATTCTATGAAAGGAGAGAGGCGTACCACATAGCATCACTGGATATACTTATCAACATTTTTCTTTATAAGTAGTTATAAAGAAAACGCACTCTGCCATAATTAAAATTTTCATAGGAGGAACGCATATGTCAATTCGATATATAGAAGGCAGCGTATTTGAGGAAGAACAAATAAAAGCGCTATATGATAATGTAAAATGGACAGCTTATACAGACGACATTCCTAAACTAGTAAAAGCAATAGAACATTCCCTAGCTGTTATAACAGCTTGGGATAATAACAGGTTGATAGGCTTAATACGAGTTGTTGGGGACGGGTATACGATTATTTATGTTCAAGATATATTAGTGTTGGAAGAGTACCAAAATCAAGGGATCGGATCTGAATTAATGCAGCGAGTTCTGTATAAATACCATGATGTACGTCAAAAAGTGCTCTTAACGATTGATGCACCTGATGTTCGAGCTTTTTATGAGAAAAATGATTTTCATTCTTGTGATAACGGGGGTTTAGTTGCTTTTGCGAAAATGAAAGAATAGCATGAGTCATTACTCTCCGTTTGTTATAAGCTCTAAACTAAAAAGAAAAGGGAGATGTCCTAAAATGATGAGAAGTCATCCTATTATTGCAGAACCCCTGTACAATGAAGTAGAAATTCTATCCATGGGAGGTAAAACTTTTTCAAACAAGTTATGTGAGAAGATTGAAGCATCTTGCACATTTTGGTGGTGGCGCATACGTTACTCCAGTTGTACATAGCAGATATGAACATACTAGGTGTATGGAAATTAGCAGCAGTTTATTTTCCCAATCATCATGTATTGAGGGCAGCTGCAATTTTACATGATATCGGTCATCTATCGTTTTCTCATGCGGTGGAAAAAACCTTGGGATATGATCATCGGGCGTTGACAGAGGAATATATACAGAGTCCAGAAGTAGTATCTATTCTTCATACAGCTAATTTAGAACCGAGTGACATCATTCATTATCTCCGACTGCCTTCGCCTTTGACAGGGACTCAGAACATATTAGGACTGGATCATTTAGACAGTTTTTTGCGGGATACCTATATGACTGGAAACATAGAAACGATGCCGAGGGAATTGATAAAAAGAATCCATTGTTCAGAGCAAGGTATAGAAACCGATGAACCAACAGGTCTTCAATTACTCCGGTTAATCGTTCAAGTCCATTATTATTAGCAGTAGATCGATTACTGGCAGAAGCTATTTCACTTTATTGGAAATATGACAAAAAAATAAAAATGCATTTACCAAACAAACGGATGCAGATATGATTGCGGCATTGAAGGCATCGAAGAATCCAAAGGTTCGAGATATTATTCACACTATTTTATATCGGCCTGAGCAAATTAAGGTGCACCAAAATTCAACAGGAAAAGGTATCTCTTTTGGCATTAGAAAAGTGTATCTTAAAAACCCTCTAGTGAATGGCATACCTTTATTTGAGTCTGTAAAAGGTAAAGAAATGCTAAATCGCATAGAGCAATTAAAAAAAGAATACGAAGTGAACATTCCTTCGTTATAAAGGTATAGAAGAGATGAAGCTATGTCTCTCTTTGTATTAGTAATTTAGTGAAGCAAATAAATGCGGTTCCTCGCTACTTAGTAGGGAGCACTTAAAAGTCCACCATACAAAAGTAACGTAAAAGCTTTAGAACAAGTTTTTGGACCTGTTTTTTAATTATATAGTTTGCGTATCTTAATTTGTTGCTGGTGTATTCTGCAGATAGCGTCATACTTGGTCCAGGGTCATGTCATGTCATGCCTTGGTATTGAGGAATATTGGGCTAAGATTACAAGCTAGCAACCATGTGACTTCGTATGAAACTCCCAAATCTTCCTTTTTCCCCCATTAGTAAATTTAAACAAATGATTGTTTAAGATGGTCGGGCTATTCCGTTATATTGTTATCCCAATGCCAAAATCTTTATGCTTTCTTATCTCTTAAAAAGAAACGTGGTACTTATAAATCAGATAGAAAAAGTGTGGGGGTATACCGTGAAGGAGGTGTCATGACTATCAAAATGATAGCGTAAACCATCGTCCTCCATGAACAACACCATTAATCACAAATCAAAGATATGATCGGAGGTAAAGTAAAATGAATATTCGTTTTGTCCAAAGTTCTATTGCTTATCCCCGCTCTTATTAATGAATGGTGGGGTGGAAGGAATATATCACATATGTTGCCAAAGTTATTTTTTGATCATTTTCAAAATACAAGTTTTATTGCTGAAAGCGATGGAGAATTAATAGGCTTCCTCATTGGATTTCTCTCACAATCAAAAGAGAATGAAGCGTATATCCATTTTGTCGGAATTCATCCTGAATTTCGGAAACAGCAAATTGGAAAAGTATTATATGAACGTTTTATTGCAGTTGCTAAACAAAACAACCGTGAAATTATCCGTTGTGTAACATCTCCTGTAAACAAAACTTCGATTGCTTTTCACATAAAAATGGGATTTGGCATAGAAACAGGAAACAAAAAAATAGATGGGGTTGAAGTTATTGCTAATTACGATGGAGAAGGACAAGATAGAGTCCTCTTCACTAAAAAACTATACTAATCTTTTATCTCAGACTTCCCCTATTGCATTTTTAGGGATTGACCTGGATAAGGGAAGAAAGCAAACGAATGGTTGTCGTTGGATTTGGGGAGACATAATAAAACGGTTATTTACGGAATAGTCATGTCCGGCTCCAGCGCCCAGCAACTAGGCGACTTCACGAAATCGGCTTCCGATTAGTCATCATTGGTTCGTGCCTCACCATGATTCCTTTATCTCACTTGATTCGTTCCACTCGCTACGTTGCTAAACGGGCGCTTGCGCCTTTGTTCCACTATAGGAAAGTATAATTTTTGGTTTATAGTATAAGAGAAACAAAGGCTTCCGCCATAGGACTTGACGACAAGCCAAGTTTTTCTAAATATTCCTCCATAAACTTTTAAAAAAACTTTCTTAATCCACTTAACGAATTATTAAATGATCTGCCAACGGTTAATCCTCGGGTATTTAAAATTGTATATAGTTATCTATCATTAAATTGAAATTCTATTGAAATAATATTAACTTTAGTGTAAAATAAGTAATAATTTTGTAATATTTTATATATTATTTTCCAAATTTGTTTGTGTGTTCCTGCGAAAATTGTCTTAAAATCTTATTATTAAGGACATCGTTTTAAATGTTAAGGAGGAAAAAGAGTGAGTAAGAAGAAAAAGGTTATTCTGACTATTGTAATCATCCTCGTTATTTTAGGGGGCGTTGGAGGTTATTTTTTCTTTACTAGAGGAACAGGTACTGCAATAGAAGAAGAACTCACGCCGTTGATGGTAAGTGATTTTAGTGGTGAGATGAGTTCAGGGAGTGAATTATTTGCTGGTGTGGTGGAACCAAAGGAAACACAGAAAATTATGTTGGAGCCGGATCGTGGTAGCGTAAAAGAGATTTTTGTTAAAGAGGGAGACAAAGTCAAAAAAGGAGATAAGCTCTTTTCTTATCATAATCCCGAAGGACAAATGTTATTAAAAGAAAAAGCAATCGATTTGGAAATGGCGAATATAACAATTAATCAGAAAAGTAAAGAAGTAGAATCCCTGCGTAAACAATTATCAAAAGCAGAAGATGAGGAAAAAGGGGAGATTCGCGAGCAGTTAAATCAGGCAGAAATAGATTTGAAAGTGGCGAATTTGGATGCACAAAAAGCTAGAATGATGCATGAAGAGGAACAGAAAAAAGTAAATAACAGTATCGTGACAGCCAAAGTTAATGGGATTGTTCAAAAAATTGATGAAGATCAGCAGCAAAAACAGCAAACAGATGAGGAAACTGGTTCAGAATCTTCAGGGGGCACATTTATACAAATTGTAAATACAGAAGCTGCCTATGTAGAGGGGACTGTTAATGAGCTTGTAAAAGATGGATTGAAAGTTGGTCTTGAAGTTAATGTTGCCAGTAGAAAGGATCCCGAACAAACATGGTCTGGCAAGATTGCAGAGATTGGCAAACTGCCAGTAGAACAGTCCGAAGAGGATGTTGAAATGGACATGTATTCAGAAGATCCTAGCAATCCAAACGCTTCTAAATATCCGTTCAAAGTGGAGCTTGAGAACCACGAGGGATTAGAATTTGGATATCATGTATTTATTGAACTAGTAGATGAAGAATCAGCCAGTGAAGAAATAGTGTTGCCGTTTGAATATATAGTTCAAGAGGAAAAACCATATGTTTGGGTAGTGAAAGAAGAAACACTTGTGAAGCAAGAAGTTGAGCTTGGAGCAGAAAAAGAAGATGGTATGTTGATCGTAGTTAAAAAAGGATTAAAGCTTGATGATTATATCCTATTCCCGGAAGATTCATTAAAAGAGGGAAAGAAGGTTACCATTGATGATTCAATTGAAGAAGATTTATAAGTCTTATAAACAAGGAAAACAACAAGTGCCGATTTTACATAATATTGAACTAACGATTGAGCAAGGAGAGTTTGTTTCAATTATGGGACCTTCCGGCTCGGGGAAATCTACAATAATGAATGTTATGGGCTGTTTAGATACACCTACTTCGGGAGAGTATACACTTGAAGGAATGGATATGTTGAAAGGTAAAAATAATGATCTCGCTACCATACGCAATCGGTATATTGGTTTTGTTTTTCAAAGTTTTCATTTACTACCACGTTCTTCCGCACTTGAAAATGTAGAGTTACCACTTATATATGCAAAAGTGGATAAAAAAGAACGAAAGGAACGTGCAATGGAAGCACTTGAAAAAGTAGGTTTAGCAGATCGGCTGCATTTTAGACCAACTCAGCTTTCAGGTGGACAAAAGCAACGGGTGGCAATCGCAAGAGCTATAGTGAATAACCCCAAATTTGTGCTCGCTGATGAGCCGACTGGAGCGCTTGATTCTAAATCAAGCGAACAAGTGATGGAGATCTTTACGAAACTCAATCAAGAAGGAGTCACGGTCGTTTTAGTAACACATGAGCAGGAAATAGCTGTGTATACAAATAGAACCATTTTCCTTCGTGACGGTAGGATTCTTAAGGATGAAAGGAGAGCAGTCCATGCTTGATAATATTAAACTTTCTTTCCAGTCCATTTTTGCTCATAAAATGCGGTCCATCTTAACAATGCTCGGAGTGATCATTGGTATTGCAGCAATCATTACGATTGTATCCATGATCGAGGGGCAGAAAGAAAGCTTAAAGTCTGAAATAATTGGCACGGGCAATAACTCGGTTACAGTCATGTTTCAATCGGACAGTGCTGGCGACATGATGTCGGGAGAATATATTGGCGATGTGCATGAAGATCCGCCACCGGATGTACTGTTACCTGTATCGCAAGAGCGTTTGCAAGAAGCAGCTGATATAGATGCCGTAAAAAATGTTGCGCTTTTTTATCAAAATTATGCAGAAGTGTTTCATCTAAACAACTACTTGGATGCAGAAATTTATGCAACAGATGAAAGATATTTAAGATCTTTTCCAATAAATATTTTAGAAGGTAGAAAAATAACCTCTTTAGAATATGATAAAGGTCATCAGGTTGCAATAATCAATGAAGAGATGAGAGATAGCCTATTTCCAGAAGATGGCATGGCGCTCAATAAAGTTATTGAGGTGAATGCTGTTCCATTTCGAGTAGTAGGAGTCTATGTAGATCAGAAAAATAAGGAAGAGAGTATGTGGATGATGGATGAAGGTGAAGGGAAAATGCTAATTCCTAAAGCTGCCTGGTCTCATTTAGGGAGCTTTAACGACTTGCCACAAGCTCTTGTACAGGCTAAACGTTCGGATGATATAGAGAAAGCGGGACAAGCAGTGGCTGACGTATTGAATCAAGAGATTCCAGCTGAGTCTACCTGGCACTACAGTATTCCAAATGTAGATGAGATTGTTGGTGAAATTGAAAAGGTTAACCGCTCTTATACATTGCTTCTTGGTGGAATTGCTAGTATTTCTTTATTAGTAGGAGGTATTGGTGTGATGAATATTATGCTTGTGTCTGTGACTGAAAGAACCCGTGAGATAGGTATTAAAAAAGCCTTGGGAGCAAAGAAAGGTGCAATATTAGCACAGTTTCTTACGGAAGCGGCAGTTTTAACAAGTATTGGTGGAGTAATTGGTATATTACTAGGAATTGGGGGTGCAAAGGCAATTTCTCACTTTGCTACCATGCCCTTTGCCATACCTATTACAGCAATTATGGTTTCTGTTTTGTTTTCCATGGTTATCGGAATCGTTTTTGGGCTGCTCCCATCTATGAAAGCAGCTAAAATGAAACCAATTGACGCACTGCGTTATGAATAAAATAGTTGTTTACGTCAAGCTCTGATCCATAATAAGGTTTAGAGCTTTTTTAACACATCACGAGAAAAGCCTCAGGTAATGGCATATCCGTCTGAGACAGAGAATAGTTGGACTACTATTCAAAAACAAACCATTTAATAGTATTACAGTGAACTGAGATAGAGATATATACTAAGTTAGTAAGGGAAATGGTTGCGATAATGAACAATTAATTATAACATTATGCTTAGCAAGTTATTTTTTTGCGATGGCTAAATAAATTTGCGTAAGTGTTTAGCGGTTCAGAAGGAGTCTGTGCGCAATCTTGGTAAAAGTGTAAAATAATTTCTTCTACCCCTTTAGGTGGTTTACTCAGCTAACTAGTAAGAGCTTGGGTGACAATTTTATCTGAATAATCTGAAAAGTAACAACAATTCAATATCAAAGGAGGAAATTAATGGCATATAGATTTAATGAAAATACAATTATTACAGATGTAACGCAATTCGATGCAAAAGGATTAGGGAGGGCATCCATTCAACGTGAAAATAAACGGGGCAGGGTGAGAAAACAGCATGTAACAATTCCTTATACAATTCCTGGAGAGAAGGTAAAAGCTACACTTGTTCCTCCATATAGAAAACAAATCGCGCAGCTAGATGAAATCATTGAACCACATCCAGGACGTATTGAACCGCAATGTCAACATTTTGGTCGATGTGGTGGTTGTTCCTGGCAATATATGTCCTATGAAACTCAATTAAAGGAAAAAACAATTCAAGTTCAACGATTGTTAGAAGAAATGGAGTTTGATTCATCTGTTGTCCATCCTACAATCGAGACAGAAAGCGCCTGGCATTATCGCAATAAAATGGAATTTACGTTTAATAAAGATGGTAAGCTAGGCCTGCATGAAAAGGGTAATTTTAGAAAGATTATTCCGTTGAAAACATGCTTAATAACAAGTCGAGAAATGGCTACTGTATCTATGGATATAGCAAAATGGGCGGAAAAGCATCGATTATCAGGATATAACAAAGAAACAAAAGAAGGACTTTTAAGGCATTTAATGGTTCGGCAATCACAAGCAACTGGCGAAATGATGCTCGCCTTATTTGCAACCGAACGACTTGGCAATAGTCACCGCGCTTTATCAGATCTCACGCAACAGATAAAAGATAAGTATCCTTATGTAAAAAGTTTACTTTGGTTAGTAAACCATGA
Source organism: Roseburia sp. 1XD42-34 (assembly GCF_009917385.1). GTDB lineage: Bacteria > Bacillota > Bacilli > Bacillales > Amphibacillaceae > Virgibacillus. The sequence continues at coordinate 817 of NZ_QWLJ01000024.1, read as the reverse complement.
TATTGCTGATAAGGTGCAAGCGCAAGAGATGCATGTTTTATATGGGCGCGATTTTATTTATGATGAATTGGGCGGCTATCGCTATCGTTTGTGGTACGATACGTTTTTTCAAACAAACGCTAAACAGGCAGAGAAATTAGTGAATTTAGCAATAGAAATGGCTCAACCTAAGGAAACAGATAAAATGATTGATTTATTCTGTGGTGTTGGAACATTCTCTTTACCGTTTGCAACTCGTGTTTCACAGCTTGTCGGTATCGAAATCGTAGAAGCCTCGATTCAGTCTGCAAAACGAAATGCCTTAGATAATGGTGTTTCTAATACACTCTTTATAGCTCAAGATGCTCGACAGGGGCTTAGATCGGTGCTTGAAAAATTTGAAAACCCTGATTTATTGTTACTTGATCCGCCACGTTCAGGGGCGGGAGGGAAAGTAATGCGCCGAATTGCTCGGTCCAAGCCAAAGCGCATAGTGTATGTTTCGTGTAATCCAAAAACATTTGCCACCGATATTAAAGAGTTGGTACCATTTGGCTATCAATTAGAGGTGGTTCAACCGGTAGATTTGTTTCCGCAGACGTATCACGTGGAGTGTGTATCGTTGTTACAAAGAGAAACTATATAGAACTCCTTAGTTTTAAACATTTTTACAAAGAATGTCGTGTTCATAGGAGAAGGCGAAAAAACGAGAAATAAAAAAGTACTGAAAAACCACATTATCGTTTCAGTGGTAATTGATCTGGGGTTCCCACACAATTTGCGCATAAAAAAATATACACGCAAACATCCAATTCTTTTATACTTGAATTGACTAGAA
>NZ_QWLJ01000023.1 GCF_009917385.1 Roseburia sp. 1XD42-34 | reverse complement strand
CTCTTTTTAGATTTAAAATTTATTTTCATAATAGATGGTGGCTCGCGCTCTAGGCGAGCCATGGTGGTTTCTTATCTGTTAAAAAAAATCAGTTGCCCTTAAAAAATCAACCACTATAGGTGAAACGATTACTTCTATACTTTCACACAATATTAACACTAAGCCACAATGATAGATTTAACGAGCTTCTAAATATGGATTTCCCTGCATTCCTTGCCATAAATCGGATTGTTCTAATTGATAAGCTATTTGTAACAAACGATGCTCTTCTCCCTTATTAGCCATGACTTGCACTCCTAAAGGCAATTGTTCATGAGTAAGGTGAAGCGGTAAAGACATTGCCGGCTGACCTGTTAAATTAGCTAGTTGCGTAAATGGGGTATAAGTTAAACTTGGAAGAAACATATCATAAATGACCTCTTGTTGTTCTTTTGCATTAGCTGCTTCCATCTGTTCTATTAGTCGATTCTTCTCTGTTTCGTTCCAAGTTAATTCTCCAACTTTTGGCGCTACATAAGCAGTAGCAGGCGTAACATAGAAATCATATACTTTATGAAAATGAGCCATTTTCTCAGCAGCTTCATCCCAAGAAGCTAGACTGTGAGAAAATTCAGCCGCTGATACAGATTTACCAGCACAATGCAACAACCATGTTTCAATTTCTACATCTTCGCTGGTAACCTTTCTTCCGATTATTTTTTCCATCTGCATCATTAACGTAGCAATTTCACCACTATTCATGAAGTAATAATTTCGCATGAGTTCTTTCCCATCAATATCAGGATCCCGTTCTTCTACAAAACATCCTTGGCGTTCCAACCATCGCACTGTCTTCAAGACTGCTTCCTTCGCATCATTGGACACAGGCGTACCAACAGGTGAGGTGACAGAATATGCAATACGTAGTTGCTCATGCGGTGTTTGGTACATCGTTTCTAGATAGCTTTCCAAATAGAGCGGGGCTTGAAATGCAGCTTCCGGTTGAGTTGTCTGTAAGACGTCTAGCATTGCTGCACTATCACGTACAGTTTTAGATAGCACAAAGTCAATTGCTGCTCCATGCCATTGCCGCCCAACTCCTGGTCCCACTGGAGTTCTCCCTCTTGTCGGCTTTAGACCGAATAACCCTGTAAATGAAGCAGGGATGCGAATGGAGCCACCGCCATCACTGGCGCCTGCCAGTGGTACAATTCCAGCAGCAATAGCAGCTGCTGACCCACCGCTCGATCCACCTGGTGAATACTCCAGATTCCAAGGGTTTCGTGTTGCCCCGTCTATTTCTGGTTCTGTAATGTTTTTTAATCCAAATTCCGGTGTATTCGTATGACCAATAAATTGAAAGCCAGCATCGCGAAAAGCACGTACAAAGTGAGAATCTTGCTTTGCTATGGAAGCATGTTCCTTCCATAACTTGGAGCCTGAAGTTGTTTGCTCCCCCATTAATTGTTGCCCTGTATTTTTCAACAAAACAGGTACACCATTAAATGGTCGGTCTCTATATATATACTTGTCTAATTCTCTGAGAGCCTTATCCATGCGCTCTGAAACGACTGCATTTAGGCTGGGATTAATAGATTCAAGCTGTACTAACGAAGCTTTCAGGAGTTCCTTTGGTGTTGTTTCCCCTTTTCTTACTAGTTCAGCTAAAGCGGTGGCATCATAGTTTACATATTCATTAATTTTCACTGCTACACCTCATTATTCGTTTTCTATCAGTGTAACACTACAAAACATAAATTCCCAAGCAGCTATTTTCCATTTTGTTCATTTTCACCTTTCTCCTCTTTTTTCCATGGCGGGTCACCATATTTATGAAATTTTTGATTTATTTTAAAAATGACCAATGGAATAATGAACGCAAGAGACGTGTATATAAAAGTTTCTATACTAGGTAGAAAAGAAGACCAGCCATTCATATTGAGCACTCCTGTCATCAGTGTTTTGCTCGCATTTAAAAATCCACTATTTTAGCATCGGAAATCAAATGAAGAACAGTACAGCTGCATGTTGTTCGCTATAATTGTAATTGCACGATTACCGTTGCTTGGCTTTATGTCGTTTTTTAAAGTAACTGATTAGCAAAAGAACAATTGTCACGCTTCCTGTTATAAAAATACCATAGATACTAACAAAATCCCCAAACTTTTGTAGCGACAAAACATCTGGGGGCAACATACCGGTAAGGAATATAATTGGAGCAAGAATGTAAATAAGCAATTTTTTCTTCACCTTAAAGACACTTTCCAATGCATAAATAGAAGCGTCGAAAGCCATTGTTACAGTATTAAAAATAGCCATGATCCAAATAACAAAAAAAATCGAGTCAAATCGTTCAAAAAAACCTCCTGGTATTTCAATTTCTTTGGCTAACTCAATAATTGGATAGTTTAAATTGCTCGTCCCAGCAAAACCGAATACACCGATACACATTAAATAAATGATAATATAAAATACAGGCACCATGGACATTCCAATCGAAGCCGATTGAGGCGCTTTATTTGGTTTTCTTACTAAAGCTGTATAAAAGAATAAGATGAACAATCCTGTAAATGAAAATAAACTGTTTTTTGTCGCTAAGTAATATCCATTTAGATCCGTCTTAAAAAGTGGCAAATAATTGGCTGGATCAAACCAATTGAAGGAAAATATACCAACGAGAAATACAATAAATACAATAATTGGAAAAAACATCATATTTAAACGAAACAAGCCTACTCTTGATCCAGAAATCGCGTAAATAACCACAAGTATAAAGATTAATGCAATAACTTCTATTGGTGTACGATCGAGTAAATACTCTTTCGCAATTTCAGATATAGTCCGAATAACAAACCCGGAAATTAAGATGCCCTTTAAAGAAAGTAGAATTGTAATGATAATAGCAACTGGCTTCGTAACTAACGATCCAGCAAATTCGACAAATAGTTGCTGCGGATACATCGAACAGAGCTTTGTAATAGCCCAAGCTAAACCAGTAAAAATGATACCTGCAATAAGAATACCGACCCATCCATCTGAACCAACTGTAGTTTCGGCAATTTTCTTTGGTAAGTTTAAAATTCCTACCCCAACCGTAATGGAAGGAATTGCAATCATTAATTCCTTATCACTAATCTTTGCATCAGCATACTCAAACTCCCGCATTCTTATCTCCTCTCATCGAACCTGAAACTTTATCACTTGGTTGCAAATACTCAGGTCTGCTTGACAACATTGGTATTGGCATACGTAATACCAGGTCCTTCCAATCTTTTATGAAGGTTGGTGCATATGGTGCTGAATAAGGGATACCAAAGCTTTTTAGGTTAACGATATGGATATTAACCATAATATAACCAAGAATAATCCCATATAACCCTAAAAATGCAGCCGCTACCATAAATCCAAACCGAATGAGTCGAAAGGAAATGGCTACACTATACATTGGAATCGTAAATGAAGCTACCGCAGTTAATGCCACAACGATAACCATGATCGGACTAACTGCCCCTGCTGACACTGCAGCTTCACCAATTACCAAACCACCCACTATTCCGATTGTCTGACCAATGGACTTTGGCAATCTGGCCCCTGCCTCTCGTAATAATTCCATCGTAATCGCCATTAGTACAGCTTCGACAAAAGCTGGAAACGGAACTCCCTGTCTCGTAGCCGCTATTGAAAAAGCCAATTGAGAAGGGATCATACCTTGGTGATAAGAAACTAAAGCAATGTATAAAGCGGGTAAAAACATTGTAATAAACGCAGCAAGATAACGAAGCGCTCTAATTAACGTACCAATTAACCACCGTTCATAATAATCCTCTGGTGATTGAAAAGCCCCTCCGATAGTGGACGGAGCAATTAGGACAAACGGGCTTCCATCCAAAATAATGACAAATTTTCCTTTTGTTAGAGAAGCGGCTGCTTTATCAGGTCGTTCACTATTATCCATTTGTGGAATTGGCGACAAAAAGCTATCTTCTATCCATTGTTCAATATAACCTGATTCTAATGCGGCGTCTGTATCAATGGACGCCAGCCTTCGGTTAACTTCGTCTAATATTTGTGGGTGAATAATTCCAGCAATATATGCTACAACAATTTTTTTCTTTGATCTTCTCCCAACATCATGTACTTTAAAATGTAAGTTAGGATCACGGATGTGCCGCCTAATTAACATTATATTTGTATTTAAATCCTCCACAAATCCATCCCGTGGTCCACGAATTAATGATTCAGATATTGGCTCCTGTATTGCGCGACTTTCCCACTTCTTTGTATCTAAAAGTAGAACACGATTGACTCCATCAAGTAAAAACACAGAACTCCCAGACAGTAATTCAAGCATTAGCTCGTCCATTGTCGCTACATTTTCAACCCCAGAAATACTGATTAGCTCTTCATGAATAAGAGCTATTAGATTATCGTGATTAGTTGGTAATTCCTGCTTCCGTTCAATTTCTCCCAAATTTTTCAACACACTCTGTTCAATTTGGATACTATTTGATAACCCATCTAAGTAGATAATGGCACATTTGTGATTCGCTAAACGAAGGTCTCTAATAACTAGATCCATTGGCGAATCTAGCATCTTTTTAATATTATCGATATTCTCCTTTAATGTTTTCGTTAAATTTGTATTAAAATTTTCACTCGTTCTGTTCTTTTGTTTTTTTTCTTTTATTACTCGCCGAGCCAAGCAAATCACATCCTACTAAAGCAAAGTTTATCCCGCATGTAATTAATAATAAGCCCTTCACTTCTACGCTAAAAATTGTTCACGTATGGCCACGTATGGCATGGAAGGTTCAACTGTAAGTCAAATGTCCAATCCTGTTATTTCGTTCAGAGGCTTTTGGTTAGGCCCTTGCGTTGTTAACAAACGATAAAGAAAATCTCCTTTTATTGAAGGTCCACTTGATGCAGTCGGTTTTTATTAGTTTTTCGCATAACATCCCAATGCTTGCTTCTTTACCATGCTAATTCAACTATCTTTTTCGGGCGAAAATAAATGTTCTTTCTTCTTTTGCCCGAGATCGCTTTCTTTTATACAATCCTTGTCATATCTTTTGGTATAAGATTCTTTCTGTTGCTTAAACTATAATTACGAAAAACCAGTGATATCTTGGAAAGGAGTACAACTTATGAAACCTTCAAATTCTGTTGCGTTAACTGCTTCAGACATTTCACCATTATGGGACACATACCAAAGTGAAACCATTGCAAAACTGGGAATTGTTCATTTTTTAAAACATGCAGAGGATAGAAGTATTCGCCAATTATTAAAAGATACTTTAAAGCTAATAGAGAAAAACCTCGCTCATATGGAAGCCATTTTTGCAGCTGAAAATGTCCAAATACCCCTTGGGTTCACAGAAAAAGATATCCATTTAAACGCTCCTCGTTTATTTTCAGATATTCTATATTTGGAATATATTTATAATATGACATTTTTTATGATGAGTACTTACAGTCTAGCGTTTTCTGTAGCTGATCATAAAGATATCAGTGATTATTATGCTACAAATTTAAAAGCTGCCGTTGAACTAAATATAAAAGCGAAAGAATTAGAAAAAGAGAAGGGGGTTTATATTCGCTCTCCACGTATACCAAAGCAAAAAAAAGTATCTTTTGTTCAAGACAAAAATTATCTTACAGGATGGTTCGGGGAGCGTAGGCCTTTACTTGGTATAGAAATTACTAATTTAGTGTTCCATTCTAAAAGAAATGCTCTTGGACATGCCGTTATTACAGGTTTTAGTCAGGTTGCTCATTCAAAAGAAGTTAGGAAATTCTTTGAAAGAGGAAGAGACATATCTGGAAAGCATCTCGAAATATTTACTTCAATATTGCATGAAGACCACTTAGCAGATGGGGCTCTTCTAATGACATCTGAAGTGACAGAATCTACAATTGCTCCTTTTTCTGATCGGTTAATGGTAACCTTTGTTGCTAATCTTATTGCTTCCAGTATCGGACAATACGGTGTTTCTATGTCTATTAGTCCAAGACATGATCTCGGAGTCCAGTATGCTCGTTTAATGACCGAGGTGGGTAAATATGCTAACGAAGGTATGAAACTGCTTATCCGCCATGAGTGGCTGGAACAACCTCCAATGGCTGCTAATCGAAATGATTTGGCGAAATAGGATTGACTCTATGGAAACAAATATTAGTAAAAAGAGCAGAAAATTAGAAGCTTTACTGTGGAGCATTGCGTTACCGGGCTTTGGTCAATTACTGAATCGAAAATATATAAAAGGGCTTTTGTTGGTTGGATTAGAATTTATCATTAATGTCATGGGAAATTTTAATCAAATCATCATCTATAGTTTTCAGCTTAAAATTGAAGAAGCCATTGAAGCGACCAACTATTCTTGGTTAATGTTTTACCCATGCTTATACTTTTTTGCTATTTGGGATGCGTACAAAGATGCTGGTGGTGGAGAGAAGGCCTTTTCATACCTTCCCCTAGTGTTTTCTGCCTATTTTGTTACCGTCGGTCTCGTTTTCTCTTCAAAACTAAAACTATTTGGCTGCTTCATTGGCCCGATATGGTTGCCAATGATTTTTTTACCAATTGGGCTTAGTATAGGCGGATTTATTCGTTGGATTTTACTTAATATATATACTAATAAATGAAAACCCTCATCAAAATAATATGCTCTTCTTCAGGTAGTAACAAAGGCGCAGGGTTCCCCGTTTAGTAACGTAAGTGAATGGAACGAATCAACGAAAGATAAAGTGAACCTTCCATCAGCGGGGTTTTCTTCATCCCCGCTGTTGGTTAGTACCACAAGGGTATGACCTAAATGTCCTTGAACGAATCGGGGATTTAGGTGCTGTTGCCTCCCGCTTCGATTTGTTCAGCTCTCATCTTCCATTGTTAGACCACGGGAGGAGTCTACAACGCCTTTTTATGGGATAAAGGAATCACGCCACTAAAACAAGGCTATGCCGACGTCTGGGTGACAAGCCCGTTTTTAGTCGGCCTTCCTCTTAGTGACGAACCGATGAGGCCTTATCGTAGGGCGATTTCTAAAGTCACATCGTTGTGGGCACATCAGTCGGACATGACTAGTCGGTTATTTCGTTATCCTCAATCACCTCATTTATACTTTCTATCTTTTAAAAAATAAAAATCGGATGCTGGTAGTAAGGTAATAGTACCAATTTCACCGCTTAACGCTAAATAAAAAATTTTGTTGAAACAATTTTTTTATTTTTCTTTTAAATAAGTATTGAAAAAATTCTTATTTATTATATAATTTATCTAGTCGACAATATAATATACAGACCTATTATACATAGAGGTGAAGCGAATGACTGGGAATCCATTATTAGAGGTAACAGGATTAAAGACCTATTTTTACTTAGAAGATAACCTTGTAGCTCGGGCTGTAGACGGTGTGGATTTTACAATAAATGAAGGAGAAACGTTAGCAATTGTTGGAGAGTCAGGCAGCGGGAAAAGTATCACTTCGCTGTCCATTATGCAGCTTGTTAATAGACCTGGAAAAATTATAGAAGGAACGATTTCGCTTGAAGATGATGATTTATTAAAAAAATCCAGTAAACAGATGACTAAAATACGCGGAAATGAAATAGCAATGATTTTTCAGGAGCCAATGACAGCCTTGAACCCAGTTTACACCATTGGAAATCAAATTATCGAAACAATCAAAAAACATAAAAATCTATCTAAGCCGGCTGCACGTGAAAGAGCCATTGAATTATTAAAGTTAGTCGGATTTCCTCGAGCCAAAGAAGTCATGGATGAGTACCCACACCAATTATCCGGAGGCATGAGACAGCGAGCGATGATTGCTATGGCTATATCATGTGATCCAAAGCTGCTTATAGCTGATGAGCCCTCAACTGCCTTAGATGTAACCATTCAAGCACAAGTCTTAGATCTGCTTATGGAAATGAAAGAGCGTTTAAATATGTCTATTCTTTTAATTACTCACGACCTTGGAGTAGTAGCAGAATACGCTGATCGTGTCCTAGTGATGTACGGTGGTCAAATTGTTGAAGAAACAGAAGTCGAGTCCATATTTGAAGACACGAAGCACCCCTACACGATTGGCCTGCTAAACAGTTTGCCAAGTCTTGACAAAGACGTCGAGCGTTTAGGAGCCATAAAGGGCTCTGTACCTCCAGCCCATAGTTTTCCTAAAGGATGTCGTTTTGCCGACCGTTGCCCCCACGCCATGGACCAGTGCAGAGAATCGAATCCAGAATTGCTGTCCATAGCTCCGAATCACAAAGTACGCTGTTATCTTTATGAACAAGGAGGCCGCTCTAATGGCAATCGAACAAGAACAACTAGCAAAACAAAAATTTGAAAAGAAGCAAAGCAATGAAATTATCATGCAAGCAAACCAAATAAAAAAATACTTTCCTATTAAAGGAGGTATATTCAAGCATACGGTTGGCCATATAAAAGCGGTAGATGATATTTCTTTATCTATTATAAAAGGAGAAACACTTGGTCTAGTTGGAGAATCAGGATCTGGAAAGTCAACACTCGGTCGGGTGCTACTTCGCCTTTTAGAACCTACAGAAGGAGAAGTTTTATTTGAAGGAACAGATATTTCTCACTTAAACAATCGAAAGTTACGTAAATATCGAAAGGATATGCAAATCGTTTTTCAGGATCCGTTTGCCTCTCTGAATTCTAAAATGAGTGTTGGTGAATTAATTGAAGAACCTTTACTCGTACAAACTTCAGCTACAAAATCAGAACGTAAACAAAAAAGCATCGAATTATTAGAAAAAGTTGGACTACGTGCTAATGACCGTGCAAAGTACCCACACGAATTTTCTGGCGGTCAGCGTCAGCGAATTAGTATTGCTCGTGCTCTGGCACTGAACCCAAAGTTCATTATATGTGATGAGCCGGTCTCTGCGTTAGATGTTTCCATCCAAGCACAAGTTTTAAATTTGATGGCAGATTTACAAGAAGAATTTAACCTAACCTATCTGTTTATTGCACATGACCTAAGTGTCGTCAAGCATATCAGTGATCGTGTAGCTGTTATGTATTTAGGGCGTATCGCTGAACTTGCACCAAAGAAACTTCTGTACAGTAACCCACTTCACCCGTATACGAAAGCATTGCTTTCATCCGTCCCGTCAACAAATGTAAGAGAAAAAAGAGAAAAAATTAAGCTTAGTGGTGATTTACCGAGTCCAGCAAACCCGCCTTCTGGATGCGCATTTCGTACACGCTGTCCTATGGTACATGATCGTTGCGGAACAGAACGACCGGAATTAAATGAGGTGGAAAATGGACATTATGTTGCTTGCCATCTATTTGATTAAAATGCATTAATTACAGATGATTCAATATGAATATTGTATTCTTAACCAAATGATAGCGGTTTCTTGTTTCTGAATATTTTGTCCTTTTATCTGCTTTTTAAACATCTATTTAAGGAGGTGATTACATCCTGAAACAAACTGATGTACACCTGTAATCCTATTCAACTAATAAGGGGGAATGAATACGTGTTGAAAAAGAAATGGTTGCTGTTTTTTGTACTTATGTTATCAGTTGGATTTGTATTAGCGGCCTGTAATGAGGATGATTCATCCAAGGAAAAAGAAAACAAAACCCAAGCTGAGGGTGGGGATGATGGTGCAAGTGGTGAACCACAAAAAGGCGGAACGATAACTGGCGCCATGGATACTGCACCAGCTGGTGTATTTAATCCTATCTTTTACGAAGAATCATATGAGGCCAATATTCTTGATTTTACACATGAGTCTTTAGTAAGCCAAAACAAAGAGTTAGAATTCGAACCGCATCTTGCAAAAGAGTGGGAAATCAATGAGGATCAGACCGAAATCACTTTAAAGCTTGAAGAAGGTGTAAAGTGGCACGATGGCGAAGAATTTACTGCTGATGATGTTGTCTTCACCTATAAAGCAATGTCCACCCCTGGATACATTGAAGCAGGAGGAATTCGTAGTTCCGAATATGCTGAAAGATTATTAGGATATGAGGAGTTCAGTAAAGGAGAGACAGATGAATTTGAAGGTGTTGTAGCTGAAGATGATTATACGGTAACCTTTAAATTTACCGAGCCAAATGTAACGATTTTAAAGGATGTTGGCTTCTCAATTATTCCGGAGCATATCTTCGGGGAAGTGCCTATCGATGAAATGCCAGAACATCCTGCAACTCTTAATCCAGGAGAAGTAATTGGAACGGGGCCTTTCAAATTTACAGAGATGCTTGAGCGGGAGCAATATGTATTAGAGAAACACGCAGATTATTGGAAACAAGAGCCTTACCTGGATAAGATCGTCTGGCGTGTCGTTGACCAATCCGTCATGTTAGGATTATTAGAAAGCGAAGAAATTGACTTTATTGCTGATCCTAGCGGTGTTCCTGCACCCGACTACGAAACCGCTTCCGGTATTGGGCATGTGGAAATTATTGAACAACCGGACTTTGGTTATCAACTAATGGGCTTTAAAATCAATCATCGTAAAGATGCAGATGTGGAAGCTGGTAAAATTGAGCCAGATAACTGGGTTCCAAATGAGGACATGAGTGAGCAAAAGGTTCGCCAGGCAATGGCCTATGCTATCGATCGTGAAGCTCTCGTTGATAATTTACTTTATGGTCACGGTTCCGTAATTAACGCGCCTATTGCCCAGCAATTCTGGGCTTACGACGAAGGCGCTGCAACGAAATATGAATTTGATCCGGAAAAAGCAAAAGCATTATTAGATGAAGCAGGCTATAAAGATACAAATGACGATGGTTTCCGTGAAACTCCTGACGGAAAAGAGTGGGTTGTCAATTTAAACTATCCAACTGGAAACAAACTTCGAGAAGACTCAGCACCAATTCTAGAAAAATTCTTGGAAGATGTTGGTATTAATATTGATTTACGTCAGCCAAAAGAAATGACAGCATATCAAGAAGAATTGGAAAAAGATAATTCAGATTGGGATCTCTACCTTCTTGGCTGGAGTCTAGGAAGCGGTGACCCAGACCCTGTTGGCTTATGGAATGCAACAGCTCCTTATAACTATTCACGTTGGAATAATGAGGAATCTGAAAAATTATTAAAAGAAGCTGTCAAAACGCCGGAAGCATTTGAGCAAGAATATCGAGCTAAAAAATATAGTGAGTGGCAGTCCGTCTTTTCAGAAGACCTACCAGCACTCTTGCTTTATGCACAAAATAAAATTTATGCCCATAACAAACGCTTAAATGGTATCAATCCAATGCCATACTCCTATAATAATGAACCAGAAAACTGGTGGGTTTCCGAATAACTCTATTTCATTTATAAAAAAGGACGTGCGATGCTTTGCATGTCCTTTATTTCCTAACTTTATATTAATTAAAAGCCTTCTAACACGAATTTATTAAGGGAGGAAAATTCATGTACAAATATATTATCCGCCGCATATTAGTATTTATCCCAATGCTTTTTGCTCTCACCATTATTGTGTTTGGGCTTGCCCAATTAGCACCTGGAGACGCTTTATCCGGTAAATCACTTGCTGATCCAAACGTTGATCCGGAGATTTATGAACAGCAACGGGAGGCATTAGGCTTAAATGATCCGATTTATGTACAGTATTGGAATTGGATTAGTTCAGCAGCACAAGGAGACTTTGGTAACTCTCTTATCTTTAATGGTCGATCTGTTATGGAATTGATTGAAGCCCGGTTTGCTAACACCTTATATTTAGGTCTTTTTTCCTTAGCCATTACTATTATTGTCGCTATCCCTATTGGCATATATTCTGCGAGAAAACCGTATTCCATGCTCGATTATGGAGCAACTGGGTTTGGTTTTTTAGGACTTGCTATACCGAATTTTTTCTTTGGATTAATAGCGATTTATGTCTTTTCAATTAACTTAGGCTGGTTTCCCTCACAAGGAACACTTTCATCTCCTGGAGTAAGTGGATTTGATGCATTTACCGATCGTATCCATCATATGGTGCTTCCAGGTATTACTCTTGGCTTAGCCGGTACAGCCACCTATATGCGTTATATGCGTTCCGAAGTGTTAGACGTATTGGGTAGCGATTATATACGAACAGCAAAGGCAAAAGGCATGTCTGAACGTAATGTACTTTATAAACATACATTACGAAATGCACTCATTCCAATCATAACATTAATGGGATTTGAAATTGGTGTGTTATTAAGTGGTGCTGTTATTACCGAACAAGTGTTTCAGTATCCCGGTTTAGGAACATTATTTTTAAGTTCTGTTATGAACCGTGACTTCCCTGTAGTTATGGCAATAGCCTTGATACTAGGAATTCTTATTTTAATTGGTAATTTAATTGCCGATATCTTATATAGTATTGTCGATCCAAGAATTCGATACGATTGAGGTGAATCAATATGCATACAAATTTAGAAAGCTCGTTACCTACAGGACCTGAAAATGCACCTATTGACCAACAGTATCAGCATAAAACACCATTTCAGTTGGCGTACCAACGATTTTTGAAAAACAAGTTAGCTGTCGTAAGCGTATTTGTTTTACTCGCTATTGTTATTGTTTGTATTTCTGCTCCCTTATTGACAAGTCAAGATCCGATTGAGACAGATGTGTTTAACATTGAAAAAAGCCCTACTGATGAACATATATTAGGTACAAATGGACAAGGACAAGACAATTTTGCCCGTTTGCTATACGGTGGAAGAATTTCATTAATTGTTGGATTCAGCGCCATGTTTTTCACCTTAGTCATTGGAGTGCTGCTTGGATCGATCGCTGGTTATTATGGAGGGAAAGTTGACAGCATCATCATGCGCGGTGCAGATATAATGTTAATGTTACCATTCCTTGTACTTGTGTTAACCATTATGGCAGTTATTGATAAAGTTACCATCGGTCTATTTGTTACCATTATCGCTTTAACATCCTGGCCAAATCTCACACGAATAATACGTGCTACATACCTATCACTACGTGAGCAGGAGTTTGTGCTCGGTGCTCGCGCTATCGGGGCCAGTGATGTACGAATCATATTTAAGCATTTTATTCCTAATGCGATTGGTCCAATTATTGTAAACGCCACGTTAATGATGGCAACATACATTATTGTTGAATCAGGTCTCAGCTTTATTGGTTTTGGTATCCCCCAACCTACTCCAACATGGGGGAACATGATCTCTGAAGCACAGAATATACGAATTTTACGTGACCATCCAGAGGCTTGGATACCTCCAGGGTTAGCCATTTTAATAACCGTATTATCCATTAACTTTATTGGCGATGGGTTACGGGATGCCTTTAATCCGAAGAGTAACCGGAGATAGCAAATACAAAAACGGGGATTCATTCAAAATGGGAGTGTTCCTCCCATTTTGAATGAACTATATGCATAACCCCTAAAATACATAAGTGATTTTTAAACGATTTACTAATATAGTCGATCAAAGGTACGGTCTCGGATGCCTTTTTTAAAAAACAATCTTTCTGCGTGTCACCCCTTCCGCAATCACCACCTGCTTGAACAAAACGGAAATTTATATTTCCGTTTTCCCTTACTTAGACCTCCTCTCCTTCTCTCAACTATTATCTGTAGACTTTGCGGCACCTTCCATTCAAAGTTATCTATGTTCCTAATAGAATACTTTTGCTAACTTACATGACCCAATCAATCCCCATATACTTTATAGTCTTTTAATCATCCGTAAAATGCATTTTTGTTTCTTTATTTCAACTGAAATTGCTCCACAATTTCATTTAATTCATTACCTAGATTAAATAACTCCTTGGAATGGTCAACAACCTCTCCCATGGATCCGCTTGATTGCTGTGCTGAGGCTGCTGTCTGTTCAATTCCAGCGGATGATTCCTCTGTAACAGACGCGATGTCCTGAATAGCTTCATTCATTTGACTGCTATTTTCTTTCATTTCTTCTAAATGAGTAGCCATATTTTTAATAATTTGCACCATTTCACTTACAAACATGGTAATTCCACTAAATGTTTGCTGTGTAGCAAGAATTTGTGATGTACCAGCTTCCACTTCTTCATAACTATTTTGCAATGTTACCGCTACTGAGGCTGAGTTTTGTTTAATATGTGTAACAATCTGCGTGATATCTGATACGGAATCGCTTACTTGTTCTGCAAGTTTTCTTACCTCATCCGCTACAACAGCAAACCCTTTTCCATGCTCACCAGCTCTTGCCGCTTCAATAGCAGCATTTAAAGAAAGTAAATTAGTTTGCTCCGCAATATCTTTAATCGCTTGAACCAAATGATTAATTTCTTGCGATTGTTCATCCAATTGCTTTACTTTATCTACCGCCTCTTTCACGATGTGATCAATTTGGCTCATTTGTTCCGAAGAAGATTTCATCATCTGATCCCCTTCTTCAGTCATCGTTAAAATTTCCTGTGACGCCTGCCCAATTAGCTTTCCTTGCTCATTTGTCTCACTTACTTTATTTGTAAAAGCTTCCATATTTATTGCTAGATCACTAGCTCGGTTTGCTTGCGTTTCTGATCCCCCAGCTAATTCTTGCATCGTTGTCGCTATTTGTTCTGCTCCTTCCATCACTTCTTTTGCAGATAGAGAAAAAGATTTCCCATAATTATTTACCGCCTCTGATACGACAGTGATCTTATGCAAAATGATGTTAAGGTTGTCACTTATTTTATTGGTCGTTTCCATCATCTGTCCAAATTCATCCTTTGAATGAATAGATAATGGCTCCATATGCACCTTTCCTTTAGCAATGTCCTTCATCCGTACCAACAAGCGCGCCAGTGGCTTAGAAACAGACTTCGCCGTCACGCTGGCAATCACAATTACCAACAAAATTAGTCCCACAGTAGATACGATAATCCATGTTTGTACGTCTTGTGCCTCGGAAACAATCTTTTTCTTTTCATTTTCCAGCTTCTTTGTTTCAACATCTAAAACCTGTTGAACGAGCGGTTCCATTTCTTCAGATCCTAAAGTTTCTGCTTCTGTAGTCATCACATTTATTGCTTCTTCCTTGTCATCGGCTTCATACAGATTAAAACTATCATCTACAGCACGGTGCCAGTCTTGCTGTGTATTGGATAATTCGGTAACTTGTTTAGAAGCTACTATTTTCTGTAACGCTTCCAATAATTCATTTCCTTCTGTTTTAGTGTCTTCATACTGTTGACGAAGATTTTCTTTTTCATATAATAAATACCCTCGCGCTAACGCAGCCTGCTCAGATATGTTAGTACGGAAACGATCAGCTAGTTGGACGGCCTCTAATTCTGAACTTACCATGAGCTCCACTTGTTGTTTTGTTTTGACAGCATTGTAAAATGAATATGATCCAACTACAATAAGAACAAAAATAATAATGATATAACTTATGAGTAATTTATGTTTCACTCGGTTAAATCGCATTAGTCTTTTCATTTGGACATCCCTTTCTGTTTTAATTAAGCGCTGTTGCCCATTATATCGGCTGATAACAGTAATAGATAGATGTTTTTAGTTAATTACATAATTTTCTGTAAATTAACCCTTAAAAAGGTGAGCATATTATCAATTTACTTCTATTTCCTAAAAATCTAAACATATATTGCGTTTAGAAGTAATACTTTAAATGCAAGATAATAGGTTCAGTTCTCAACGCACTTCCCTCCTATACTTTCATACCTTGATTTAACTGAAGACTAACCTCTTACAAGCAGGTCATCTAAAAGAGCCTGTATTTTAATTTTTTATTACATAGCAAAAAGGAAGTTAACAAACGAAAGTAATTTCTATATACTTAAACTATCAAGGAGGTAAAAGGATGAATAAACTAGCTGTCTTTTGTGGTTCGAGACCTGGAGCTTCGCCGGCTTATGTAGAAGAGGCAACAAAGCTTGGGAAGGAATTAGCTAAGCAAAATATTACCCTCGTATACGGTGGCGCAAGTGTTGGTGTTATGGGAGCAGTCGCGGATGCTGTTCTTAATGAAGGTGGAGAAGTAATTGGGGTTATTCCTGAATTTCTAAAAAACAAAGAAGTCTACCATAAAGGATTAACGGAACTCATTATCGTTGATTCCATGCACGAAAGAAAAATGACCATGGCAAATTTAGCGGACGGTTTTATTGCCTTACCCGGAGGGCCTGGTACTCTGGAAGAATTCTTCGAAGTGTTTACTTGGGCACAATTAGGTTTGCACCGAAAGCCCTGTGGGTTATTAAATATCCAGCACTATTATGATCCACTACTTTCCTTGTTCCAACATATGACAGAACAGCAATTTATGGAGCAAAAACATTTTGATATCGTTTTATCTGCTACTGAGCCAGAAACATTAATAGAAAAATTCCATGTATATGAACCGCCTACCATAAAAACTTTTTTAAAGGAGAAGCAAACCTAAAATAAAGCTTTACTCATTCTAAGTTTATTCTCACTTCTTGTCAGTTTGAACAAATCAGACATCTACGAATTAAAATTTATTTGCTTTGCTAATAAGCAAATTGGAATATTTATATAACTTCGATAATTGGATAATGTGAATCTCAATTAAAGGGGGCTTCCATTCATCCGCACTGATTGTTATTGTGCAATGATATGAACCAAAGGTCTTTTACGACATAGGGCGTTATCTCGCACTTAGACTTGTTGCTATACAGATTTTCCACTATGGGAGCCTAGGTTTTTATAGCATCTTATATGCAGGATAAATAGAAGCAGCAGACCGGGAAAATGGTCTGCCTTTTATTTAAGAATAAGAAATCATAAAATTTGTTTTATGTATAACCATATAACCGAATAAGCCACGTCCGGCGCAAGCGCCCAGCAACTAGGCGACTTCACGAATCA
>NZ_QWLJ01000022.1 GCF_009917385.1 Roseburia sp. 1XD42-34 | reverse complement strand
GTTCGTGGTTAAGAGGAAGGCCGACTAAAAACGGGCTTGCCGCTCAGGCGTCGGCATACTCCTGTTGCAGGAGCATGGTTCCTAAAACTTTAGTTGCTTCGCTCCACTCGCTACGTTGCTAAACGGGCGCTCTGCGACTTTGTTCTCTAATCCATTTCTAATCTTCTTCTCCTTTCGTTCAAAGAAAGATCGTTTATTATAAACGGTATAGAGCAACTAAACATGGAAGGAGGAGCTAAAAGGATATGAGGATACACATTGTAATTATTTTAGTTGCAGGTTTGTTAATAGGTTGCAGTGATAAACAGTTTGCAATAGAGGAGCCGTCTAACACTACAAATAACACAGTAGATACTGTTTCGGTTAACAAGGATTTAAAAGAATATAGCATTTTAGAAGAAAAAGTGAATCTAGCCAACTATAAGCTAAATATCGTTAATGACAATCCATACAAGCGTGTTATTTTCATAGAGAATACAGATAACAAAAATGAATATAAATCCATTTTCATCAAAAAAACAAACCGACTCAAATTAATTCGACTAAGAGATGGTATTATTTATAATAAAGTGGTTTCATAACGATACAGATGACAATGTTACGCTTGGACTCCAAATAATCATGAAGTTAATGTCCTACAATTGCTTACTTGTTGTCTACAAGGGAAAGCAAACTTTGTAAAGTTTCTTCAGTCTCTCCATGTGCTGTTATTTGATGTTTTAATTGATTTCAGGAAAAATCTTAGCATGATCGCTACTGAACCAGCAGTAGATACATACTTTTGCTTTCCACGACCGAACAATTATTCAGTGCTTACTCGGGAGCAAAAAACGGCTCCCAATGAGATTTTGGCTGTTCCATTTCCACAGGACATGGAAAACTACGGCACTGAACATCGCATCAAGAAAATGTATTAGGAAACTGCTGGTATAAACTGCTTGTATATCTACTGCTTTCTGGCTATTCCGAGCCTTGCTGACAGGTCTAGACGTAACCATTTCCAAGGAGGAAAACACCATATAAGACCGATATTTTTACAAAAAATCCGAATAAATGAAATAGACTGAGTACCCTTTATCATTGGTTTTTGCAGGAAAAATGATGCACTTCCATGCTATACTGAAAACTAAAGTAAAAAATGGAGTTGGTTAGTATGGATCCACTAGATATCATGATGAGGCTTGATCAGATCGTTCCATACTTCGATCCGATTATAAGTGCAGAAAATCAATTCATTATTGGGTATGAAACGATCCCATATTTTCAGGACGATGAAAATGAATTACATAATCTCCTTTGGTTTTTTAAAGATAGCAGCATCCCAAGTGAATTTAGGCTAGAGCTTACGCATAATGTTTTGCAAAAAGTGTTAGATACTTATATGACGACAGATCAGTCGCAACTGTTATTTATTCATTACGATGCAAAACTGTTGTTCAAAGACAATGGCGACAGTATGATATCTATTTTAGAAACGTATGAAAACCAAGGTCTCTCATTGAATAAGCTAGTTCTACAGTTTTCAGAAGCATTTGTTAGCGAGCATATTGCTTCATTAAAACATTTATTTGCATATATTCAAACATTTGGTATCCAAATTGCCATTGATGATGTGGGAGAGAAAAACGGTAACTTGGATAAATTAGCTTTAATTAAGCCCAATATTATTAAAGTGGATGTTTCATTTTTACAAGAGGACGATCTGCCGCAATTATATCAGGATGTTCACCATCTACTCTCGATGCTTTCTCGCAAAATTGGGGCTGCTTTATTATTTAAAGGGATCGCTTCTTTTCATCAATTAAATTACGCGTGGAGAAATGGCGGGCGCTATTATCAAGGAGAATATCTGGAAAAAACACAGTCAGAATTCATATCGATGGACAGCTGTAAGGAAAAAGTAAAAAAAGACTTCCAGCATTTTATTACCTTCGAACGAAAAAAAATGAGGGCACAACTGGAATTAACAGAAAAAATAAATGAACAATTAAAGAACACATTAAAAACTGTTAAATCAGATGACCCTTACGATAAAACGATCCTTTCTGTTGCCAATAACTGTGACGATTATAGTTTTCGAGTCTATATTTGTAACGAAGCTGGTTTTCAGTTATCTTCCAATGCAGAGAAAGATACAGATGGTACATGGCGTTTACTTCCTGAAGGCAGACAAAAAAATTGGAGCTGGCGTCCATACTTTTTTGAAAATATCGCACGGATGAATATGGAAAAGAAAGGGATATTATCGGACTTATATACCGATATTGAAAGAGATGAACGAATTCGAACGTATTCTTACCCTATTTCTTCAGATCGTTTTATCTTTATTGATATTCCATATGATTTTCTCTTTGAACAAGAAGGTTTATTGTAAATAATGAATTATTGGTAAACAGTATGTTACAGAAAAAATATTTACCACTTTATTATAAGAAGAAGTTAAGAAAGTAGGAAAACTTCCACCAATAGGGTCCCTTGCCCCATTGGTGGTGGTTAGCCCCTAAGTAGGTTGACCTGCAGGCTCTGTTCAGAACGGAGAGGTTTACTTCAAGTCAGTTATCCAACCTATCCTTCTAAAAATATGCCCATAAAGTTGGAAGTTCTGTCTTACCGTCCGCTTATTCATAATCAAATGTGAAATTTGGCGAATTTCCATAAAATATTGCTTTCCACTAAAATTTTGCGTCTTACCAGTCTGTCTGCAAATCTTCGATAAATGATTTTAAAACAAGTGCTGCTTGCACGCAATCCGCTAAATTGGTCCACTCTTGTGGATGGTGGCTAATCCCATTTTCACTTCTTACAAACAGCATGGCAATTGGTACTTTCTCTCCAATAATCATCGCATCATGACCAGCACCACTCGGTAAATAAAACGGCTGTATACCTTGTTCCTTGATTGAATGAGCTAGCAAATCCTGCATTTCCTTTTTAATTGGTACAGGCTTTACTTTCGTTTTTTCCGTTATCTCAACTGTTAGCTGCTGATCGTTTGCTATTGTCTCAGCCAAATACTTCACCTTTTCAACAAGCTGATCTCTCGTTTGCTCATAAATATCTCTTATATCCACGTATAATGTTACCTTACCTGGAATAACGTTTACTCCATTCGGTTCTACCAATTGTTTACCGATTGTCGCTACTGCTGTATCATTGATGTTTCTAGGAAGTTGATTCACTTTCCAAATAAATTCGCTAGCTGCGACTAAAGCATCCTTTCGATCATTCATCGGGGTATTTCCTGCATGACCTGCTTCACCATAAAAAGTAATTTCAAGCCAGCAAGGACCAGCGATCCCTGTTACAATACCACAAGGTAGATTTTCTTTCTCCAATCGTTTACCTTGTTCAATATGTACTTCAATAAAAAGCGCTACTTCTTCCATATCACGTGTCGCATTTTTATAGCTATCCATGCTTAAATCTCGTTGCTGCAATACTTCAGAAAAGCTATATCCATCTCGATCGATTAATTGCTTTTTCACTTCTATATCTCTACCACCAATCATCCCTTCACTACCATTTAGCCCCCCATTAAAACGTGAGCCTTCTTCATCAACAAATACAACAATTTCAAGCGAGTGTATCGGTTGATACTTTTCATGCTTCCAAGCTTCGGCAACCTCTAACGCTATAATTACCCCTAACGTTCCATCAAAATGTCCACCATTGGGAACTGTATCCACATGTGAACCACTCATAATAGCAGGGAGGTAATCTTTTTTTCCAGCTAATCTGCCTATAAGATTACCAGCCCCATCCCATCGCACCTCCATCCCAGCTTCTTTCATCCAGTCGGAAACTAGTTCTTGAGCTCTTGCCTCGTCTTCAGAATAACCAGGGCGGTTAGAGCCGTTATCAGCGGTTAAACCGATTTGGGAAAGTGCATGTAAACGCTCAGCTATTCGTTTTCCACAAATCCCATTTTTATTAAGCTTTGTATCATATCGCTCTACTAAGTGCTTAAAAATACTATTTCCTTTATTACGATTGCTCATCATGTCTCTCTCCTTTAAATTTGTTGTAAGGTTAGCTGCCTAGTAGCTCATAAGGAACAAAGGCGCAGGACGCCCGTTTAGCAACGTAGCGACTGGAACGAATCAACTAAAGTTTTAGGAATCATGCTCCTGCAACAGGAGTATGCCGACGCCTGAGCGGCAAGCCCGTTTTTAGTCGGCCTTCCTCTTAACCACGAACCGATGATGACTTATCGTAGGGCAATGGAGTGAAGTCGCCTAGTTGCTGGGCGCTTGCGCCGGACGTGGCTAAATAACTTCGTAAGTTTATCCACAGCTGGAAAATTTTATAATTTCCTAGACAGCAAGAAAAAATGATTGGATTGCTTCTGAGCCAATGAAATAATCTACTAAAAATAAATCAAACCTGCACGGATCATCTTAATGTAACCATGTACTTGGTTCATTTTTAACGAATTATTTTAAAACTATAATAATTGAAACACATCTTTATCGTCAATATGATAGCGTTTTATATTCCAGGAATACTGTACAGGTTATTCTTCGCTGTTAAACGAAGTTGATGTATTTGCTCATAAATAGGCACCTTCTGCTTTTCGAATTGTGTGCGGATGACTGCCATTAGAGTTAGAAAAACTCTTGTAAAGGAAAAATTTATTCAAATCATCTAACCAAATACAGATAATCTTTCTGGACGATTGCGCCAAACGTGCCTTAATCGGTTATGTCATTATACACAAGCTAGCAATTTTACACTTTCTTATCTCTCAAAAGAAAAGACTGTCGGACTCCCGACAGTCTTATAAGCTCTATGAAAGTAATTAGTTGCCACCATCTTCTAGTTCTAACCATTGATTAATCAAATCTTGATTATCCTCAACCCATTTTTTTGCTCCATCAATCGGCTCCTCTGTTTCATTCACATAAGTCATTAACTCTCCGATCGATGCATCATCCATTTTCCAATTTTTGAGCCACTCGGCTACTTCTGGAAAGTCATCTTTAAAATCTTGTCTTGTCGCATGATGGATTTTTTCTACTTCTCCGTACACTTGCTTCGGGTCTTCAAGATATTTTAAGTCATATTGAGAAAATACCCGATGCGGATTCCAAAGTGGAGCAACGATCGGCTCTTCATTCTTTATTGCTTGAGCGATCTCCGTAATCATAGCCGGTTCAGAGCTTGGAATCAATTCGTAATCTAAACGATACGCTTTTATTAATTCTTCAGTTACTTCCATCGTTCCTGCACCAGCGTCAAAACCCGTTATCTCTCCGTTGAACATATCCTTATGTTTATTTAGATCTTCCACGCTATTAATTTCTTCTAAGTATTCAGGAACAACAAGTCCAACCTTTGCATTATCATACCAAGGTTCTTCAGAGAAGAATACGTTATTTTTATACTCTTGTAAATAGGCCTGATCCTGTACAGGAAGCCACACCTCTAAATTAATATCCAGTTCATTTTCTGCTAAGGCTTTCATAATGGTTCCCATATCCAACAAGTTTAAGTTCACTTTATAGCCCTGTTCTTCTAAAATAACCTTCCACATATTAGAAACAGCAATATTTTCTGCCCAACTAATTTGCGCCATTTCAATTGTACCTTTTTCCCCTGTTGATGAATCTGCTTCATTTTTTGAGTCTGTTTCTTCTCCACATGCAGCTAATAGAACGACTAACACCAAACTGAAACTGATTAACTTTCTCTTCATAAAAAACATAAATTGAGTTACTCTCTCCCATCCTATTTTGTATTGCGTTTGCAAAACCGTACAAGGTCAATGATAACCTTCATACCCCTATTACTGGATCAACACTTGCACCTTATCAATGCCGAACTTTTTTAGTAACAAGCTTAACTAGGGCAACCTGCTTCTTCATTCCTTACCATACATGAGTGATGTTAAGGAAAATTTTAAACCTACGTCGCAAGAGACGTGCCATAAGGGATATTTTGTTACTTTTTCGGTCATCTTATATTACGGATTTTTCGGCAAAAATTCGTAAATCTCTTCTGATCGTATACTAGCAACTAAACGTTCAAGCCACCGGTAATATACCTTTGATTGTTCAAGCTGTTCATAGATTTCTCGTGCTTCCTCAATCAATTCACTTGACACATTCTCATCTTCAAAAATTTGATCTAACGTAAATTCTGCATGTTTAATAGCTTCCATGTTCATTTTTGCTTCTCGGTCCCATAATTGACAAAAATAAGACATAAAGGAATGGAAAAAGTCCTTTTCCGCAGCATACGTATGTTTGCGAGAACCTTTTTGAAATTTTTTCTTTACCATTTCATTTTCTTGTAGCTTCCTAACGCTTGTACTCATACTTGGTTTACTCATGCCGAGTTCTTCGCGCATTTCGTCGAGATTCATTTGCTCTTTAAAGTACATGGTTGCATAAAGCTTTCCTGCGGCTGGTGTTACACCATACACATCCATCGTTTCTGCGATGGTTTCGATAACATAACCTTTTGCTTCTTCCAATTTTTCTCGTGCTATTTCATCATGAGATGCAGCCATCGTCTTCCCTCCTTTAAAATAAAGTGAACCTTCAATATTTAGGTTTTCATTCATCCCCATTAATGGTTAGTACTACAGTATAACCTAAAGAAATAGAGCATTTGGTGCTGTTATCTCCCGCTTAGACTTGTGTTGCAGTATAGATTATCCAACTCCTGAAGCGGGAGTCTTACAGCACCTTATATGCGGGATAAATTCGTTCAATGCGTTAAATATATATTTTACAAACTTAATGTTAACGCATCAATAAAATATGTCAAATGCAACCTTCAACAGTGGAAGGATTTTTTCGCTAGTTCACATTTAAATCTCATTCTTTATTTTGACAATTCTAATCATAGCATGTTATGTTAAAAATGTTAAGAACGTTAAATAAAAATTTAACAATTTTAATAAATCTGGAGGGAGAATAGTGAATTTCAAACAAAATTTTATCAATGGGAAATGGGTAACCTCTCATACAAGCAACAAACGTGATATTATAAACCCATTTAACCAGGAAATCATTGCTCAAGCGACAGAGAGCGATGAAACGGATACAAGAGCTGCCATAGTTGCTGCAAGAGAAGCATTTGATGAAGGAGAATGGTCAAGGACATCAGCAACAGAACGTAATAAAAAGTTACATACCATAGCAAATTTAATCGAACGAGATAATGAAGAACTAGCTCAGTTGGAAACGCTCGATACAGGTAAAACACTTGATGAGAGTCGTGGCGATATGGTGGATATAGCAGGTGTATTTCGTTATTATGCCGAATTAGCAGATAAACATGGCGGAGAAATCATTGACTCTCCTATACCGAATACAATGAGCAAAGTAGTTTATGAGCCTGTTGGAGTTTGCGGTCAAATTACTCCGTGGAATTATCCATTATTACAGGCTTCATGGAAGCTAGCACCAGCACTGGCTGCCGGAAATACATTAATTATGAAGCCAAGTGAAATAACACCATTAACAACGGTAAAAGTTTTTGAATTAATGGAGGAAGCAGAACTGCCAAAAGGCGTTGTGAACCTCGTGCTAGGAAAAGGGGATACCGTTGGCGTAGAACTATCGTCTAATCAGGAAGTTGATTTGATTTCTTTTACAGGTGGAATGAATACCGGAAAGAAAATTATGCAATCGGCTAGTTCAAATGTGAAAAAACTTGCTCTCGAATTAGGTGGAAAAAACCCCAATATTATCTTCGCCGATGCCGATTTAGATATAGCGGTTGATCAAGCATTAAACGCCGTTTATTTTCATGCTGGACAAATTTGTTCAGCCGGTACAAGAATCATTATTGAAGAAAAAATTCACGATTCCTTTGTTGAATCTTTAGTGGAACGGGTGAAAAACATTAGTTTAGGAAATGGCTTTGAATCTTCTACCCAAATGGGACCGCTTATTTCTAAAGAACACTTAAATAAAGTCATTCAATACGTGGAAATCGGAAAAAGTGAAGGAGCCGTAATAGCTGTCGGCGGAAAACAGCCTGATGTGCCTGAATTACAGGATGGATTCTTTTATTTACCCACTGTGCTTACGAATTGCACATCAGATATGAGTGTCGTGCAAAATGAAGGATTTGGGCCTGTGATAACTGTGGAAACTTTTACAACCGAAGAGGAAGCCATTCAACTAGCAAATGATTCTATCTATGGTCTATCTGGGGGTGTGTGGACGAAGGATATTGCCAAAGCAGAACGCTGTGTTGCAAAAATGCGAATGGGCACGGTTTGGATGAATGATTATAATGTATATTTTCCACATGCACCTTGGGGTGGATTTAAGCAATCTGGCATTGGCCGCGAACTTGGTAAAGCAGGACTAGAAGAGTATCAAGAAATAAAGCATGTATTTCAAAATTTACGACCAAAAGCGCTGAATTGGTTCTAAAGGAAACTTGGTTAACCAAGGAGACATAAGCCATCTCCTAAAGAAGTAAATTTGTTCACATCGTTTTGGCTTAAAAATCTACAAAAAGTACAAATAATAGGAGGGTTCATCATCCATGGGTTTAAATATGAAAATGGAACATATGTACAAATTGCATACATTTGAAATACCGACTACTATAAAGCATGGCATTAATGCCATACAATCTATCGGAAATGAAGTGAAACAGCTTGGTGTATCAAAAGTTTTATTAGTTACTGACCCTGGCATTTATAAAGCTGGGGTAACAAAATCAGTAGAAAAGTATTTACAAGAAGCTGGGGTTGAAATAGTTATTTTCAATAAAGTAGAGCCAAATCCACCCGTACGTTTAATAGCAGCAGGCTCCAAGTTATATAGGCAAGAAAATTGTAATGGACTCGTTGCTGTTGGTGGAGGTAGCTCCATGGATACTGCTAAAGCTATTGGCGTTGAAATTACGCATAATGCTAGTGTATTAGATTATGAAGCTGCGGAAGGAAAAAAACCGTTAGCATATCGCATTCCACCTTTAACAACAGTTCCGACAACAGCTGGAACTGGATCTGAGGTTACCCAATGGGCAGTTATAACCGATGAAGAGCGAGAATTCAAATTTAATACAGGTGGTCCGTTAATCGCAGCACATTTAACAATCATTGACCCTACATTGCATGTTTCTATGCCGCCACACGTAACAGCAATGACAGGAATAGACGCATTAGCTCATGCAATTGAATGCTATACCATGCATTTTGCCCAACCGGTAACAGACGCTGTCGCACTATTAGCAATGGAATATGTAGGGAAATATATTCGACGTGCGTATGCAGACGGAGGTGATCTAGAAGCTCGCTACGGAATGGCCCAAGCCGCTATGCTTGCTGGACTGTCTTATGGAAGTGAATCAGCTGGTGCAGCTCATGCCATGTCTCAGACATTAGGTGGAATTATTCCAGTTGCTCATGGTCAGTGTGTTGCCGCTATGCTTGGTCCAGTAATGGAGTATAATTGGAAAGGGCACCCTGATAAATTTGCCCGAATAGCCCAAGCGTTAGGTGTCGATACATTTCATATGACAACCGAAGAAGCAGCAAAAGCAGCTGTAAAGGAAGTATATCTGCTAGTGAAGGAACTGGATATCCCTACACTTGAAGAACAAGGTGTCTCTCCAGATATGATTGATCGCCTATCTAAAGAGGCAATAAACGATCCACAAACAGTTGGTAATCCGAGAGAGTTAACAGAAAAAGACTACCAATGGATTTATAAACGCTGTTTTGAGCTAACGCCAAAAACGCTGTAAAATATAAATAGCTGATTAAAAATAATCGTCTTTCAGATTCCCCTTTGCGCGAAGCATTGGGGAGTTTTTTATTGTATAGGACTAACAAAATAACCGAATAGCTACGTTCTTGCTCCATCGCCCAGCAACAATGTGACTTCACGAATCCGCCCTGGACAAGCCGAGTTTTTCTAATGAAAAAATGAATTTCTCCATCTCTTCATCCTAAAATAGCACTCCCCATTTTTTCGTTTACTTTTTGCGCTCCAACATCTAGATAACTATAAAAACCTACTAACGGCTATTGCAAACAAAATCACCTGATCTATAAGTCCCCTCTTCTCTCCAATTTGTTTAGAATTTGTCTAGAATCGTACTCTATCCTAGTAACATGCCTAGATTAATCATACATTTTAAAAAATGTTTATCGTGTATAAAAACAAGTTTGCTTCTATAGATAAAACCCCGACAAATTAAATCCAATACATAAAGGGAAAGTAGAAAATCGATCATTTTTATCACACTTTTTGGCAAGGCTATAAGGAACAGGAAAATCAGTTGATGGAGAACGGAGAGATGAGCAGTGATAAAAATTTTACTTGTAGATCGTGAAGGAATATCTAGTGAAGGGATACGTTTAATTATTGATAAAGAAGAGAATATGGAGTTTTTAGGCGTCTATTTTCAACAAGATGAAGTACAGCGTATGGTATTAAAAAAACAACCGGATATTGTAATTTTCCAAGTAAATCAATCGCATCCCTTTGTGATAGAATTAACTAAAACGATCAAAAGCATATCGAAGCAAATAAAAATTATTTATATTCTGACCTCTATTAATCAAGCCTTCATTACCCAAAGTGTAATGGTTGGTGTAGAGGGATTTTTCCTAAGTCAATCAAATTATTCCAATTTTATATCCATGATCGAAAACGTTTATCATAATCATTATGTGATGCCAAAGGAAATTGCTACGGCCATCGCTCACCAACTACAAAAAGGGGACGAAAAACAGCGTTTACACTCCAAGCTGTTGGAAAAAGACATCGACCTAACATGGAGGGAACTAGATATTGTCTATCTCTTATATCAACGGAAAAAAAACCAGGAAATTGCAAAAATACTGCACTTAAAGGAAAAAACAGTTCGAGACTATGTCAGCATCACATATAAAAAACTTGGAGTTAATAAGCGCTTGCTCGTTATCAACCTATTAGAAAATTTAATGGGAAAAGATAATTATCCATCCGCTAAATCCTTAGATAAAGATTGCCCATAAGCGGGATCATTTTCTGTACAAGGTAAGCTGTTAAAGCTTTACAAAAGATTTTTTCGCATATAAGGTGCTGTGCGACTCCCGCTTGAGGAGTCGGATCATTTGTACTGCAACATATGACCTAAAGGTCTCTTACGAAAAAGGGTATTTAGGTGCTTACTTAGGACGATGAATGAAAACCCCCACTGCTGAAAGATTCACGTTATATAATTAGCTCCCTTCCCTCCTTCCTTTTATCAAATTTTATAGACGGATTAGTTAAAATAGTTTGTTTTTACGGAACTTTTTTATTTTATTTGCTAGAGGTTTTATTTTATTGATAACGGCTATATATAATATAGAGGGGAGTTTAACAGGGCTAACCAAAGTAAAACTCACGTCTGTAGCAACTTTTCGATCATCGTTAAGTTTTTTTGTCGTTGTATCCATTTTTCCTTTCATTAAATAAAAGCAGCATTGGTAGAATTAAAAATGTTATTTAAGGGAGGAATAGAAATGAATCCAATTAAAAGATGGAATGGAGACGACCAACCTTTACGCAAATTTAAAAATGAGATTGATGGGATGTTTGAACGCTTCTTCAATGACCCATTTTTCACTAACGGAAGTTTTTGGAATAGAGAACAAGGTGGTTCATTGGCATGCAATATCCGTGAAAAGAAAGATAAGTATATTGTAGAAGCCGAAATTCCTGGTATGGATCCAGCTGATATTGAAATTGAAATTGATAACAACATGCTTACGATAAAAGGTGAGAAAAAGCAGCAAATAGAAACAGAAGACAATGATACAGAAATGCGTATTATTGAACACAACTACGGATCATTCCAGCGTTCTTTCGCATTACCTGATAATGTGAACACAGACAAAATCAGTGCTGACCATAAAAACGGCATTCTATACCTTCACATTCCAAAAACAAAAGATAGCAACAAGCGTCGTATCCAAATTAATAAACAATAGCGATTGAAAATTTCTGATACAACGACATGTTTATGAAAAAGCACAGGCGTATAGAACAAAAACCCGAGACGTAGAAAATGGTTAGCCCCACCATTTTTATTTTACATATTAAGATAAACCAAAGAGCATATTTATCTTTTAAGTGGAATCAATAAATAATCCACCTTTATTTACATAAAGGGATCTTCCATCAGTTGGGGATATGTTATTCTTTCTAACGGTTCGTATCACAGGGATATGGTTTAATACCTCTGAATCGATTCAGGCATTTGACTTGGGAGTTGAATCCATCGCTTATCCTCTTAAATTTCATCCCATAATACCGAAGTAAAGGTCTTACCTGCCTTATATGTGAGATAAAGTGAATAAGCTTGAAAATAATAAAATGTTTGTTTGAAAAATAAACAAGGTTAGAAATGCGATATGGTCCATTTTATTTATGGAGTCACTTAACAAACTGATAGTGGGAGATATGTTTATGAATATTTTAGTTACGGTTGATTCCAATTATTTACATCCATTAAAAGTGATGCTTTATTCTCTATTTGCCCATCATCAAAGAGATTCATTCTGCATTTACGTCATGCAATCTTCATTAAGAGATAGTGAAATAAATATGCTGACTAACTTTGTAGAAGAGCATGGACATCAGTTAGAAACCATCACCGTAGAAGGGCATCATTTTGCTAATGCTCCTGTTGTTAAACACTTTTCAAAGGAAATGTATTACCGGTTATTAGCATATAAGTTTTTGCCTACTTCACTGGATAGAGTTCTTTATCTCGATCCAGATATTTTGGTTATCAATTCCATACGAGATTTGTATAACATGGACATTTCTGGCTATTTGTATGCTGCTGCCTATCATGATCGTACGCCAATTACAAATATTAATAAACTCAGATTACGACCATATGATGTAGATGCCTATTATAATTCTGGTGTATTGTTACTAAATTTAACGGAACAACGAGAGTCCATATCGGAGCAAGCAATTTATGAGTTTGTCGAAGAAAATAAAAAGAAATTAATTCTCCCGGATCAGGATATTTTAAACGGTCTATATTCTAAATATATTAAAGATATCGATGAAGTGATTTATAATTTTGATGCACGATTTTATTATTATTATAAAATAAAGAGCAAACATAAAGTCGATATGGACTATGTGATAAATCATACATCGATCGTGCATTTTTGTGGCAAAAAAAAGCCTTGGTACAAAACGTATTATGGTAGTTTCCATTCTTTATATAAGCATTACGAACGTTTAGCAAATGATTTTAACTGAATCCATGTATAATAGAACAAAGGCGAAAGCGCCCGTTTAGCAACGTAGCAACTGGAACGAAGCGACTAAAGTTTTAGGAATCATGGTGAGGATACGAACCAATGATGACTTATCGTAGGGCGAGTCGTGAAGTTGCGTAGTTGCTGGGCTCATGCGCCGGACGTGGCTATTCCGTTATACGTTATTCCAATGCCAAAATTTTCATACTTTCTTATCTCTCAAAAAAAGACCCTATGTGTTGATTGTAAACAAAACATCTTTTAATCATTTTTCAATAAAGTAAAATTTTTGACCTTAGGCAATTTTACTTTTCCTTAAAGTTTTTTGTATCCACTTTTTAAAGTAGTTCCCATAAATATCTGATAGTCTCCCCACATTTTAAGGTATTGACAACGCTTTACGTATATGATAAATTTAAAGTAGGATACAGGAGTGTTACTGACTCGATCAGGCACCACCAAGTCAAATGTAACGTAAGTGAACTTTCTTCATTTTCTGTTATGTTTTGATATTGGTGTTTTTTTATGGCTTTTTTAGGGGTGAGACTAAATTGCTTAAAATCATAAAATCATTAAACAACAATATCATTTTAGCCAAGTCAGAAGAAAATGAAGAATTAATTATATTTGGCACTGGTATCGGTTTCAAAAAAAAATATGGTGATTTAGTGGATGAATCAAAAGCCACCCAAATTTTCAAGGCAGAAAAAAACATGCAAACAAGTACTTTTTTAGAACAAATTTCTCCAGAACTATTAGCAGTTACAGAGAAAATTATTCGTTTCGGTGAAGAAAAGCTTCACAAAAAATTAAATCAGTCCATTCTTTTCTCTTTAGCAGACCATTTGCAATTTGCTACAGATAAAAGAAACCATGACATAAATAAAGATAACCCACTACAATGGGAAATTCCTTACTTGTATTATGAAGAATATGAAGTAGGTAAAATGGCTGTCCAAATCATTAAAGAAGATTTAGGCTATAGCCTTCCGGAAATGGAAGCTGCCTTCATTGCGCTTCACTTTGTCAATGCGCAAATTGATAGCTCATCCATGGAAGAAACGATACAAATTACCAAGCTAATAAAAAATATTGTAAAAATTATTCAACGATTATTTGAAGTAAATATCGATAAAACGACCATTAACTATTCTCGATTTATTACCCATCTACGCTATTTCATAGCCCGACAAAAGATGAACCACCAGGAAAACATTCAAATGGATGAGGCTTTAAAGAAAACTATTGAAGAAAGATATATGAAAAGTTATGCGTGTGGGTTAATCATTAAAGAAATGGTAGAAAAAGAATTCAACTGGGAAGTTACTTATGACGAAATTGCATTTTTAGTTATTCATATAGAGCGTATTTTCCAAGAGAATAGATAAATAATTTGTTAGGTGTGTTACTTAACCAGGCATTAACCTAAGCAAAATTTACGACAGCCATTAACTGCTGTGTGAATTTCGCTTAGGTTTTTTTATTCATGCTTTGCTTTTAGCAACCATAATAAAACGGAAGAAGGGACGAATCATGAACAAGCAAAAGCTTGCAGAAAAAATCGTTAAAGAAATGGGCGGGAAAGAAAACATTTTGCAAAGTTGGCACTGTATTACTCGCTTGCGCTTTAATGTAATTAGTAATGACAAAGTAAATATAGACAAAATCAGAGCACTTGACGGTGTTTTAGGGGCACAATTTAAAAGCGGACAATTCCAAGTCATTATTGGTAATCAAGTAGCAGAAGTTTTTGCAGCAGTCAGCCGACTAACAGGTAGTGATGGAAGCAACCATCCTTCATCTTCTAAAAGACAAAAAGGGAATGTCATTGAACGCATATTTGACGTTATTTCTGGTATATTTACGCCAATTCTACCAGCTATTGTTGGTGCTGGATTATTAAAAGGATTGCTAGCTTTATTTATAGCCTTACAGTTACTTTCTAATCAGAGTTCAACATATGAAATTTTACATTTTATTTCTGATGCACCGTTTCACTTTTTACCGTTCTTAATCGCATTTTCGGCTGCGAAAAAATTCAATACCGATGCATCCCTCTCTGTTGCGTTGGCAGGTATTTTGATGTATCCAAAGATAATGGAATATGCTGCTGGAACAGAAGTAGATAGTTTAAGCTTCCTTGGCTTGCCAATACCAATGAACAGCTATGCTTCCTCAGTCATCCCCATTATATTAGGTGTTTGGCTTTTAAGTTATATTCATAAAGGTGCAGATAAAATCGTTCCACGGTCGTTACGTATTATCTTCGTTCCATTATTAACCTTGGTCGTAACTGCACCGTTAACGTTATTGTTTAT
Source organism: Roseburia sp. 1XD42-34 (assembly GCF_009917385.1). Lineage (GTDB taxonomy): Bacteria > Bacillota > Bacilli > Bacillales > Amphibacillaceae > Virgibacillus. The sequence continues at coordinate 32,004 of NZ_QWLJ01000022.1, read as the reverse complement.
CGCACCATTAGGAAGCTATGCCGGTATCTATTTAGATGCATTTTTCTCAGGTCTGTTTGATGTCGCTGGCCCATTTGCTGGATTACTGATGGGTGGTCTGATGCCGCTTATCGTTATTACAGGTATGCACTATGCATTTTTCCCTGGATCATTTGCTAGCTTCGATAAATATGGGTATGACATCATGCTCTTGCCAATGAACTTTGTCGCTAATCTAGCGCAAGCTGGTGCAACATTAGGCGTGTTAATTAAAACAAAAAATAAAAAAATGAAACAGCTATCTTTCTCCACTTTTATACCAGCAATGTTTGGGATTACTGAACCAGCTATATACGGAGTTACGATGAAATTAAAGAAACCATTTTATGCAAGTTTAGTTGGGGGGGCTGTTGGTGGTGCAATTTTTGGAACACTTGTCGTAAAAACAACAGCATTTACAGTACCAGGTATCATGTCTATTCCCACATACATCATGAGTGGTACCAATAATTTACTCTATGCGCTAATAGGTGTCACAGCAAGTTTTACTATTTCACTTATCATGACTTTATTACTTGGCTTTAAGGACGAAGAAAACCCCTTACAAGCTGCAACGCATGATACAACACCAGAAAAGGATATAACCATTGACATTCTATCACCAATTACTGGAAAAGTAATGCCCTTAGAATCTGTTCCAGATGCCACGTTTGCAGAGGGCCTTGTGGGAAAAGGGCTAGCTATTGAGCCAAAAGACGGTGTCGTAGTCGCACCATTTTCCGGAAAAGTAACAACGATAGCGCCCACGTGCCATGCAATTGGCATTACTTCTAATGATGGAGTTGAATTACTCATTCATATCGGGTTAGAAACGGTGAATTTAAACGGTGAGGGATTTACACTAAATGTGCAAGTCGATGATGATATCAAACTCGGAGACAAGCTATTAACCTTTGATATTGAAACTATTAAAAAACAAGACATTTCAATTATTACACCGATTATCGTAACAAATTCAGCTCATTTTCTAGACGTAATTGCTACATCTAAAAAACGTGTCACTGCATGTGATGATAAATTAGTCATGTTAATTAAGTGAACATCCCCATCGGGGGTTCATATAGATAGCTATTAATTAAAGGAGGACTATAAGATGAAACATTTATTACAAACAACATTCCCTAAAGGATTCTTATGGGGGGGAGCCACTGCAGCTAACCAAATTGAAGGTGCTTATGACAAGGATGGAAAAGGTCTATCTACTTCTGACATGGCAGCATATAAGGACCCATACGCTGGAGGTAAAGTAGATAACTTCACATTTAATGTGAACTCTATGGAATTAGAAGCGTATTTAAATCATCCTGATAAATATTTATTCCCTAAGCGCTGGGGAATTGACTTCTATCATCGCTATAAAGAAGATATTGCGCTATTTGCAGAGATGGGATTTAAAGTATTTCGCTTATCTATTTCGTGGGCACGTATTTTTCCAACTGGATTAGAAGATGAACCAAATGAAGCTGGTTTAGCTTTCTATGATAAGGTTTTTGATGAATGTGCAAAACACGGCATTGAACCGCTTGTAACCATGTCTCATTACGAAATGCCACTTACTTTAACACAAAAGTATAACGGCTGGATAAGTCGTGAATTAGTAGGTCTATTTGAAAAATATGCTCGTGTTCTTTTTGAACGCTATAAAGATAAAGTAAAGTATTGGATTACGTTTAATGAAATGAATATGAATTTAAATAGCCTTTATACAGGTGCTGGTGTTCTAGCTGATAAAGTAGAACATGTCGAGGAAGCAGCATATCAAGCCTCTCATCACCAATTTTTAGCTAGTGCACTTGCTGTAAAATCGGCAAGAGAAATCATGCCCAATGCTCAAATTGGCTGTATGATTAACCAAATTGAATCTTATGCACGAACAACCAAACCAGAGGATCAATTACAAGCGTTAAAAGCGGATCAAATTAATATGTTCTATCCTGATGTACAAGCTCGTGGTAAATACCCAAAATATATGACACGCTATTTTGCAGAGAACAATATCAACCTTGATACAAAACCAGAAGATGCAAAAATATTGCAGGAAGGAACTGTTGACTTTATTGCTTTCAGTTATTATATGAGCCATGTGACAGAAGCACGCCCTGATGCTGCCAAAATAGCTGGTTCATTTGACAGCCCGATCAAAAATGAGCATTTGGAGCTATCTGAATGGGATTGGCCAATTGACCCAATTGGGTTACGTATTTCATTAAACAAATTGTATGACCGTTATCAATTACCATTGTTTCTTGTAGAAAATGGATTAGGCGCACGAGATGAACTCACCGAAGATGGAAAAGTCCATGATCCATATCGTATTGACTATATTAAAAAACATATTATCGAAATGAAAGAGGCAATTAAAGATGGCGTTGAACTAATGGGATACACCACATGGGGATGTATTGATTTAATTAGCTGTGGTACGTCACAAATGTCAAAAAGATACGGATTTATTTACGTCGATCAAGACGACGAAGGAAATGGAAGCCTAAAACGATATAGAAAAGATTCCTTCTATTGGTATAAAGATGTAATTGCTTCTAACGGTGAAAATCTAGGTTAATAAGCAATAAATTGCATCTTCAATCAGTGGGGTTTGATTCATTCCCCACTGATGGTTAGTGGTCCAAGGGTATGACCTAAAGGTCTCCTGAAAGAATCGAGCATTTAGGGAAATTTATCCATCACTTAGACTTGTTACAGTACAAGATTATCCCGCTCCTAAAGTAAAAGTCTTACAGAAACTTATATACCGATAAAAGGGACCATCCTAGAAGGTTTCTCCTTCTTTGGTGGTCTAATAGCTAATATTTGGGGAGGGTTTAATAAATTTGAATAAGAAAGTTATTTTTATCGACGTGGATGGAACATTAACTACACCAGACGGAAAAGTCCCTTCATCTGCTAGACATGCTATTCGTGCTGCCAGAGAGAATGGCCATATCGTGTATCTTTGTACAGGGCGGTCTAGACCTGAAATAATTTCCAGTATATTAGAAATTGGTTTTGATGGAATTATTGGAGCTGGAGGCGGTTATATTGAAGTAAATAATGAGCTTGTTTATCATCAAACAATGCCAGAAGATGCAGTACGTCAAATCATTGCATATTTTCATCGCTATCAAATTGGTTACTATCTTGAATCCAATGACGGACTGTTCGGAAGTGAGAATTGTAAAGATGTTATACGAAAGCGTATTACAGAGGGCTTACCTGAAGGAAGTGAAGCATTTGAAAATGCAGATCTAGAATTTCACTGGTTTTATCAACTACTGGACAGTTACCAACATAAAGCCATTGACTATGGAAATGTGAATAAAATATCCTTCATTAGCAGCAAAGCACATCCGTTTCAGGAAATCAGCAATACCTTTGACAAAGAATTTACTATGTATCGAACAACGGTTGCACAATTTGGTTCAGAAAGTGGAGAAATCGCTGTTAAAGGAGTAGATAAATACAAAGCCGTTGAATTTGTATTAGATTATTTACAAATTTCCAAAGAGCAAAGCATGGCATATGGAGACGGGGACAATGATATTAAAATGTTTGAAGCTGTTCACTATGGAATTGCCATGGAAAATGCTACAGAGGATTTAAAAAAAGTGGCCAAAGAGATCACGTCAAAGGCTGAAAATGATGGGTTGATGCGTAGCTTTAAACGACATCAATTACTTTGAAGACATGCATGACTCAAGCACCATGCTTTCCCGTTGATGCAAGCAGAAAGGCAAAAAATGATGTTCACTTTTATAGCTGTGCTGCTTCGACACTACAGACAAAGGCAGCACAGCAATTAGGTTGAAATGTGAAACAGCCAGGAACAAGGCTTATTTACTCCAACATTTCTCGTTTATTTCCCCGCTTTAATAAATTCGTATACTCTACATAATCAAATATATCCTCTTCCATACAATCACTAAATTTCTGCAGCTCTTCTAATGTCAATTGCTCAATGCTTTTCCCTGCTTCTTCGCAATACAAGACGATTGCCCCGACAATTTCATGTGCGTCACGGAAAGGAACGCCTTTTTGTACAAGGTAATCTGCTACTTCAGTTGCGTTTAAAAAGCCTGCTTTGATCGCTTGCTTCATTTGTTCGCCATTCACATGAATAGTAGCGATCATCTTATCCATCATTTGCACAGAAAGCAATACTTCCTCTACTGCTTGAAACATCGGTAGCTTTACTTCTTGCATATCTTTATTATAAGCAAGTGGTAAACCTTTCATCGTTGTTAATGCAGCGACCAGTGCACCGTATACCTTTCCTGTCTTTCCTCTAATCAGTTCAGCAGCGTCAGGGTTCTTTTTTTGTGGCATAATACTGCTGCCTGTAGCATATGCATCATCAATTTTAATAAACGAAAATTCTTGACTGCTCCATAAAATAAGTTCTTCACTTAACCTACTTAAATGCATCATAATAATCGATAAATCAGATAATAGTTCGAGAATAAAATCCCGATCGCTTACACCATCCATAAAATTAACTGTCGGTTTGCGAAAGCCCAGTTTTTCTGCAGTGATTTGCCGGTCAATAGTATGAGTGGTTCCTGCTAATGCCCCAGAACCTAATGGGCTGTCATTTGAATTTTCCATCGTGTGCTCTAACCGTTTGATATCTCTTTTAAACATTTCTATATATGCACGTAAATGATAGCCAAAAGTCACTACTTGGGCGCGCTGCAAATGGGTGTAACCAGGCATGATGATTTGTCGATTTGCTGTTGCTGTTTTTTCCAAGCTATCATTCAATGATTGCAATGCGCGAATAGTTTCCAATGCCTGCCTCTTCGCATATAGCTTTAAATCTGTGGCAACCTGATCATTTCTGCTTCGTGATGTATGCAGCTTCTTTCCCGCTTCTCCGATCATCTCTGTTAATGTAGCTTCCACGAAGCTATGAATATCTTCATGCTCTCCTTCTACTGTAAGTTTTCCACTTTCAATATCTTGCTTTATATTATGGAGACCTTGGAGTATTTTCTCTCCCTCTTTTTTAGATAATATATTGCAATGAACGAGCATCTCTGCATGAGCAATACTCCCGGCAATATCTTCTTCCACGAGAGCCAGATCTTCTTCTAATGATGAATTAAACACCTTCATCAGTTTGTCTTCTTCTTTTGTAAACCTTCCGCCCCAAAGCTTCATGCTATATTTTCCACTCCCTACTGTTTATTTTTCCATTTTGATAAAGTGAGCCTTCCATCAGTGAGGGGTCTTTCATCCCATTGATTGTTAGTACCTCAAGGGATGGTCTTACGCTACTTGAACGAATCGTAAATATAGGATATAGGTGCCTTTCCCCCACTCGTAAAACGCTTAGTAACTACTCTGTCTCCCCGTTGAGGGGTCTAACGGCACCTTTTATTCGGGATAAAACTACAAATATCATCATCATCAGTGCAATACTTATGAATACAGTCCAATGACTCTCCGTAAACCCAGCGATAATAAATGACACTAGGGCAATCACCCCATTGGTTAACGCATATGGTAATTGCGTTTTTACATGATCCATATGATCACAGCCTGCCCCTGTTGATGCTAAAATGGTGGAATCCGAAATCGGCGAGCAATGATCACCAAATAACCCTCCTGATAATACAGCTCCTATACTAACAAGCATTGGAGCATTAAGACCATCTGCCATAGGAATAGCAAGCGGAAGCATAATTGCGAAAGTTCCCCATGAACTTCCGGTTGCAAATGACATACTTGCTGCTGCTAAGAAAATAATGGCTGGTACCATATTACCTGACACATTACCATCTAGTTGTTCAACGATATACGCTGCTGTCCCCATTTCACCTAATAAAGAGCCCAATGCCCACGCCAAAACCAAAATTAAAATAACTTGAACCATTCGTTGCATGCCCTTTAAATAAATATCCAAGATCGTACTTATTTTCTTCACTTTAAATGATACCATTAATATCATTAAAATAACGGCAGCAAATAAGTAAGCGGTGCTTAAAGCGACGCGGAAATCGCTACCTGGTACAGATTTGACTGGAAAACCATAAGCAATCAATAAACTAAATAAGGTTATAAACAATACAGCAAGAGGCAGCCAAATTAGCATCGGATGAGTCGCAGGCAAAGAATCTTCGGTTACATCCGCTTTGCGCAATGGCTTTGATCGTTGCCAGTAAATTTGTCCTGTCTGCTGCACTCGTTTTTCTGCTTTTGCCATCGCTCCAAAATCCATTTTGGTTAATGCTACAATTGGAACAATAATTACCGATAGAATCGCATAGAATTGAAATGGAATTGCTTGAACAAACGTTGTAAATTCAGACGATGTGATACTTAATCGATCAAATTCTTCTTTCATAATACCCATGATATATATTCCCCAACCTATGAACGGAATTAAAATAGCAACGGGTGAGGATGTAGAATCAAGAATCCAAGCCAATTTTTCTCGCGATACTTTTACTTTATCAAACAATTTTTCGAATACAGGACCAACAATTAAAGGTGTGCCCATATCGGAAAAAAAGATAATGATGCCTCCAAACCATGCTGATAATTGGGTTTTCGCTTTTGTGTTAATCCACTTAACCGTTCTTGTTGCTAAAGCTGCGCCCCCACCCGAACGCTCTACTAAAGCAACAAACCCGCCGATAAAACATAATAGAACGATCACGGCTGCATTGTAGCTATCAGTTAACTGTGGGAATAAATAGTCGCGGATAGTGCTCGTTGTTGCAGTAATTGGATTTCCATTTGTGAGCATTAACAGTCCCACAAATATACCCGTGAATAAAGATACAATAACATTCCGAAATATAACAGCTAATACAATTGCTACTATTGGTGGAATTAAAGAAATAACTCCCATATGCTCCATGACTTCTCCTCGTTTCTCCGATGTATTAATATGCATAATATATTATTAATATACTAATCTAGCTTCATATCCTATGTCAATATTTAATTTTCGACTAGAGAACGCTTTAAGTTTGTTAAGCTCTTCTTAGAAGGTGGAACACTGTCAATGGGAATATAACTTTAAAAGGGCTAACTTCCATTTTAGGGATAATTTAGAAAAGGCATGGAATTACCATCATTCCACGCCTTTGTTATAAAATAAGGTGCTTGTGGATAACGAAATAACCACGTCCGACGCATGAGCCCAGCAACGATGCGACTTTAGAAATGTGCCCTACGATAAGGCCTCATCGGTTCGTCACTAAGAGGAAGACCGACTAAAAACAGACTTGCCGTCCAGACGTCAGCATACCCCATTTTAGTGGTATAATTCCTTTATCTTTAGTTGCTTCGTTCCATTTGCTACGTTGCTAAACAGACTCCCCGCGCCTTTGTTCTTCATTTTAGTTCCATTATCCGTTTTCTATTCAATTCGCCAATCAATTGGGTGTCTGTCCAGTTGCTTTAATAGTTTATTCGTTTTAGAAAAAGGTTTACTGCCAAAAAATCCTCTATACGCTGATAAAGGACTTGGGTGGGGAGACTTGATAATGTAATGCTTATTCGTATCAATAAGGGCCTGCTTTTTTTGTGCAGCCCCTCCCCATAATATATACACAACTGGGTCATTTTTATAGTTTAGCAACTGAATGACACGATCGGTAAATTGTTCCCATCCCATTCCTCGATGTGAATGTGCTTGTCCTTTACGAACAGTAAGCACATTATTCAACAACAATACTCCTTGTTTTGCCCATGATTCCAATGAACCATGGGTGGGGATCGGATGCCCCAAGTCCTGTTGCATTTCGGTAAATATGTTTTTTAAAGATGGAGGAAGTGCGACTCCCTTTTTCACAGAAAAGCTTAGCCCATGAGCTTGATTCGGACCATGATACGGGTCTTGCCCTAAAATAACTACTTTCACATCTTCAAATGAAGTATAGTGTAACGCATTAAATATATCGTTCATATTTGGATAAATGGTGTAAGAAGTATACTCCTGTTTCAAAAACTCCCGCAATTGAAGATAATAGGGCTTGTGAAACTCTTCTTTTAATAATGGCTGCCAGTCGTTAAACAGAATTTGCTTTGTCATACGATCCTTCCTTGTTCCAATAATATGTGATATCTATTATTCTAACATGATTGAAACAAGATAGAAAAACTTTCATAAAGTGAATCTTCCATCAAGGGGTGTTTTCATTCCTCCCCCAATGATGACTCGTACCATATTGGTATGTATAACCTAAAGGACTCTTACGAGACAGGGCATTTAGGTGCTGTTATCTTTCATTTAGACTTGTTGCAGTACAGATTATCCAACTCCTGAAGCGGGAGCTTACAGCACCTTATATATGGGATAAATATGGAGTCTATCAATTATTTATTTGCGAGGGGTTCTTACGCTTTTTAACGATGCCAAGCCTTGTCTTAAACCCTATGGCCTTTTCTTAACAAGCTAGTACTGCGCAGCATCATAAAGCGTAAATTCTGCATTTCTTTATTTTCAAAATAATTAAAATACTCCGCATATTTTGATATACATATCCGTTAATCCATGTAGGCAAATGATGGGTATCATTGTACGTTAGGACTCTTCATTGTTAGTTTTCTTATCCAAAAATTTATTTAAACTTATTATAGCAAAGGTGAGTGCCCTCTTCTTATGGAATATAATGACAAATATCTCTGTATATATTTAACTTATACTGAATCGTTAAAGGTCCGTCACTAATTTAAAATCTTTCCCTTCCATAGTTTCATTATGGACATGGCAACTTCTTATATCTATCATATTCGTTACTTACAGCCTACTTCTGCTAACAGTTTATGCACAGATTTATACAAAATTTGTACAGCTGAGAGCAGCGTTGCTTCGTGGATATCGAACTTTTCGTTATGATGCCCGGCAGCTAACTCTGTCCCAAAAATACAATATGTCGCCAAGCCGCCGTTTTTCTGGACTGCCTCCATAAAGTACGTGGCATCCTCAGATCCCGCCCCAGCATCATTTTGCAATTCAGCGTGAATAATGTCTGGAGATGCATTAGCACATTCATAAAGCATACGTGCTAATTCCTCTGAGCATGTACAGTTAATCGCCTCACCTACTGTCTTTATTTCGTAATCAACTTGGTACATCTTAGCAGCTCCAGCAACAATGGACTCTACCTGTTCTTTCATATACTGATTAATAGCGGCATGCTCCCCACGCGTTTCGACTTTCATCATTGCATGATTAGCGATAATATTTCGACCGCTTCCTGCATGCAGTTCACCGACATTCACTCTAGAAACTCCTTGCGAGTGACGAGAAATTGCGTGGACGTTTAATACAGCAGCTGCAGCAGCTAATAAGGCGTTTTTCCCTTGTTCTGGGTTTCCACCAGCATGTGCAGCAGTCCCACGGAAAGCTACATCCAACTTTGAAGTAGCTAAAAATCCATTATTGGCTGCCAAAAAATGTCCGTGAGGCACTCCTGTTCCAATATGCGAAGCAATAAAATAATCTACATCTGTTACAACATTTGCTTCCACCATTGATTTGGCACCACGAGTTCCTTCTTCAGCTGGTTGGAAAATAAGCTTAATCGTTCCAGACAGCTTTTCTTTTTCTGCTGCAATAAGAGTAGCTAAGCCAAGCCCAATCGCAGTATGCGCATCATGACCACATGCATGCATTTTCCCATCGACTTGCGACCGGAACCCTTCTTTAACAGGAACATGATCATTCGCATCTGATTCAAAAATATCAAGTGCATCCATATCAAAACGATACGCAATCGTAGGCCCTGGAATATTGGTTTTCAAAGTCGCAACAATACCGGTGTATCCTTCTTTAAAGGGCTCTACGAATGCTTTATTTGCCCCGTTATCAAGTGCCCATGCATAATGTTCTGCTGTCACTTTTTCATCAGGTTTCCCCATGCAATGTTTTTCGGACATGACTTCTTTTCCCATTTCCAACGTAAATCCCAATTCGGATAAAACAGACGCAACCATCGATGCTGTCCGTATTTCTAAAAAACCCGTTTCAGGATATTGGTGAAGGTCTCTTCGCCAGTTGCTTAATTTCTCTTTCAACTCCACTGCCATAGTTATGTCCTCTCCTTTATCTGATTTTATCATATAATAAGCGGTTTGAAATGGAAATATATATTGGACTAGCTGCTCGACACCCCGGTTGGGACGCATGCTGCTTGTTTCTTATTCGTCCATTTCAGATATGTAGAAAGTGCATGTAGAGGCAGCATAGCTCCACATGCATCTGCATCTAGAGAAACGGTGTAACACCAGGGCCAAATGGGATACCTGCGTAAAAGAAAATTAAAATGAGAATAATCCATGTTAATAAAAACGCGGCCGAGTATGGAATCATTAATGAAATAAAGGTACCGATTCCGGCCTTTTTGTCATATTTTTGCATAAAAGCTAAAATGATCACCATGTAAGGCATTAGTGGCGTAACAATGTTTGTGGAAGAGTCAGCAACACGATAAGCTGCTTGAGTAAATGCTGGACTATATCCTAATTGCATAAACATCGGAATAAATACCGGAGCTTCCAACGCCCATTTCGCTGAACCAGAAGTAATTAAGAAATTTAACGCAGCAGTGAAAAGAATATACCCAATAATGAGCCAAATCCCAGTAAAGTTAACTTCTTTTAGAAAGTCGGCTCCATTTACAGCTACCCACGTACCAATATTGGACCAACTAAAATAGTTTACAAACTGAGCAATTGCGAAGATTAAAACAATGTATCCAGCCATATCTTTCATTGATTCAGCCATATAACCACTTACATCTTTACTGGATTTGATTTTTCCTATCGTAATCCCATAAGTAACACCAATAATAACAAAGAAAATTAGGATAATTGGGACGATTCCGTCTAAAAATGGAGATGGAACAATAGTGCCACCCTCACCTTTTAAAGGGCTATTCGGTATGAAAATGGCAGTTACGATCAAAGCAATGTAGGCTAACCCGGCTATAACGGCATTACGAAAACCTTTCCCTGCTTTAGGGTGATCTTCTTCCAACGCAGCCTCGACAGAACCACCTTTATACTTACCTAATCTCGGTTCAATAAACTTATCCGTAATAAGTCCACCTACAATGGTAATAACGAAAACAGATACAATATTAAAATACCAATTATCTACAGGCGTTACTGTTATAGAGTCATCAATGATGGCAGCTGCTTCTGTCGATATACCAGCTAACAACACGTCTGTTCCCGCAATAAATAAGTTCGCTGTAAATCCTGCACCTGTAGCCGCATAACCTGCAACTAAACCAACTAATGGATGACGTCCAACTTTATAAAATACCATAGCAGCTAGTGGTGGAATAAGCACCATAGCGGCATCGGATGCTAAATTACCCATAATACCAACAAATACAACCGTATACGTAATTAATGCTGGGGGTGATTTCATAATGGTTTTTCGAATCGCATAATCCAACAATCCTACTTTTTCAGATAACCCAATTCCTAACATCATCGCTAATACTAATCCCAAAGGAGCAAAACCTGTAAAATTTTCTAACATGGAACTTAAAATGTATTGAATCCCTTCGCCAGAAGCCAAATTTTTAATGGGAAGTTCTTCTCCAGAACCTGGGTGGACAACAGAGGCGTTAAACATACTAAAGACAGAAGAAGCGATAATAATGATGAGAGCTAATGCTATAAATAAGATAAATGGGTCCGGAAGTTTATTACCAACCCTTTCAATCCCGTTTAGAAACTTTTGAAATAAACTTTTATTCGTATTTTCTTTCATCGTATTCCCTCTTTCTTGGTGTAATTGTTTTATAAATTCTGTCTATGTTTTCAATACAGAAGGCTGCACTTCATTGGGGATAGGACATTTGTAAGGGTTTTTTGCTGCAAATTGATGAAATTCTTCTTTCGCCTCTTGCAATGCAGCTGAATCTGTTAGCAACTGAATTCCCGTCAGTGCCATGGCTTGGGCCGCTCGCAACATACCTTTATGTGCAAAGCTGCTGATGCCTTGAGCAGTCATTTGCCAAGAGTGTAATGGGGTGCCTAAAGCTGAAGTGGCAGCAGTTACTTGTGCAGTCGGCACTACCCAGCTAACATCAGCAACATCTGTAGAGCCTGGCAAAATTTTACCTGAAACCTCATAAGGTGAAATGGTCTCTGTGACATATTTATTAGCAAATTCATTTCCAGTGCCAACATAACCAAAGCCTTCAATAATTTCTAAATATCCTGCTTGCTCTGATTCTGTAAGGGAATGCCAAATTTCTTTCGCAAACGTTTTTTCTTCTTCGGTTGGCTTTTCCACACCGGATGTGAGCAAATGTTGATACAATAACTGTTCCATACTTCTGTTTGGAATGTAATTAGAACAAGCCTTGTCGAACCTTATCGTAAGTTCTGTTTCCGTCATTAATGCAGCGCCTTGGGCTATTTTACAAACACGTTGATAAATATCATCTACTTGACTCACCTTTGGAGCACGGATTAAATATAAAACTTCTGCATTGGCTTGTACAACATTTGGTGAAATCCCGCCTGTATTTGTTGTCGCATAATGTAATCTTGCTTCAGGTACAACATGTTCTCGTAAATAATTCACTCCTACATTCATCAATTCAACAGCATCAAGTGCACTTCTACCTAGATGAGGCGAATTAGCAGCGTGCGAAGTAGTTCCTTTAAAGGCGAAAGATATCTGATAGTTAGCAAGGCTCGAAGCACTCATAATCGCATTGACAGGGGATGGATGCCATGTTAACGCAGCATCAACATCAGCAAATACACCTTCCCTAACCATAAATGTTTTACCAGATCCTCCCTCTTCACCAGGGCAGCCAAAAAATTTCACTGTACCAGAACGATTATTTGCCTTAAGGAATTCTTTCACAGCACAAGCTGCCGCGAAAGCTCCCGTACCAAGCAAATTATGCCCACATCCATGACCAACATCTACTTCCAATGGCTGGTATGTCGTCTGATTCGGCTTTTGGCTTAAACCTGAGAGCGCGTCGAACTCACCTAAAAAGCCAATAACTGGTGCTCCTTCTCCATAAGTCGCTACAAATGCAGTGTCGATATTTCCGACTCCTCTCTCCACTTCAAATCCTTGTTTTTCACAAGCTGTAGCTAAAAATGCAGAAGATTCATACTCCTCAAACCTTGTTTCCGGATGTTCAAAAATATACTTGCTTATTTGTTCAAAAAACTGCTTGTGTTGATGTAAATAGTCTCTGGTGAACTTTTCCATTAAGACATCTCTCCTACTCTTACTAATTTTCTTTATATTACATAAAACATAATAGAAGTGTCAATATATTTTTAATGATACAAAAATAGGTAAAATATGGTTGTTTCTATATTATTCCATGGAATACAATAACATTTTTCAAGAGAATCATTATAAAAAGTTAGGGGAGAATATAAAGTAATCTTAAATATGGGTTCAACCCGGAGTAAAAAGACCTGAAAAAGTTCTTGGAGAGTGTGCTCCTTTTTATGAAAGCATATGGTTGGCAGCTGGACTCGTTATGCTCTTCTATTTTAAAAGTAGAGAACAAAAGCGCAAGGCGTACGGTTAGCAACGTAGCGACTGGAGCGAAGCAACTGAGATACACGAATCATGCCACTAAAAACAGAGGTGTACCGACACCTGAGCGCTAAGCCCGTTTTTAGTCGATCCTCCTCTTTGTAACGAACCAATGATGACTTATCGTAGGGCGATTCGTGAAGTTGTCTCGATGCTAAATGCTTACGTCGAACATGGCTATTCGGTTACTTCGTTATCCCAAAGTAACAAATTTTATGTTTGCTTCTCTTTCTACAAAATTTCTTTGAACGACATGCACGCCAACTAGAAATGACGATATGTCGATTTTAGGGAACTATTGGATCAGATATTTTTAAGAGAGAATACTTATACTGGAGGTTACAGAATGGAGTTTCCAATTATCCACACTAATTTTTGGGATGGAGTTATTGCCGTTCCGCTAATCGTAATCATAACACAGATATTTAAGCTGTTCCCTATCCCTCGCCAATACTTCCCTACAATTGCCAGTGTAATTGGGTTTAGTATCTCAATATTTATTAGTCACCGAAATGATTTATGGGCAGGAGTTTTTATGGGAGGTTTTTATAGTGCAGCTGCTGTTGGAACATACGCATCATTAAAAACGTCGTGGATTGCATTTAAACAACGCCAGCAAAAGAAAAGACTTGCTGAGGCATCTATTGAATATGATCAATAAACCTGGCAGGTATGAACGCATTAGCATCGTATTCCTACCTGCCAGGTTTTTTCTGTAATTTTAAATAGATAAACTGGTTTATTCCGTAACTAATTCAAGTTCCACAGGAATGAAGTCTTCTACTTCTTCTCCAGTGGCAATCTTTCCAGCAGCATCGATTGCCTTCTGACCAATCATTTCCGGTAACTGAGCTACAGTTGCATCCATCCTTCCATCTTTTACAGCAGCCACAGCATCCTCTGTTGCATCAAATCCGACAACAATTACATCTTCCAGCATGTTTTGTGATTCCAAAGCTTCGATTGCTCCTAATGCCATTTCATCATTATGAGCAAATATGGCGTCGATATCTTTTCTGCCTTGGATAATATTCTCCATAACGGACAACCCTTTTGTTCGGTCGAAATCAGCTGTCTGCTTTGCCACCACTTCTATATCTGGTAATTTATCCATAATATTATGGAATCCTTCCCCTCTTTCTCTAGCAGCTGAGGATCCGGAAATTCCTTCTAGCTCCACTAGTTTTCCTTTTTCACCAAGCTGTTCGGCAATAAATTCGCCTGCGATCTCTCCGCCAGCTACATTATCTGATGCAATATGTGTAACTACTTCTCCACCTTCTGAGCTTCTATCAACAGTAATTACTGGAATTTCTGCTTGATTAGCAGATTCAACTGCGGAAACTACTGCTTCAGAATCCACTGGATTGACTAGCAAGATATCAATATCCTGCTGAATAAGATCTTCAATATCACTTAATTGTGTGGAGGGATCATTTTGTGCATCCGCTGTCACTACTTCATATCCCGCCTCTTTCGCAGCGCTTTCCGCACCATCACGCAAAGTAACAAAAAACGGGTTGTTTAAAGTAGAAATAGATAAGCCGATCTTTATTTTATCGTCATCGGCTTTTCCTGCTTTCCCATTGTCTTTCTCACTTCCTGGAGCATCTGTAGAACAAGCACCTAACAATAAGATGGTAGCTAATACAAAAATAAGAGCTTTTGACCACTTCACCATATTCATCCTCCTATTTATTTTTTATTTGGAACGATGCTCTTTAGCATCGTAATTCCCTTTATCCATATACAAGCTGACCAAGTTCCATCTCTCTAGTTAGATCACCAATCATAATAATATTTCATTCCTCGGTTGGGAGTATGAGCACTATTATGGATTGAAGATTCATGTTATTATTTAGATTTTCTATCTAAAAGCACTGCTAACAAAATAACTAACCCCTTAACTATCTGTTGATAAAAAGAGGATACGTTTAATAAGTTCAATCCATTATCGATAACGCCAATTATTAAAGCTCCTATCAATGTTCCAAAAATTCTTCCCTTTCCACCTGATAAACTTGTTCCTCCAATGACAACCGCTGCTATCGCATCTAATTCATACATTGTTCCTGCAGTTGGTTGGGCGGAATCTAGCCGACTTGTAATAATAATTCCTGCTAACACAGCTAACATACCGGTTAAAGAATAAACTCCAATCTTCACTCTTTCAGCTTTTATTCCAGATAACTTAGCAGCCTCTTCATTTCCTCCAATGGCATATACTTTTCTGCCAAACACCGTACTACGTAAGACAAAAAATAAACTGAAAAATACGATCAACATGATGATTGCAGGAAATGGAATTCCAAAAACATACCCCTTCCCTATCATTTCAAACGCAAATGAATCTGATAGTCCGGTAATTGGTTTCCCATCTGTATAAACAAGGGTAGCCCCCCGAAAAATAGTCATTGTTGCTAGTGTTGCAATAAACGGAGCAACCTTTCCTTTAGCTATAATTAAGCCATTAAGTGCTCCTAGCATTAAACCAATTAACAGGCCAATACATATGGCTAGAAACGGGTCCATTCCCCCAGCTAAAAGCCCTGCGGTTAACGCACTACCTAAAGCAAGAGTAGAACCTACTGAAAGATCTATCCCAGCAGTTAAAATAACAAATGTCATTCCAAAGGCAATTAATGCGTTTACGGATACCTGTCTTAATAGATTTAAAATATTATTCAAAGTGAAAAAGCTGTCACTCATCATTCCTAACACAATAGCAATAAGCAGCAAACCAAGTAGCGGCCCTAATTTAGCAATGTTAAAATCTTTCAGCTTATTCATCACTTCTACCTCCTGTGGCCGCAGTCATAATGGTTTCCTGATTTGCTTGCTCCCGATCGATAAATGCGGTAATTTTCCCCTCATGCATTACCATAATCCGATCACTTACACCAAGTACTTCAGGTAGTTCAGAAGAAATCACAATGATCGCTACCCCTTCTTTTGAAAGTTCATTCATAATCGTATAAATCTCTTTTTTTGCGCCAATATCTACACCTCTAGTAGGCTCGTCCAAGATAAGAACCTGTGGATTAATAGCTAGCCATTTGGCAATAACTATTTTCTGCTGATTGCCTCCACTTAACGATTTTACTATCTGTTCTTCATTCGTCGCCCGTACCCTTAATTTTTTCATTAACTGCTTCGCTTGCTTCCTTTCGTTACGTTTATTAATTGCTCCATATTTTGATAACGTTTTCAAGTTTGTTAAAGCAATATTTTCTTTAATAGAAGCATCGATCACTAACCCTTTAGACTTTCGATCCTCTGTGATGAATCCAATCCCTTCCTTTACCGCATCACTTGGATGTTTTATAACTAGTTGTTTTCCATTCAGTTCAACCGTTCCTTTATCTAACTTGCGGAAACCAAAAATGGCTTCCATCAATTCGGATCTTCCTGCTCCCATCAAACCGGCTACCCCCAGGATCTCACCTTTTTTTACGGAAAAACTAATATCGCAAAAGTACTTTGCTAATGATAGGTTTTCGACTTTAAAGATAGTCTCTTTGACATGGTGATTTCTAGTCGGATATCGTTCCCCTATCTCTCTTCCGACCATCATTTTCACAATTTCTGCGAATGACGTTTCATGGGTAACTTTTGTTCCAATATATTGACCATCACGCAGAACAGTTATCCGCTCACAAATCTCAAATATCTCCTCCATACGATGCGAAATGTATATGATGCTAACACCGTCAGCCTTTAATTTTTTAATTACTCGGAAGAAGTTTTCAATTTCATGATCCGTTAAAGCCGCTGTAGGCTCATCCATAATGATTAACTCAGTGTTTGTTGTCAAAGCTTTAGCTATTTCCACCATCTGCTGCTTTCCAATGGAGAGATCACCTGCATTATTATCTGGTTGTATGTCGTAAACACCTAATTTACTTAAAGCTTCAATGGCTCTTTTTTTCATCTCACGTTTATTTAAGATGCCACATTTTCCATAGGTCATTTCTTTACCTAAAAACATATTCTCTGCTACAGTTAAATGTGGGATAATATTTAATTCCTGATGGATAACACTGATTCCATGCTCTTCAGCTTGCTTAGGATTCATAAATGTTATTTTTTTCCCCTTTAAGAATATGTCTCCTTGATCCTTTGAATAAATCCCCGTTAAAATCTTTATTAAAGTTGATTTCCCTGCCCCATTTTCGCCCATTAAGGCATGAATTTCACCACGGTTTATGGAGAAATTCACATTTTGTAATACCTTATTTCCGGAAAATGTTTTGCTTATGTTTTTCATGGATACAAAAGGTTCACTAGACATCACTTACTCTCCTTTCGTTAAAAAATAACTCCAGCATGTAAGATAATATTTGCAAACGGAGTTGCCTCACCAGTCCTAATTACAGCCTTCGCATTTTTAATAGCTTTCTTTAATGATTCATGCGAAATATAATCTGTCGGCATATTCCGATATTTAGAAGTTATTTCATGGTGCAACTTCGTGTTATTTAACTTTATCTCATCCGCCAACGTTACTTTTTCCACCTCCATATGTTGCATGACCGTTTGTAAAATATCCATTAAAGCCGGATTTCCAAGTGAGATCGAAAGGTCAATGCACTCCGTTTCTTTTGGTATTGGCAAACCGCAATCAGCTATAATAATGGTATCTGTATGACCAAGTTGAGAAAGGACTACTGCGATGTCCCTGTTTAATATACCTGTCTTTTTCAACATTACCCGTTCCTTTCTATGATGAACTTGTTGACCTCGTCTAATGTTGGCATTCCTTCTTGGGCCCCTGTTTTCATAATCGATAATGCAGCTGCTGCATTTGCAAACGGAATTGCATCAGATAAAGGTTCTCCTTGTGCTAATTTAGTTACTAAAGCACCATTAAATGTATCTCCAGCACCTGTTGTATCCTTTACGTCTACTTTAAAACTCTTTACTCTAGTTGCTGTGTTATTGTTGTAATAAACCACTCCTTCCTTACCTAATGTGATAACCAGTTTCTCTTTTATAGCAGCAAAATAGGCTTCTTCCTTCATTGCCGCTGCCTCAATCTTGTTTGGTGTAACATAAGTTACATTTCTTACTAATTCCTCAGGTAACTGTTGATAAGGAGCAGGATTAACCACTACTGGAATATTAAATTGCTGCGCTTTTTTAACAGTATACAGTACAGTTTGTAACGGTATTTCGAGCTGTAATAAAATTATGTCACTGCTACGAATTATTTCTTCATGCTTATCAATCATTTCTGGAACAACCGCATAATTAGCCCCGGGGGCAACAATAATTCGATTATCCTCTTCAGACAAAATAATATTTGCTACTCCTGTAGACTTTTGATCACTCATGAGGATCCCTTGTGTATGAATTCCCTCTGTTCGCAAATGATCGACCAATGATGCTCCAAATTCATCCTTACCAACAGCGCCAATCATGTGCACATTTGCTCCAAGCCGCGCTGCTGCAACAGCTTGATTGGCTCCTTTTCCACCCGGATAGAAAGCAAATGATTGCCCTAAAACCGTTTCGCCCTGTTGCGGCATCTTTGTTGTTTCAATCATTAAATCCATATTAATACTTCCAACCACACAAATCTGTGGATTATGTCTCATGATATTACTCCTTTCGCTTTGTAGAATCACGTTCGATTAAGGTGACTTCCAATTCTTCTTGGATTACTTTTTGTTCTGGATGATCGATAAGTTGTAGCAAAATTTGTGCTGCCCTGCTCCCAATCTCATAAATAGGTTGTTGTATCGTTGTTAATGATGGAGTAGTTGTTAAACCAATAGTAATTCCATCAAAACCGATAACAGATAATTGTTCGGGTATTTTTATATTCAAAGATTCCGCAGCTTTTAACACACCTACTGCCATTAAATCATTAGCGACAAATATTCCATCAATGTCGTTATGATTCGTTAACAGCTGTTTTGCAATTTCATATGAATTTTCAAAGCGATAATCCCCAGTAACGACATAATTAGAATGAAACCACGCTTCATGTTCGATAACATCAAGGTAGCCTTTCAATCTCTCTTCTGTATTGCTTGCTGTTTGTGGTCCACTAATATGAGCAATTTTTTTGCAGCCAATGGATTGTAAATAAGCAGTTGCTTCTCTTGCACCTTTTCGGTTATTTACGGTAACAGAGGAAATTTTAGAGCTAAACTTCCTATCCAATGAAATAACAGGACTTGTTATATGATGCAAATCTTCCTCTGTTATGGTACTCGATACAATAATAAATCCATCTACTGATTTTTGCGTTAATGCATTCAAATATGTAACTTCTTTTTCATGACTGTCATCTGTGTTACAAAGTATGAATGTGTAATTATGCTGATTCGTTACATCTTCTACTGCACGAGCAAGCTCCGGAAAAAAAGGGTTTTTAATATCAGGAACAAAAAGTGCAATCATTTTTGAGTTCCCTTTAAATAGACTTCTAGCAACATCATTAGGTCGATATTGAAGTTTCTCAATCGCTTCGTTAACGCGGTTTTTTGTTTCACTATTGACGTACCTATTGTTATTTAGCACTCTGGATACGGTTGCTGTTGACACATTGGCAAGTTTTGCAACATCCCGAATGGTTGCCATAACTTCTCCACCCCTTCCATGTAAAAAGGTTATGTAACCGGTTACATATAATAGTTAAAAAATAAACCAATATGTAACCCGTTACATGTATATAATAAAACGCTTTTATTCTTTTGTCAATGGATTACAAAGGTCCTTCACCGAGTTTTATTATTCCAAAGCTAATGCATAACACTAGTTTGCATTTTATTAGCAAATTTGTACCATGTCTATAAAGTATATGTGGACTCTGTTAAATTAATTTTCATTCAGCTTGGAGGGGGCTTTTATCCTTTTGAAATTGTAAGCTTTCTGCTTTGGCACACGACTTTCTCCATTCAGTGCACGACTTTTTTGCTCCCGGCAAATAACCTAGTCTATTTCTGAAATATTACTTTATGAAATAGCAAATAACCGAGGTTAAGTTACCTCGGTTATTTGCTGTATATCGTTACTCTTCAATATACGTCTGCTTAATTTGATAAATACCTTGTGAATTAACATTAAAGTCTTTTACAGAATCGCTAACACCTAGTAAGTACTCTTGGTGATGTGTATAAATCATCGGTGCTAGATCAACAAGCATTTCTTGTGCTTTAGAATATAGTTCTTTTCGTACTTCAGGATCTGTTTCACGACGAGCGTCGTCTAAAACCTTATCTAATTCTTCATCTTCTAGGAAGGAACGGTTTCCAGGCTCCCCAACTGCAGATGAGTGGAATAGTGGATACATACCATAATCTGCATCTCCAGTACTTGTAACCCAGCCTAGAACAAACATATCATGTTCGCCATTAGACGTTCTATCTAAAAATGCCCCCCACTCCAATTCTTCAATTTCAACATCAACACCGATTTCTTTTAATTGATTTTGAATCGTAACAGCCGTATCGACACGCTGTTCGTTATCATTCGTCCAAATGGTTGTTTTAAAGCCATCCTCATAGCCAGCTTCCGCTAATAGCTCTTTTGCTTTTTCGACATCATACTCTAAACCACCAACAGACTCATCGTAACCAAATACTGGCGGCGCTAATGGACCTTTTGCTGGAATACCTACATTATTATAAACACCGCTAACGATCTCTTCTTTATCGATTGCCATGGAAATTGCTTGACGAACTTTTTTATCATCAAACGGCTCTTTTTTCATGTTGAAACCAACATAACTTAACGAGGTGCTTGGTTCCTGAAGTACACTCATTCCTTCAGCTTTATCTACACGTGAGATGTTATTTGGCCCTATTTGATCAGCTACATGAGCTACACCTGTCTCCAGTTCAGCTACTCTGGAGCTTTGTTCACTGACCACTTTATACGTGGCAGTATCCAATTTTGCCTTTTCGCCCCAATAATCATCGTTACGTGATATAACGACCTCTTCCCCTGCTTTCCATTCATCTAATTTAAATGGACCAGTACCGATAGGATTTTTGTTGATATATGCATCAACATCACCACCATCTTCCATTTGTGCATAATCTTCCTCAATTATTTTTGGACTCATAATAGCTGTACCACTATGCGCTAAATTTGCTAACAGTGGCGCATATGGATATTCCAGCTTAATTACTAATGTAAGATCATCTTTTACTTCTACACTTTTCACTGCTTCAAATAAGAAAGCTCTCGGTGAGGCAATCTTTTCATCAACCAGACGATCAAAGTTCATTTTCACAACCTCTGCCGTCAGCTCTTCACCGTCGTGAAATTTCACACCATCTTGTAATTGAAATTCCCATGTTGTTTCATCTACTTCTTTCCATTCCTTAGCCAGTCCAGGTTGTGGTTCCTGATTTTCATCTAATACCGTCAATGTTTCATAAATATTATCAGCAACTTGGCCAGACGGAATGTCATTTGTTCCTTGTGGAGATAGCGATACAACATCTGATGGAAGGGCAATAACTAAATCGCCACCGCTTCCTGAACCTTCTTTTTCTGAGCCTTCTCCTTCTGATTTACTTTCAGGCTCTCCATCGCCCGCACATGCTGCTAATACAAATGCAAGCATAGCTAACAAGGAAACAAGCCATAATAATTTTTTGTTTTTCATATCTGTAATGATACCCCCTGCCTATGATTTTAAAAGTAAAAATAATGTTAACAATTTTTAATATAAACGATTTTTTACAAAATAGCAAGAATATTTAAACTCAAACACACTAATTATATAATACTATGAATTAAAAATATTTTTCCAATCCATATTGAAAAATACCTAATTTAACTGTATTATAAATAGTATGACAATTTTCCCTATATACCGTGTGAATTTCCAATCGAATTTCAATTTTTGTGCAATAATGTTACATATTTTGACAGTAAGGGGGTAACAAAATGAGTGCTGAACCAGCAAATAATATTGTGACAGAAGCACCCAAAGTAGACGGTCCATTTAAAAAAGCATTCAAGGATTTCTACAGTAAATTACGTAAAAATAAAAGTGCCTTAGTTGGAGGTTACTTAATCATTATTTTAATTATCATCGCACTTATAGGACCTTTGTTAACTTCTCAGGATCCAGATGCAGTTGATTATGGCGTAAAGCTACAATCTCCTTCAGCTGAACACTGGTTTGGAACCGACCATCATGGAAGAGATATATTCACAAGGGTTATTCATGGATTAGGTATCACAATGAGTATTGGTATTACCGCCACCATGTTAGGTGGAATTGTTGGTGTTTTTCTCGGGCTTATTTCGGGTTATTATGGCGGAAAATTAGACACTATCATCATGCGAATTATGGACATATTACTAGCTTTCCCAGGTATTTTATTAGCTCTTGCTTTAATTAGTATTTTAGGAGCTAATTTACAAAATGTTATTATAGCGGTTGCCATTTTTGCAATTCCTACATTTGCTCGTATTGTCAGGGGTTCCACATTGGCTACCAAAAACTTAGAGTACATTGATGCCATGAAAGCATTAGGTGCATCAGATACAAGAATCATATGGAAGCATATTTTGCCGAATATTTTGTCTCCGATTATTGTACAAGGGAGTTTATTTATTGCGACAGCAGTACTGTCCGCAAGTGGACTTTCATTTTTAGGAATGGGTGCACAACCACCATCACCAGAATTAGGCGCATTATTAAGTGATGGACGGGACTTCATGTGGGACGCAGGACATATTGCATTATTCCCGGGGCTCGTTATTATGTTAATTGTATTAGCCTTTAACATCTTTGGGGACGGGCTGCGCGATGCGTTAGATCCAAAAATGAACAAATAGGAAGTAGGTGCAACGATGTTTCAATTCATTGTACGGCGATTATTACAAATTATTCCTGTATTAATAGGTGTTACGATTTTAGTATTTTCTCTTATGCACCTATCTCCAGGAAACCCAGCACATATTATTGCTGGAGAAAGTGCGCCTCCAAGTACTGTAAAACAAATTGAAGAGCGCTTAGGGTTAGATGACCCTATCCCAGTGCAATATTTCAATTTCATAAAAGACGCAGCTACACTGGATTTTGGTAATTCTTGGCGAACGAGCTTACCAGTAAGTGAGGAACTTTGGCCAAAATTTTGGGTGACCTTTGAATTAGCTGTTTACAGTACGATTTTCAGTATCTTTTTAGGACTAATTGCAGGAATTATTTCCGCAGTTAGAAAATATTCAATTGCAGATGTTTCTATTATGTTAATTGCATTATTTGGATTATCCATGCCAAACTTCTGGTTTGGACTTATGCTAATGCAATGGTTCTCTATTAAATTAGGTTGGCTTCCGCCTACTGGCTGGGGTACACCAGAACAAATAATTATGCCTGTGATTACATTAGGAACCATGGGAGCAGCCGTTATTGCCAGAATGACACGTTCCAGTATGCTTGATGTTATTTCACAAGATTACATTCGGACAGCACGCGCGAAAGGTTTAAGTGAACGAATCGTTATTTACCGTCATGCTTTGAAAAATGCATTAATTCCTGTAGTCACTGTTATCGGATTACAGTTCGGTAGCCTGCTTGCTGGTGCTGTTTTAACTGAATCTGTATTTGCTATTAATGGGATGGGAAAGCTAATCGTTGATCGTATATTAGCGAGAGATTTTCCAGTGGTGCAAGCATCTGTATTAGTTATATCTGTTATATTCGTTTTTGTAAATTTAATTGTCGATATTTCATATAAATTTTTGAATAAACGAATCGATCTAGATTAGTAGTTGGGTAGAAAAGAGGTGAGTAGTGTGAACGAAGAGATTATCTTAGATATAAAAGACTTACAAACAACGTTCTTTTTAGATGATTTTGAAGTAAAAGCAGTTGATGGCGTCTCCTTTAAATTACCTAAGGGAAAGACCATTGGTATTGTTGGAGAGTCAGGTTCAGGTAAAAGCATAACAGCACTAACAATCTTAAGATTGTTAGACCACCCTGGTAAGGTAACAGGGGGCGAAATCAATTTTAAAGGAAAAGATTTAACGAAGTTGACAGATAGAGAGATTCGGCAAATTCGTGGTAATGAAATTTCTATGATATTTCAAGAGCCGATGACTTCCTTAAATCCTGTTTATACCATTGGTCAGCAAATTCGTGAAACACTAAAAGTACATCAAGGACTAGGAAAAGAAAGCGGAACGAAAAAAGCGATTGAACTCTTAAAGCTAGTTGGAATTCCTTCTCCTGAAAAACGTGTAAAACAGTATCCACACCAATTATCTGGTGGGATGAGACAGCGGGTAATGATTGCCATGGCACTGGCCTGCAACCCAGATTTACTGATTGCAGATGAGCCCACGACGGCTCTAGATGTAACCATTCAAGCACAAATTTTAGAGCTGATAAAAGATCTACAAAAGGAACTTGGTATGTCGGTCATTATGATTACACATGACTTAGGTGTTGTAGCAGAAACATGTGATTATGTCGCCGTGATGTATGGTGGTAAAGTGGTAGAATACCAAGATGTGAAATCTTTATTTAAAGATCCAAAACATCCTTATACAATAGGCTTATTGAAATCCATACCTCGCCATGATACAGATGTTGATGAACTAGAACCTATTAGAGGCAACGTTCCTAGCCCAAAGGATATGCCAAAAGGGTGCCGATTTGCGCCAAGATGTCCGTTTGCAACAGAACTCTGTATAGAGGAATTACCTTCCCTTGATCGTATAGAAGGCGACAGTGAAGTGCGTTGTTGGATTTATACTGATCGTTGGGATGGAGATCCGGAGGTGAAAGCACATGGCCCAAAAAGAGCTGCTCAAAGTAACTAATTTAAAGCAACACTTTCCAATAAAAGGTGGATTTCTAGGAAGAACTATAAACCACGTTAAAGCAGTGGATGGCGTTACATTTGAAATTCATGAAGGTGAAACATTGAGTGTCGTTGGTGAATCAGGATGTGGTAAATCAACGACTGGTCGTGCTATTCTTCGTTTAGATGAACCGACAGAGGGCCAAATTGAATTTGATGGCGGTGATCTGTTAGCACTAAGCAAAAATGAAATGCGAAAAAAACGAAAAGACTTACAAGTTATTTTTCAAGACCCCTATGCTTCATTAAATCCTCGCCAAACTATTGGACAAATTTTAACTGAAGCGATGGCAATTCAAAATGTAGTGCCAAAAAGCGAACGGCGTAAACGAGCAATTGAACTGTTAGAAACAGTTGGGTTAAACGCAGAACAAATCGATCGCTATCCACATGAATTCTCTGGTGGGCAAAGACAGCGTGTCGGCATTGCTCGTGCTTTATCTGTTAATCCAAAACTAATTATTTGCGATGAAGCTGTTTCGGCATTAGATGTTTCCGTACAAGCACAAGTTTTAAATTTATTAAAAAATTTACAGCGCAAATTTAACTTGACCTTTTTATTTATTGCGCATGACCTCGGAGTAGTCCGGCATATCTCCGATCGAATTATTGTTATGTATCTAGGAAAAATCGTCGAGATTGCAGATAAAAAATCATTATTTGATAATCCACAGCATCCATATACGCAAGCTTTGTTATCAGCGATCCCTGCACCTGATCCCGAACATAAAAAAGAGCGGATTATCCTAAAGGGCGATGTGCCGTCTCCAATCGACCCGCCAACAGGGTGCCGCTTCCATACGAGATGTCCGTTTGCAACAGAGTTATGCAAAACGGATGTACCTGAGTTACGCAGTTTGGATCATATGAAAGAAGGACATCGGGCTGCATGCCATCATATTGAAAAAATTATTTCAGGCGAAATGCAGCCTCACTAAAATACCAAACAGGTCTAACCTATGAATGAAAGGCATAGACCTGTTTTTTTATTAGGCTCCAAGGGCGAAACAAAAAATGCTTCATGCTATAACTACAGTCCTAGCTTTAGAATATATTTAAAGACATTATTTAGTCCCCGTTTGGAATTACCAACAAACCAATCAAGATCGCTCAAATAAGTATCGTAAACAGCGGATTGCATTTGATTTGCTTTATTTCATGTATCCATTATGTCTATCTTGTAAAAGGAATGATGTCAAAGAATGCCTTATTACAAAAAGACGAAGCCACTTCCTACTAAGTGCAACTCCATCCAGTAGGAATTTGCCTCCACCTCCTACTGAATGCTTCATACCTTTAGAAAAACTTGGCTTGTCGCCAAGTCTTATGGCTAAGCTTTTGTTTTTCTTATACTATAAACCAAAAAGAACGATAGCAAAAGGACTGCTTCAGCTTGGACTATCCAAAAAGGAAGTAGTCGCTTACTTGTTACCAAAGAAAGGCATCAATGGAAATTTTTCAATTTCTTCATTATATACGTGTTTATTTGGCAAATAAATCATGGTGCATATCTTATTACAAATAAATTTCGTTAATTTATTATTAATATTGTCGCTAATTACTTTAATTATCTAACTCCCCTAGGTATACTAGATATGGTAAGCGTTTTCACCATGATTACATCAAAGGGGGATAATGGAATGATCACATTTATTGTATCTATTATTTTATTAATCGTAGCTTATTTCACGTATGGAAAGTTTATTGATAAGCTATTTGAACCGAATGATAAGAGAAGGACACCCGCCTATGCTAACAAGGACGGCGTTGACTATGTACCGATGAATAAGCAAAAGAATGCGATGATCCAATTGCTCAACATTGCTGGTACAGGTCCCATTTTTGGTCCAATTATGGGTGCTTTATTCGGTCCAGTGGCTTTTCTATGGATCGTGCTAGGATCTATCTTTGCTGGGGCTGTGCATGATTATTTAACAGGGATGATTTCTATACGTAATAAAGGGGCACATATTCCGGAGTTAGCAGGAAGATTTTTAGGGAAAGCATCTAGACATATTGTAAATGCCTTTTCTCTATTATTATTAATCTTAGTCGGTACCGTTTTCGTTACTACACCAGCATCACTCATTGATATATTGCTAGATCAAAGGATCGCTTTTTCGATTATTTTAGGAACAATATTCCTTTATTTCTTTCTATCTACTGTCTTACCAATTGATAAAATTATTGGGCGAATTTATCCTATCCTAGGTGCTATCTTGTTAATTGGCACGGTGGCAATTGGAATTTCACTGCTGTTTTCAGATTATAAGATACCAGAGCTGAACGTAACAAATATGCATCCTGACAATCTGCCAGTCATTCCAATATTATTCTTTACGATTACTTGTGGTGCCTTGTCAGGCTTCCATGCAACACAATCACCGATTATTTCAAGAACAACAAAAAAGGAGTCCCAAGGGCGGTATATTTTTTATGGCATGATGATCGCTGAAGCCATTATTGCAATGATCTGGGCAGCTGCTGCTATGAGTCTTTTTGATGGACAAACATTAAGCGCAATCATTGCTGAAGGTACTGCTTCTGCTGCGGTAAATGAAATTGCGATTACATTACTTGGTGCGATTGCAGGAACCATTGCTGTACTAGGTGCGATCGTACTACCAATTACTTCTGGGGATACTGCATTCCGCGCTGCACGCTCTATTATTGCGGATTATTTAAACATTGGCCAGAAAAAGATATTTAACCGTTTGGCGATTGCTATTCCTTTATTTACCATTTCTTATATTTTAACTAAAATTGACTTTAATATTTTATGGCGCTACTTCTCATGGGCTAACCAAGCAACGGCAGTAATTGCATTGTGGATAGCAACGATGTATTTGTTTGTTAAAGGTAAAAATTACTTCGTATCAATGGTACCAGCCCTATTTATGAGTTATATGGTGTTCGTATATATTCTAAATGCACAAATCGGCTTCGGACTGGAATTGAATGTTTCATTTATTGTTGGAGCTATATTAACCCTTATTCTAACATTCCTGTTCTTTAAGAAAGCCCAAACGAACAAAACAAATAAGTTAAAAGTAGACATCTAAATATAAGCCTGCCGCTACATATTAAACACGATGTATCGGCAGGCTAATTGATTGCTTCTATATTGAAGTTATTTTCATAATTATTTTTCCATTACGCATCATTTTGTACTCTCGTAACGAATTTATGTCTGCTTATTTTCTTCATACAACGCAATCCAATCCATTATTGTCATCTTAGAGGCAAGCTCTCCTGAGCTGATAGGGGATTTTATTAGGATTCGTGTTTCTATTGCTGGAGCCTTCTTCTTCCAACCGCAACTCGCCATTTGCAGAAATAGTGCTTAACAAACAAGCGATCTAAGAGACTCTGGATTGATGTTTACGAGAATTTTTTATACAGGCTATACCATGCAAAATTAAAGCTCCCATCCAAACAACAGTGACATAATTCAATCCTTCCCTTTCATGTATTCGAAACGTCTCAAATAGCCAGTGTAATTCAGAAACAGCCCATTTCCCGTAATCATTTAAATGGAAAATCATCCAAATTTTAGATCCGTCGAATAAAATAAATAGTACTTGCGAAACAATAAATATAAACAAATGAACGAACCAACTATATCGCTTGAGAAAAATTATTATTTTTTTCCCAACCTTCTTTTCTTCCATTTTGTTATAGTATCTCCTTTTTATTGTAAATGATTATAGATATAATCCATGACACGAAATATAAACAAATTGCTAACAAACCTAAGTTAAGCAACATCGTACCATGCCAGATTGGAGATCCAACTAGTGAACCAGTCTTGCTTCTAAATAGATCACTAAGGAGGTATACTCCTATAACTACAGAGCCGATATAAAAGACAAAACATAGAAAAATTCTATTACTCTGAGAAAGCCAATATAAAACCGGAAAAAACCATGCACTGCAAATGATTACCAGAATAGATCCGCCGACTATTTCTTGCCAGGTTAACTGCACCGAACCTCCTTGAATGATTAGTTTCAAAGCTATAAATGCGCCGCTAATTATAACAGTATTAATAATTAAAATGACATAACGGGCACTGACAAATTCTTTGCGAGTAAACGGCAAAGCGTTCCACAATTTATGGCCGTTCGCATGTTCATCAAAATAAAAAACATATACGGTTACAATAGCACTCATCAATGCAATAATGAATTCTGTATCATTTCTATCTACAAACACAAAAATAGCAAGCATTGCAAAATAAATGAACCAGCCAAATTTATGGATGATGAGGTCTTTTTTAATAAGGTGAACCATCTTACTTTCCTCCTCGAGAATAGTACATAATTTCTTCTAAGTTTGCTTTTTCAATAATCGCTTCACCATCAAACAGGCTTGCAACTGTTTTATAATTAGAGGTTAAAGCTTCGAATCCGTTATCTGATCGTTTAATAGATAGAAAATATTGCTCCGTATCACTATCCAACAATTCCAATCCGCCCCGAACGATTGCAAAATTCTCTTCTAATTCATGGGCGCCTTTAGAAAAGATGATCTCACCTCTGTGAATATACGTAATGTAGTCAGCAAGCGAGGATAAATCACTCATAATATGCGTAGCCATAAATATTGTCTTTCCCTCATCTAACATCACTTCATGTAAATGCTCAACAAATTCCCGGCGGAAGACAGGATCCAGATTAGTTGTGGGTTCATCCATAATAAGAAGCTCCGCATGATGCGACAATGCCATTGCCAGGGAAGCTTTCATTTTCATCCCATCTGAAAACGACTTGAGACGTTGCTTAAGTGGAAGATCAAATTGATCGCAATAGTGATGAAATAAAGCGTCATTCCATCGTCGATAACAAGGAGCAATAAGATTTTTCATTTCCTGTAAAGTCAACTCTTCATAAAAAGGGCTATCATTAAATACAAAGCCGATTTTTTCTTTAATGGTTTTTTCACTTGTTTGGTAATCCAATCCAAATACACGTACTTTTCCAGAATCAGGTTGGATTAAATTCAGAATCATCTTCATAATCGTTGACTTTCCAGCCCCATTTCCACCAATAAAGCCTGTAACAAAACCTTTTTTCACCTGCAGTGATACATCAGTAAGTTTAAACTCGCCAAATGATTTATGTACATGCTGTAATTCAATCACATGCTCCATCTTTATCTCTCCTCATACAAAATGGTCATCCACTCTTTAATATCGTGAAGCGATAAGCCTAGTTCTTTACTATTGACAATGACTTCTACTAATTTTTCTTCGATCGTTGCTAATTTCTTTTCCTTAATAATATCTGGATTTTGCTCGGCAATAAACGAACCCTTCCCCATAATCGAATAAATAAACCCTTCTTTTTCTAGTTCTTCATAGGCCCGTTTTGTAGTAATAACGCTAATATGCAAATCCTTTGCCAGCTGCCGCATCGATGGAAGCGCGTAGCCTTCTTGTAATTCCCCTGCCATTACTTTTTCTTTAATTTGATTTTTAATTTGTTGATAAATAGCCTCTTTCGAACTATTGGAAATTAAAATTTGCATCTCTTCCTCACTCCTCTTCGTATCTCAAGAGAACATATACATTATATACAATATATACATTATACACAACATTTTTTCAGTTAAATTCTTTTATGAGGATTCGCTGTTTTTTTGAGTGTTTCTATGAAATATGGTGAACTTCGGCGAATTCATAAGAACTCCAATCTCTGTGAGCTTTAGTGATTTTTCTATACCAATAGAAAAACCACCGTACTATTGACACATAGATACGGTGGTGAGCATGAAAAGCAAATGAGAGATGCTCTGTCTCCATCAAATTGGTCAGAAGCTTCATACATGTAGGGGAATAAACGATTTTATATAAGTTAACCTATTTCTATCCCTCGAATGCCATTGTTAGCAATATGATTAATAATTTGAGCAATCTGTTGCGGAGTTTTGTCCATGTTATTGGCTAGCCAGTGTTTAATGACATGAATACTGCCGCTAATTATAAAGGTACTAATATATGCGGAATCGACAGCTGTTATTTTATTTTCATCCATCCAATTATTGATAAGGAATTTTCTTGCGACATCCATTACTCTCTGTTCAAAGGATGTATTCTCACTTTCGTTTAAGAGAGTTTGACAGACATCATACTTTGAAACTATATATTCCAATAGTTTTTCTGTTGTTTGTAGCGCCCTTTCTGTCTCTGCAAAATTTTGTTGGCTTAAATATATATTCATATCTGCTATAATTTCAGCTTCTATTTTCATCAGTAAATCATATGGATCTGTATAATGTGCATAAAAAGTGGACCGGTTAACATCCGCATGATTACAAATTTCTTTTACCGTAATGGAGGAAAGTGGTTTTGATTTTAACAACATAATGAAACTATCCTTCAGTACCATTCGAGTATATTTTTTTCGACGGTCGATTTTTTCGTTCATCCATTCTTCACACTTTCTTTAAAATTTTGTTCAACACTTTTTTTACAAACGTTGGATTTCATACGTAAATTCACTAGCGTTGCATAAACTTTTTATTTCAAAGTCAAGCGAAAATATATTGTTCCAAAATTGGGAATAATAGGAGTTT
>NZ_QWLJ01000021.1 GCF_009917385.1 Roseburia sp. 1XD42-34 | reverse complement strand
GAAATTGACATATTTACAAGCAAATTAGTAAGGAATAATAGGCGGAAAAATAATGCCTAAACATAATATACGAGGAGATAGCGCCATGAAAAAAGTAAAATTAGCAGTCATTTATTACAGTTCTACAGGGATTAATTATCAACTAGCAAACTGGGCAAAAGAAGCAGCAAGTGAAGCGGGAGCAGAGGTAAGACTTGTAAAAGTTCCTGAGCTTGCGCCTGAAGCAGCCATTGCGTCCAATCCAGCATGGCAAGCACATGTTGAGGAAACAAAAGACGTGCCAGAAGCTACTTCCGATGATATTGAATGGGCGGATGCCATCATATTCTCAACACCAACTCGTTTCGGAAATGTTGCTGCGCAAATGAAACAATTTATTGATATGCAAGGGAGTCTTTGGGCATCTGGTAAAACAGCCAATAAAGTCGTAAGTGCCATGTCATCAGCTTCTAATTCACATGGTGGACAAGAAGCTACTGTATTATCTCTATATACATCGATGATGCATTGGGGAGCAATCATCGTCCCTCCAGGCTATACGAATGAAGTTGCTTTTACATCAGGTGGTAACCCGTATGGTGTAAGTGTGACGCAAGGAAAAGATGGAAAAATGGTCGAAGATGTTGAAGAAGCTGTGAAGCATCAAACTAGGCGTACGATTGAAGTTGCGGAGAAAATAAAAGCTTAAAAAACGAACTAGAAGTGAGAGAGAAGTAATTTAGAAGTAACAGGACTGATTGAGGCATAAGCTTTCGATCAGTCTTTTTGCATTAAAAAATTATCAATGCCTGTTATTAATACTTGTTTTTAGTTCATTTTAGACACTTTACAAGGTATGATAAGCTTTAGATGAAATGTGAAATGATACACATCAAGGATAATTTAAGCATCGTGGTATAACGATGCATTATAAAAAGAAACCAATTTAGCACCTCTCTTAAATATACATAGATACTTTGCATGCAGTAAAGCAACATCGAAAAAAACCAGTGTTCGGATTTATCTCTCTTTTTGCATACATGGAATAACAGTTGGATACAAGAGGCTATCATTCCTCATCTTACGGGAAGGTAAAGATGTTAGTCCCCATCAGACAACGGATTTGGAAAATTTTTCTTCATACCTTTTTAATAGTGACAAATCCATCCAAAATCGGTAAAATAACTACAGGACATAAGGGAGAAAGTGGGAGTATATGACAGCGATAAAACAAAGGTGCTTGGTTCTTTCCAATAGCCGGGTTTTTACGAATGTTATCATCAGTCTAATTATTGTTAATGCTGTTTTAATTGGGTTGGAAACATATCCTCAAATCGCAAATACATATGGACATTGGCTAGTAGTCATTGACGCAATATTGCTTTGGATCTTTACAGTAGAAATAATCATTCGGTTGATCGGGAGTGTCTCACTAAAAGCGTTTTTTAAAGACCCTTGGAGTATGTTTGATTTTGTCATTGTATTAAGTGGACATTTACTGGTCGGATCTTATGTCACCGTACTAAGAATCTTGCGTGTGCTTCGTGTTTTACGTGCGGTTTCCATTATTCCCTCATTACGGAAAATGGTAAACGCTTTGCTATTAACAATTCCTTCCATGGGTACTATCTTATTGTTATTAGGTTTGTTTTTTTATGTATATGGCGTGGTTGGAACTTTACTTTATCAATCTATTGCTCCGCAATATTTTGGTACGCTCCACCAATCGCTGCTTACATTATTTCAGGTTATTACGTTGGAGTCTTGGGCAAGTGGAGTAATGCGACCAATTTTAGCAGAAGATCCATCTTCTTGGTGGTATTTCGTTACGTTTATTTTGATTGGGGCCTTTGTGATTATAAACTTATTTGTCGGTGTCGTTGTTAATAATGTTGAAGAAGCGAGCAAAGACGAGACGCCATCCCCAACAGATATCAAACTGGCGGAGGTCCAAAAAGAACTAGCGGAAATTAAACAGCTATTACAAAAACAGAAGGATTAACGAATAAATATAAGTAAAAAACGGTCCACACTTTATGCTGGACCGTTTTATCATGAGCCTGGACGAGTGTTCGTAGTGCCTGCTGATCATTTACTATATATCAGCATTGCTTAGGGATTTGGAATCATTTAGGAAGCTCCATTACTCGTCTCATCCATTAATTCGCTGATTATTTCAAAAGACCGCAAGCGATCCTCTAAATGAAAGATTTGTGAACTAATAATCATTTCATCCGCTTCTGTTTTCTCCAAGAAATGCTCTAATCCTCGCTTAACGGTTTCTTTGCTACCAATGATGGTTGTTATTGGATCGAGCGTTTGTTCAGTTGCTTGTAATTCGAAGGCGGAAAAATGGGTTTCGATATTTTCTATAGGTGGTTGTAATTTTGTCGGATGCCCACGACGTAAATGCAAGAATTGCTGTCGCAAAGAGGTAGCGATATAATTTGCTTTTTCATCCGTATCCGCTGCAATAACGTTCACACCTACCATGGCATGAGGCTTTTGAAGTTGTTCCGAAGCTTGGAATTGTTCCCTGTATAGTCGTAATGCTGGTATCGTATATGCTGGAGCAAAGTGACTAGCAAAAGAGAAAGGCAATCCCTTTTGAGCAGCTAACCTAGCGCTAAAGTCACTTGAACCTAATAGCCAAATAGGGATATCCAAACCTTGACCAGGCACAGATTTTACGCGAGATACTGGTTCTTTGGAAAAATAGTCCTGTAATTCATTTACTTGCATAGGAAAATCCTCAACGCGCATGTTTAACGTCCTGCGCAGCGCATAAGCGGTTGCTTGATCCGTTCCCGGTGCACGTCCGAGACCTAGATCAATTCTGCCTGGATAAAGCGATTCTAATGTGCCAAACTGTTCGGCGATAACAAGTGTTGCATGGTTGGGGAGCATAATTCCACCTGCTCCCACCCGAATATGATTGGTTTTTTCAGCAATATGTCCAATCAGTACAGAAGTTGCTGAACTTGCAATACCAGGCATATTATGATGTTCGGCTAACCAATAACGGTTAAATCCGAGCGTTTCCACAAGTTTTGCTAATTCCACACTATGTTGAAAAGATTCTCTTGGATTACTACCTTCATTTACTGGAGCTAAATCTAACACCGATAATGGAATGCGATGAAAGGTTTTTTCTTTAGACATGTTACCATTCCCTTCATTCTTCTTACTAAGCAATGATAAGTGCTTTATTCTTCTTCGTCCAATTTCCCGCTTATAAATATGGTCCTATCTGTGCGTGTTCAAAAAAGAAATAAAAAGAGCCGAGGTCTGCTAAACTTACAGGCTTCTTTGAAAAAGAATTACACTTTTCTGCGTACGATGTAGCTGTCATAGCTTTTCTTATAAAAATTTTTGCATTGGGATAACGATATAACGGAGTGGCCACGTCTGACTCTAGCGCCCAGCAACTAGGCAACTTCACGAATCGCCCTACGATAAGTCATCATCGGTTCGTGGTTAAGAAGAAGGCCGACTAAAAACGGGCTTGCCGCCCGACGTCGGCATACTCCTGTTGCAGGAGCATGGTTCCTAAAACTTTAGTTGATTCGTTCCAGTCGCTACGTTGCTAAACGGGCGTCCTGCGCCTTTGTTCTCTTGCTGCAATGCCAACACTAGCCCGTCCTGTGCGGCGAAGCTTCAAGCAACGCGCTTATACAGAATGTACTGCTTTCTACTCCCGTCATGGCACGCGGGTTATATGAGTAGAAGACCCTGTTTACAGAATAGACATGGGGAGCTTCCCCGAAATATATGATCAGGTAGGCGAAGCGGCTCCCATTTCCAAGAAACAGAAAACAAGCCAATTCGAAACGTTGATAGGGCTTTTGGGGTGCTTTTGAACCACCTCACTAAGGCTTATAGTCACCTCTAATTTCACTATAAGTTGCTTCGCTTTGTTTTTCTCCGTGCTCATTCATCTAGCAATTGGTCTTCCTACTCGGATTCCACAAAGGATCGTAGTTTCTTTTTCCTTTTTGGACACGATGCTCAAGTTTAAAAATAGCTTTCGTAGAATTTTTTCACTTAAAAATAAATTTTTTAAATTTTCACGGATAAAAACCGTTCTGCTTCATGCATTGAGCATACATAAATAAAATTAAATTCTTGGTTTGACAGCGATTTCAAATATTGAATTTTAATGAAATTGCATAAAAATAACTTATCTGAATTTTGAGTTAACCGTTGAATTATGGTATAGTAACTCTACTACACTTTTTTCCGAAGGCCGCAAACAGTCTGAAATTGATTTTGGGGCTTTAGAAAAACTTTGCTAACCGGCATAACAGATGCCATGAAAGGGGATAGTTGGATGACAAAAAAAGATTTCCCTCAAGCGCAGGGATTATATCATCCTGATTTCGAACACGAAGCTTGTGGTATTGGGATGATTGCGAACATTAATGGAAAAAAGACACACAATATTGTACAGAATGCGATCAATCTTTTGTGCAATATGGAGCACAGAGGAGGGCAATCGGCTGACACCAGTACTGGGGATGGCGCTGGAATTTTGACGCAGATACCAGATCGTTTTTTTCAAAAGCAGTGTGCCAAGGAAGGAATTAAACTTCCAGTACAGGGAGAATACGGTGTCGGTATGCTTTTTCTC
The DNA here is from genome assembly GCF_009917385.1 of Roseburia sp. 1XD42-34. Classification (GTDB taxonomy): domain Bacteria; phylum Bacillota; class Bacilli; order Bacillales; family Amphibacillaceae; genus Virgibacillus. Next base: position 65,465 of record NZ_QWLJ01000021.1, on the reverse strand, counting down.
CCAGGCAATCACGAAGTTCGTCTAAAAACGAAAGCGATGTTTGAACAGATTATTCGTGAAGAAGGGCAACTGTTTCTTGGCTGGCGACCTGTACCAACAAATGAGTCATTTATAGGCGAATTGGCAGCGAAGCGAAAGCCAACCATTCGGCAAATTTTCATCCAAAAAGCAGCAGATACCAAAGATCAACAAGCGTTTGAGCGCAAATTATACGTTATTCGTAAACGAATGGAGCAAGAAGCAGCGCTTTATCCAGAACTTGAGGACGTATATATTTGTAGCCTATCCACAACTACGATTGTATACAAAGGTATGCTTATACCTGAGCAATTAGACGCTTTTTATATTGATTTAAACCATCCAGATTTTAAATCAGCACTTGCTTTAGTGCATTCAAGATTTAGTACGAATACATTTCCAAGCTGGAAAAGATCCCACCCTAACCGATATACCATTCATAACGGAGAATTTAATACATTGCGTGGTAATGTGAATTGGATGCGAGCTAGAGAAAAACTATGCGCATCGGATTGTTTTTCCGAGGAAGATAGGAGTAAAATTCTTCCTGTCATTGATTATGATGGCAGTGATTCTTCTATTTTTGATAACACATTTGAATTTCTTCATTTATCAGGACGATCCTTGGCGCATACAGCGATGATGATGATACCTGAACCGTGGGCAAATGATACAAATATATGCGAGGAAAAGCGGGACTTTTATGATTATCACAGTTCATTAATGGAGCCTTGGGATGGTCCGGCCGCACTTGTGTTCTCTGATGGAAAACAAATAGGAGCCTGTTTAGATCGTAACGGTTTACGTCCTGCACGGTATTATGTCACAAAAAATGGCATGATTGTACTAGGGTCAGAAGTAGGTGCATTAGATATTTTTGCCGATGATATTTTATATAAACAGCGGCTAGAGCCAGGGCGGATGCTATTGGTTGATTTGGAAAAAGGCATCATTGTTCCGGATGAGGACATTAAGATGCAAATTGCTACCGAACAACCATATAAAGCCTGGTTAAAGCATAAAGTGGCTCTTGAGGATATATGTGATATTCCATCTGAGAAGCCTGTACGTAATGAGGAGAGCTTGATTACACAGCAGCAAGCATTTGGTTATACGAGGGAAGAGTTGCAAAAAATAATTAAACCATTAGTGTTGGATGGAAAAGACCCGATTGGCTCTATGGGATATGATTCTCCACTAGCCGTATTGTCGAAGAAACCACAGCTATTATACAACTATTTTAAACAACTATTCGCACAAGTAACGAATCCACCAATTGATGCAATTCGAGAAAAATTAATCACAATGACGGAGACGAGTATTGGTGCAGAAGGGAATCTAGTTCGTCCAACTGCAGAGAGCTGCCGGCAAATACGATTGCAAACACCAATTCTTACTAATGCCGAATTAGAAAAAATACGTTGTCAACAGCTGGATGGATTAAAAGCGACAACGCTCACGATACACTTTGCTGTTGATACACAAAATAATGGATTGGAAAAAGCATTAGACAAGCTGTTTGCAAAAGCAGATCAGGCCATTGAAAATGGATCAGTACTCCTCATCTTATCTGATCGCGGCATTCACAAACAGCAAGCAGCAATTCCAGCATTGTTGGCTGTATCTGGATTACATCACCATTTCATTCGCAGAGGTGTACGAACAAAGGTTAGTTTACTAGTGGAAACAGGTGAAGCAAGAGAGGTTCATCACTTCGCTACTCTACTCGGTTATGGAGCAGAAGCAGTTCATCCATACCTAGCCCATCATACGGTAGAAGATATGGTTGCTTCAGGCGAAATTGCAGCATTATCCGGAGAAGAGGCAGTTGAAAAATATAATCGCTCGGTGACAAATGGAATTATAAAAGTCCTGTCCAAAATGGGGATTTCTACGATTCAAAGCTATCGTGGAGCGCAAATTTTTGAAGCTATCGGTATTAAAAAAGAAGTCATTGACCAATATTTTACCCATACAGCTTCTAGATTTGGCGGAATCGGATTAGAAATGATTGAACGGGAAGCTCGGATGCGCCACGAATGTGCATTTGGTGACCGTCGCGGGGAAAATAGCACCCTGGAAGCAGGGGATGAATATCAATACCGCAAAGGTGGAGAAGACCATCCATATAATCCTCAAACGATTCATACTTTGCAGCATGCTTGCCGTACTGGAAATTATGAATTGTTTAAGGAGTATTCAAAGCTATTAACCGATGAAAAGGAAAACTTGCAATCGTTGCGTGGTTTGCTCTCTTTTAAAAAACGCCAACCCGTTCCCATTGATGAGGTGGAATCTGTAGCCTCTATATGTACTAGGTTTAAGACAGGTGCTATGTCGTTTGGGTCCATAAGTAAGGAGGCGCATGAAGCTTTAGCAATTGCGATGAATCGAATAGGCGGACGCAGTAATAGTGGGGAAGGAGGAGAATCACCTGACCGGTTTATTCGTGATACGAACGGTGATTTTCGAAGAAGTGCGATTAAACAGGTAGCTTCAGGTAGATTTGGAGTTAACAGCCATTACCTTGTAAATGCAGATGAGATTCAGATTAAGGTCGCTCAAGGAGCAAAGCCCGGAGAAGGGGGACAATTACCGGGGAATAAAGTATATCCATGGGTAGCAGAAGTCCGTGGTTCCACACCAGGCGTTGAATTAATTTCTCCACCGCCACATCACGATATTTATTCGATCGAGGATTTAGCGGAGCTTATTTATAATTTAAAAAACGCTAACCCACGTGCCCGGATTAGTGTGAAATTAGTAGCCGCTGTAGGGGTAGGTACGATTGCTGCTGGCGTTGCTAAAGGGCGTGCCGATCTTGTGCTAATCAGTGGCTATGATGGCGGAACAGGTGCTGCACCACGAACCAGCCTGAAACATACCGGATTACCTTGGGAGATTGGCTTGGCAGAAACACATCAGACCCTTTTATTAAATGGATTGAGAGATCGGATTGTTGTTGAAACAGATGGAAAAATGATGACAGGTCGAGATGTTGTTATTGCCAGTCTATTAGGGGCTGAAGAATTTGGATTTTCAACTGCACCATTAGTTGCCCTTGGTTGTGTTATGATGCGGGTCTGTCATTTAGATACCTGTCCAGTCGGTATTGCTACCCAAAATCCAGCATTACGGAAAAAATTTACTGGTGACCCAGACCATGTCGTTAACTTTATGACATTCATTGCTCAGGAAGCACGTGAAATCATGGCAGTGTTAGGTTTTCGCACCATTAATGAAATGATTGGCAGAACGGATGTTTTAGAGGTAAACCAAGCCATCGATCATTGGAAAGCGACAGAAGTGGACTTATCTGCACTTCTTTACCAGCCAGATGTACCAAAGGCAGTAGGGCGTTATGCAACCGTAGAGCAGCGGCATGGGATTGAAAAGACATTGGATTACCAAGAGATTATTCCGAATTGCGGAAAATCTTTGGACTATCACCAACCAGTCGAGTTTACAACTGCAATTCGCAATATTAATCGGGCAACCGGTACGCTGTTAGGAAGTGAAGTGACTCGTCGCTACGGTGAAGAAGGGTTGCCTGCAGATACGATTAAGCTAAATTTTTATGGGTCCGCCGGTCAAAGTTTTGGCGCCTTTATTCCACCTGGTATGACATTACGTTTAATTGGGGATGCCAATGATTTTGTAGGTAAAGGCTTATCTGGAGGAAAGATAATCGTGTACCCCGATCCAATTGTTACCTTTGCTCCGGAGAAGAATACGATTATTGGTAATGTCGCGTTTTATGGTGCTTCCCGTGGAGAAGCATTTATTCGTGGAATTGCTGGGGAACGATTTGCAGTACGGAATAGTGGCGCTACACTAGTCGTTGAAGGTGTCGGTGACCATGGCTGTGAGTATATGACTGGTGGAACGGTTGTGGTACTCGGTAAAACGGGAAGAAATTTTGCGGCTGGAATGTCTGGCGGTGTGGCTTATGTATTGGATGAAGATGGCACATTTCGTTCACAGGTGAATGCCGAGTTAGTGACAGTGGAAGCTTTAACTGACCAACATAGCGAGGCAGCGCTGTTAGCGCGATTAATGGAACGGCATGTCACAGCAACAAATAGCAGCCATGCTGAACGTCTATTAAACTATTGGGATAAATACGCGCATCAATTTGTGAAAGTTACACCGATTTCGTATGTCCAGATACAACAAAGAATTCAAACATTAATAGAGCAAGGCTTTAGTAAATTTGATGCGGAAATGACCGCATTTGAAGAAAGCAAACAAGGGGCAAAAGTGAAAAAACAAATTAGCGTTCTTCAAGAGGTTGTTCATGATAATACACCTTAGTGAGGAGGTTTTTGATGGGAAAACGGACTGGATTTATGGAATATAGAAGACAAACGAGACGTGAGCGGGATCCAAAAGAACGAACGAAGGATTGGTTGGATTATACCCTTCCATTAACTGAAACAGAGATTCAAATACAAGGGGCTCGTTGTATGGATTGTGGTGTACCAACATGCCACTTCGGTATGGAAATAAATGGCGTTACTTCCGGGTGCCCTGTATATCATCTGATTCCTGAATGGAACGAGCTTGTTTACGAAGGAAAGTGGAAGGAAGCCTTGGAACGGGAGCATGAACAAAATAATTTCCCCGAATTTACTGGTATTGCTTGTCCAGCCCCCTGTGAAGGAGCCTGTGTATTGGGGATTAATGAGCCTCCCGTTGCAATTCGCACTGTGGAGCGTTCGATTATTGAAAAAGGGTTTGGAGAAGGCTGGGTAGTACCCCAGCCACCAACTGAGCGGACGGGAAAAAAAGTCGCGGTTGTTGGTTCTGGTCCCGCGGGTTTAGCGGCTGCTGCACAGTTAAACAAAGCAGGACATCTTGTTACTGTATTTGAGCGAAACGATCGGGTTGGTGGTCTGTTAACGTATGGGATTCCAGAAATGAAGCTGTCTTATGAAATTGTGATGCGCCGTGTAAATATTTTAAAGCAAGAGGGGATCACATTTGTTACCAATACGGAGATAGGTAAAGACCTGACGTATGAGGAATTAAAAAGTGAATTCGATGCAACCATCCTTTGCGGTGGCGCCACGGTACACAGGAATATTCAAGTAGAAGGAAGTAACCTTAAAGGTATTCATTGGGCGATGGAGTTTCTGCATGCCAATACGAAAAGCTTGCTAGATTCCAATTTACAGGATGGAAATTATATTTCTGCACGTAATAAAAATGTCATCGTTATTGGAGGTGGCGATACAGGGACGGATTGTTTGGCAACGGCCGTACGGCATAATTGCAGAAGCCTTACACAATTCGATATTTATGATAAAAAGGGTCTCGCACGTGATAGCGAAACAAATCCATGGCCGCAATATCCGAAAATCCACCGTGTAGAATATGGGCACAAGGAGGCGGCTAGTGTGCTTGGTAATGATCCAAGAGCTTATGCGGTAATGACGAAGAAATTTGTCGGTGATGCCAAAGGTCATGTGAAAGAAGTTCATACGATTGCTGTGAAGCTCCGCTATGGTGCAGACGGAAATAAAATTCGCGAAGAAATTCCAGGAACCGAAAAAGTTTGGCCGGCGGATTTAGTTCTTATTGCTATAGGTTTTCGAGGTCCAGAGCAGGGACTGTTAGAACAAATAGGTGTTGAAACGACAGAAAAATCAACGGTGGCAGCAGAATATAATGACTACCGGACAAATGTAGAAGGTGTTTTTGCAGCAGGAGACATGCGCCGTGGACAAAGCCTTATTGTTTGGGCTATTAATGAAGGGCGTGGTGTAGCAAGAGAATGCGATCGTTATCTGATGGGGACAACAACGTTACCTTATTAGACTTTACAAAGGTAGAACACCGTTTAATATGCGACCCAATTTCAGTGATTTCTACCTTTGATGATAAAAAATAAGTACAATGGGAAGGACCTCTTCCTACCTTGCGTAGAATGAATAAGAACTTGCGTATTGTCAGAAACAAAGCAATGATTATATGTGCTTTTACCCTCGTTTCAAGTTACAGATCCGAAATATCGTTAGAAGCAAAAACGTATGGATTTGCAACAACTCCTTTCATGAAGTAAGATAATATGGTGAATCAATATTTTATAAAGCGAACCTTCAATTAGTAGGAATTTTTTTCACCACCTCCTGATTGTTAGTACGGCAAAAGAGATGACCTAAGTACCCCTGAATGAATCGGTCATTTACGTGCTTGCTATTCCCGTTTGGGGTTGTTGTAATTTTTTCCAACTCTTGAAGCAGGAGACTTACAGCATCTTCTAGGCAGAATAAACGGAATATGGATCACTCTGGCAACTAGATTATCTAGAAATGAGGGTAAATGCATGAGTAAATCATCCATTTATGGATTAACATACGAACAGTTGAAAAATTGGTTAATAGAGCATGGACAGCAACGTTTTCGCGTCGATCAGGTTTGGAATTGGTTATATAAGAAACGAATACACCAATTTTCTGATATGAAAAATGTGAATAAACAGACCATCGCGCTATTGGAAGAGCACTTTGTACTTGGAACGTTGGAAGAAGAAGTGAAGCAGGAATCGAAAGATGGCACCATTAAATTTTTGTTTCGCCTAGCAGATGGTAATTTAATTGAAACAGTACTAATGCGGTTTAATTACGGTTTATCCGTTTGTGTTACGACTCAGGTTGGCTGTAATATCGGGTGTAGCTTTTGTGCGAGTGGATTATTAAGTAAAAGCCGTGATTTAACAAGTGGTGAAATTGTTGAGCAGATTATGATGGTGCAAAAGCATCTTGATACACAAGGTAAAGAAGAAAGAGTGAGCCATATTGTCGTGATGGGAATTGGTGAGCCATTGGATAACTTTACCCATTTAATGAATTTCATCTACGTAGTAAATGATGATCGGGGATTAAATATTGGTGCAAGACATATTACCGTGTCCACTAGTGGGCTGGCGCATAAAATTTATAAATTTGCTGATACAGGCGTACAAGTAAATTTAGCTATCTCCCTTCATGCACCAAATAATGAATTACGGCGGAGCATTATGAAGATCAATAAGGCATTTCCAATCGAAAAACTCATGAAGTCTGTGGATTACTATTTGGAAAAAACAAATCGCCGGATCACGTACGAATATATTATGTTAAAAGATGTGAATGACCATAAGGAAGAAGCTTTGCAACTGGCAGAATTATTACGTGACCATCGTAAGTTAGCATATGTTAATTTAATTCCTTACAACCCAGTAGATGAGCATAGTCATTATCAACGCAGTGATTCAGAAACGATTCAAATGTTTTTTGAAACGTTGAAGGGACAAGGTATTCATTGTGGCGTACGCTGGGAAAACGGTGCGGACATTGATGCTGCCTGTGGACAGTTAAGGAGTAAACAAATTAAAAAAGAAACGGCAAAATAAACGAAGGAGCCTAAGCAAAAAGCTTAGCTCCTTTGTTTTGCTTTAGAATAAAGAGAAGGCAGGTTCTGTGCCTGCCCACCTTCTTAAATAATTACGTTAACATGTTCTCAATTTCTTTCAGAAGTTCATAGGCTCCTTCTGATGTGTTGGAGCAAACTACAACAGAAGCTTTTGTGGTGGGATAATGAACAGCACGGAAATTTACTCCTGGGTCATACCCTATCTGAATATACTTAACTATTTCCTTTTGATTATCTAATTCCATATAGCCACAGTAACCATAGTATATATTTTGTTCCGCGCTAACGACCTCACGTGGTTTTAAAAATAATTGCGTCATCTCTTTCGACAAAAGTTGATAGTTTGTCAAAGCTTGCCAACATAAAACCATATCTTCTGCTGTTACATAAGCTCCACCATCTGGCCCGCCTTTTGCTGGTAAGGAATAAATATTTGTTTTCCAAGTTCCTACTGGATCCTCTATGTAGCCAAGAGCCGTGTTTTCCGGTAAGCGGTCTAATTCAAAGTACCCGGATTTTTTCATACCAGCCTTATGAAAAATCTGTTCCTCGATGTAAGTAGAAAACCTACATGTAGCAATCTGTTCAACAATGAGACCGAGTAATATATACCCAGAATTATTATATTGAAATGAACTATTAACAGTGGCTTGCATTGGTTCATGCTGAAATAAAGGTAAAAAATCTTTAGGTGTACGAATGTGGTACATCGGTTGAGAATGCCAAAGTGCTTCATAATCATCCATTGTATCTTCATTGAAATAGTCAGGAATTCCTGATATATGCGTTAGCAAATGATGAATCGTTACTTGGTCATCAACATGTGGGAAATCAATATCAAGACAGTCCTTTAATCTAGACGTAAAGGAAATTTCACCAGTCTCCACTAATTTGCAAATAGCAATGGATGTGAATAGTTTACTGCCTGAAGCAATCGCAAACCTAGTGTTTAATTGGTTATTTATTTTTTCTGCATCATTTCGAAAGCCATTGCTTCCTTGCAAGGTTTCGTTGCCTTTTCGAGCATAAAATGACCCTGAAAATTGCAGTTCCTTTTGCACTTTTTCTAAGTGGTACCCTTTGTTTTGTTTATTCATTTTAAATCCTCCTGAATTCTTTTTAAACTTTGCTATTTAAAAAGAATTCAATTTAGGATGTATACACCATAATATAATGCAAAGGACCCGCCTCCCCTTTAATGGAACGTTACGTATATTGTAATGGAATTTTTACAGGCAAGCAATTCAATTATAAATTTTCAAACTAAATAATTCGAACGTCATGCACACATGGTAGTTACATGCTTGTGAAATGATTGACTGCTTTACTATAAAAATCGTTTTCTAACATGTGGGGGTGGAAGTTCGCAGCTATCTTTTTTTCCAAACCAACGATAGCGGTTATTAGCAATGCGGTCGTAAAAGAAGTCGCGAATGGGCTTAGGCAGAACAATAAATGCATATAGGAATTTCCAACCTCCTGATAACTCTTTGCAAATACGTAGTGCAGCTGTTGATTTACTGTAGTACTTACTGTTATCAATCAATATTAAACTGCTTAAATCATTAGGGATGTTATATTTTTGTACCAATTTCTGACCAGCATCGCCTTGTAAGGAAGCGAATAAAAACTGTTCTTGTTTATCGCGTTGTAAAATAAATTGTACGCTTTGATCACAGAAATGACAGACACCGTCAAAGAGAATGATTTTGCTCATCGTACGTCGACCCCCTTTCTATGGATCTAGTTTGTAAACCATTTGTTTCAAAACAAGAAAAGATGATGACTTGCTCTGTTTATTAGAAAAACTTGGTTTATCGCTATATCTTTATGGTGAATGCTGTAGTTTCTTATACGATAAACCCGAAAATCAAGTTTATCGTATATAAAGACTTCTTTTAAAGAATTCTAACATTCACTGACTGTATACCACTAATGATGTCTACTATAACATGACCAAGTAATATTTCTTGTTTCATTTGTTTTTTATAAGGGAACAGGCCCTCTATAAGCATATATATAAAACGATTGGAGGAGGGACATAAGCATGTCAGACCATAAACATAATCAATCAAAGCAGGAACAATTAGACGCTTATCGTGTTGATGATAAAGGAAAAAAGCTGACCACCAATCAGGGACTAAAAGTATCGGAGGATGAATTTTCATTAAAAGCCGGAGTACGCGGTCCAACGATCATGGAAGATTTTCATTTCCGTGAGAAAATGACCCATTTTGATCATGAACGAATCCCTGAACGGGTCGTCCATGCAAGGGGCTATGCAGCACATGGTGTTTTTGAAGTATATGAATCAATGGAATCATATACAAAAGCTGATTTCTTAAAAGAAAAAGGGAAACAGACACCTGTTTTTGTAAGATTTTCCACTGTTGCTGGTTCAAAAGGATCTGGGGAACTAGCTCGTGATGTCAGGGGCTTTGCTACGAAATTTTATACGCAGGAGGGAAATTACGATCTGGTCGGCAATAATATTCCGGTGTTTTTTATACAAGATGCAATCAAGTTTCCAGATTTCATTCATGCTGTTAAACCCGAACCGCATAACGGCATCCCCCAAGCTGCATCCGCCCATGATACCTTCTGGGATTTTGTAGCCAATAATCAAGAAACCGCACATATGGTAATGTGGCAAATGTCAGATCGAGCGATTCCACGTAGCTTTCGTATGATGGAAGGCTTTGGTGTGCATACATTTCGCTTGGTAAATGATAAGGGTGAGGCAACCTTCGTTAAATTTCATTGGAAACCGACATTAGGAGTTCATTCGACGGTTTGGGATGAGGCGCAGAAAATAAATGGGAAAAACCCAGACTTTCACCGTCAAGATTTGTATGAAGCTATTGAAAGAGGCGATTATCCTGAATTTGAACTAGGTGTACAATTAATTGCTGAAGAAGAGGCGGATTCATTTGACTATGATATCCTTGACCCAACCAAACTTTGGCCAGAAGAAGAGGTTCCGGTAAAGATAATTGGCAAAATGACCTTAAATCGAAATGTAGACAATGTGTTTGCAGAAACGGAGCAAGTTGCGTTTCACCCCGGTCATGTAGTTCCAGGAATTGATTTTACGAATGATCCTTTATTACAAGGACGATTGTTCTCGTATACCGACACGCAATTAATTCGGCTCGGAGGTCCTAATTTTCATGAACTACCAATTAATCGCCCCGTTTGTCCGTTTCATAATAATCAACGGGATGGTTACGGTAGGCATACGATTAATGTAGGGCAAGTTAGTTATCATAAAAACGGCTTAACGAATAACACGCCAGAACCAGCTGCTCCTGAAGAAGGCGGATATGAGCATTATCAGGAAAAAGTTGATGGCAAAAAGATACGTGCAAGAAGTGAAAGCTTCAAGGATCATTTTTCTCAAGCCACTCTGTTTTGGAATAGTATGAGTGAGATAGAAAAACAACATATTATAGACGCCTTTAGTTTTGAATTAGGAAAGGTAGAAAGTAAAGAAGTGCAACAACAAGTCGTAAATATGTTTGCCCATGTTAGTTTAGAGATGGTACAAGAAATTGCCGCTAATATCGGTGTGACCGCTCCAAAGGAAGGCGGGTCGCCAGTAAGTAAAGTTTCGCCTGCTCTCAGCCAAGAAAACACGGTTAAAACAGCGGCAACGAGAAATGTAGCTGTTCTTTTAGATGAGGGTTTCCATACCGAAGAAGTAATTTCTGTGATAGATCGATTAGTAAAACAACGAATTCGCCCAGTAGTAGTTGCGAATAAGCGTGGAGAGATTGCTGGAGCAGATGGTCAGACAATAGAGGTCGGCGAGTGCTTCTTAACAGCTGACTCCGTTCTTTTTGACGCTGTTTATGTTGCCGGAAGTAGACAAATGAGTGAGAAATTTTCTCAACGGGCTACCTACTTTATTAAGGAAGCATTTTGTCATTTTAAGCCAATAGGTGCCTCTAATGACGGAGCTGCTTTATTGGGAGATAGCGGTATGACACAGGCGAAAGGAGTTATTTTGGAGTCAGCTGTTAACCATTTTGTAGAAGCCTTTAGTGAGGCAATTGCAACCCATCGCTTTTGGGATAGAGTAGTTCATTTCTAAAGCGTAAAAAATCCACCGCGTGTGCTGTTCCTATTTTGGGACAGTTACCTGCGGTGGTTATTTTTCACTAGAGGAAAGTATAAGGTTTTTTAATTTATAGTATAAGAAAATATAAAATGAGGTGCTTTTGGATAACGAAAGAACTGAATCGCCACGTCCGGCGCATGAGTCCAGCAACGATGCGACTTTAGAAATGCGCCTTGCGATAAGTTGTCATCGGTTCGCCTGTAAGAGGAAGGCCGACTAAAAACGGGCTTGCCGCCCAGCTCGTTTTTCTATTACTTTTCGGCATATATTATCTCCTCAACCCTATAGTGATGTGTATAGACATTCATGGCCCCTTTTCTTACAAAGCCGATTACCGTAATGCCAAGATCTTCGGCCAGCTCTAAAGCAAGTTTGGTAGGAGCTGATTTGGATATAAGAATACTTATCCGCATTTTGGCGACTTTTAAAAGTACTTCGGATGAGACCCGGCCACTAAATACAATGACTTTATCTCTTACAGAAGTCTTGTTCATTAACATATGTCCATACAGCTTATCAAGTGCATTGTGACGACCTATATCGGTGCGAATAAGCTGCACCTCGTTAACCGTAGCCAAAGCTGCATTATGCACGCCACCTGTTTGACGAAATTGATTCGATGCTTGTTGCAATTGTGTCATAAGCTGTAAACATTGATTACAAGAAAGATTTAAGCTGGACATAATTGTTTTAGCGGTCTTCACATCACTTTTAAAGTAAAACTGGCGGCTTTTTCCACAGCACGAACCGATAAATCGTTTTGAATGATCTTCTTGGTACGTATTAGGTAGGTTACCGATTTCTAAGTAGGCAAACCCAGCTGCTACATCCACAGTCAGTCGCTGGATAGCTTGATATTCGAAAATAACTCCCTCTGAGGCAAGAAAGCCAACAATCAGTTCTTCCACATGTTCGGGGGAGCAGACCATGGTAGCGAATTCCTCACCATTGATTATAATGGTTATAGGGTATTCTTCTGCCACAGGGGTTACTTCTTTTGTAGCAGCCCCGTCATGAAAGCGGACAATCTCCCAATCTGCTAAATTATCAGACATGTAATCCTCCCTTTTTGTGCGTGTTCAAAAGCGAAGGAATTGTCATTCTAGTGTATTTTTGAACAACGCTTTTATATGTGAGCACGCTTAATGACTGTCGATTTCTAATTCTTCCACTCGCTTTTCGGCATATTTAACATCTTTCTGTGCATAATAGGTGACGGCCTTTTCTAATATTACTGCTGTATTATATTCAGGTATGCCTGCATATTGTTCGTAAACGCCTTTGGGGATGAGAACATTTCCCTCTGGCCAATGCACTTCCAGATTTCCGGCTTTGACAGGGGCGAACTTGGCACGTCCTGCATATAACCCGTGTTGGTTATATACAACTACTTGTTCGCCCTTTTGAATATCAAGGGATACTGCATCTTGTTGATTCACTAAGATATCATCTCTATGCGCATTGTTAAATGGATCTGTTTCACTATATATCATTGAGTTAAATTGCTTACCTCTACGTGTCGTGACATAAAAATGCCCTTCCGGCTTCCTTAATTCTGGAATGTCCATCGCAATGAGATTACCTCTTCCATCGGGTGTTGGACAAATGCCATCCTCACAAAGCCAAGCACCACCCCATTGGAAAACATCTCCTTTTTCATTTAAATACTGAATACCATTGTAATTAGGAGCGGCTTTTGCGATTTCTTCACGAATAGCACGCGCAGTCGGGAAGTGAATCAGGTCTTTAGCCTCAGGTCTTACCCGCTTTGCTAAATCTATATAAATCTCCCATTCTGAACGGGCTTCTTTTATACGGGGACCTTTAATCTCTGGTGAAAAATAGACCATTCTTTCTGTAGAAGTGGAAGTTCCGCCGCCAGGCTGCTCATACCTTGTCATTGCAGGTAAAACAATAACAGCTTCTTTGGCATCCACTAGTGTAGACGTATTAAATATAATATCCTGATGCACTTGTAGTTCTATATTTTCCAAGCATGATTGGATATAATCAGGGTTTGGCATCGTCTCAAGAAAATTCCCGCCAGACATATAGTACAGCCTTAACTTACGTTCATGGTCTTCGGGTAAATGAGCGTTCTCTAGTGATGCCCCAACAATATCTCCTTGCCAAGTCGGAATATCGAATTTCCAAATTTTCTCTACACGTTCACGATGTTCGTCATTCATGCTTCCACCCGGTAAAGAAAACGGGTCTGCTCCCATTTCACCCGATCCTTGTACACCGGAGTGCCCACGAATCGGCATTAAGCCGCAATGCTCACGTCCGATAAATCCTCGCAGTAATGCTAGATTTGCAACCTGTGAGATATTATCTGTACCAAATCGGTGTTGGGTTAGTCCCATTGACCAGACGAAAACAGCCGATTTGGAATTTGCTAGGATAGTAGCTAATTCGATCATCCTTAGTTTAGAGATGCCGGAGGATTGCTCCAATTGTTCCCACGTATGGGATTCTACCTTTGCTTTTAGAGCCTCTACCCCATTAACATGCGCTTGGATAAAGTCGTGGTTTAGAGCTGATCCAGGTTGTTCCTTTTCCATGTCAAACCAATGTTTCATAATACCGTGCATAAAGGCAATGTCGCCACCAATATTTACCTGGTAAACATCATCTGCTATCTTGGTACCGAATAAAGCAGATTCGGCAATAGAAGGAATCCAATATTCATCCATTGATGGTTCATAATATGGATTTATGACAATGATTTTCGTTCCTTTCTTTTTTGCAGCATACATATATTTTGTAGAAACAGGCTGATTATTAGCTGCGACAGACCCCCAAAACAACAAAACATCTGTACCGATCCAATCTTTATAATTGCAAGTGGAGGCGCCAACTCCTACGGAACGAGTTAATGCTGTTTTAGATGGTGAATGGCATATTCTGGATGCATTATCAATATTGTTCGTACCAAGAAAACGGGCTACCTTACCAAGCACATAATACGTTTCGTTCGTTATACCGCGAGATGTAGAATAAAAGGAAAATTGTTTTGGGTGAAGTGCACGCATTTTGTCGGCAATATAGTTAAGCGCCTGATCCCAGGAAATACGGTGAAATTGACGGTCTCCCGGCTTCCGGATGAGTGGATAAGGAATACGACCGAGCTGTCGTAATTCCGTGCTGTTCATTTTACGTAATGTTTCTATATCAGCATGCAGAATATCTTGATTAATTGCTGGCATGGTATTCAAACGAAGAACATTTAAACGGGTGGTACAAAGGTGTGGTCCGGTTAATGTTTGATCTTTAAGTCCTTGTACTCCAAGGGCACAACCATCACACACACCCTGGGTAAGGATACGTGTAGCGTATGGAAGCCTATCTTTATTTTCCCAAGCGACTTTAACGGTATCGCGAATGTGATGTGGTTTTACTTTCCCAAGACCAAATGGAACCTTACTAACCCATAGTGATGGGGTTGGCCATTTGGATAGTTTGATGGGACCAGTATGTTTCGTTTTACCCATTATTCCCCCTCCAATTTGTCTAGCTGAAATTACTTGCCTTCATCCTATCATGAAAGCGGATACAATTCAATTTAGGATTATACCTTTTTTACATTAGTTAGAAGCCGTTAATCGTTCGTTTAAAACAGGATTATTTACCATATATTATGTAAGAAATAGGAAATAGATGCCAAGCAGCATATGAGTGAAGACGCACTCCCTAAGTAATTAGCCGAAAGAAAAAAAAGGAGATTGAAACAGCAGACAAAAGGGAAAGCAATTGATAAGTCTAGACAAAAAATGATGTCGTTTGGTTGTAATTTTATTGCTTCGACAGCAAACCATTTTAAATAAAGTTAAAAAAGTATATAATATAGTTTGTGTGTTTTATTTTTGGATGTAAATCTTCTTTCATTAGCGGGGATTTAACGACATTTAATTAGTGGACTTATTCAGAAGCTCTTGGTCCATTTTATAAAGAAAAGGGTAAAGCAACTTACTAACGGTAAATTCCCTTTCCTCATGTCCTGTAGGTGCATTGCTAATGCAACAGCAATCTACTAATTTCTAGCAAAATAAAAAAATCTTTTTTTCTATCTGCTACTAATATGGTTCAGACAGTATTTAAAAGGGATGAGAAGATGTTATATAGGTCTAAAAATAGATTGCAATAATAGAGTTTATATGCTAAGCTTGTAAACACAATATATCGTAATCATTTCTTTGTAAACATACTATATATTGTGTTTTAAGTTAAAAATCAGGTTGTTATTATTAGAAAATTGCGAGTTTTGCACTCGTTAGTAAGTGTAGTTACACGCACAATGATACAGAGGCTGATCCTCAAGTTTTCCAGTTAGATTAGTGAGCAGTTGGGATAGCAGCTAGAAGGAACATTACAGATCCAGTTTTAGAATTGTAAATGACAAGCTTGGCATGATTGCCGAGTTTTCTATTGCCTATTTACTGGATTCTCGAACAGCATCTAAATTGTTTATAGTCAACTAGAAACATAGATGAGTCATTTTTAGTGCACTATTCTAACAACCGCTTTTAGGTTACAAGGCATGTATTATCACCCTTAAAGGGTTTAAGTATATAAAGGGAGGATTATGAATGATCATCGACATCGCAACTACAAGAGATAAACTTGTAGAAATTATCGATCGTGCGCAACAGGGGTTAGCTGTTGAAACAGAAGCATATAAGGACAAGGCTTTCAAAACGATTCAAGAGGATACACCGATAGACAAAGCATTGGATATACTTGTGCAAAATGCTTTGGAGAATATGGATGAATCTGCGCCTGATTGGACGTATGTAGCCAGCCGAATTTATTTACAGCAGCTTTACCACCAAGCACGTCAAAATCGTCAATACAATACGGGTGAATATGGTGATTTTTATCAATTAATTACAATGCTCACGGAAGAGAATATTTATAGAACGACTCTTTTAGAAAAGTATTCGAAAGCTGAAATTGATCATTTTGCCAATCAGATTGACCCAGCGAGAGACTTGTATTTTACCTATTTAGGGTTACATACATTAACAACCCGCTATTTGGCAACAGATCATGATAAAAATGTGTTTGAACTACCGCAAGAGCGCTGGATGATTATTGCTATGACGCTTATGCAACATGAAGATAAAGCCAGTCGGACAGAGCATGTGCTAGAAGCGTACTGGGCATTAAGTAATTTATACATGACGGTAGCGACACCAACATTGGCTAATGCCGGGAAAACACACGGTCAACTTTCCAGCTGTTTTATTGATACTGTTGATGATAGCTTACAGTCTATTTATGATAGCAATACCGATATTGCTAAATTGTCTAAAAATGGTGGCGGTATTGGCGTATATATGGGGAAAATCCGCAGCCGTGGAAGCTCCATTAAAGGATTTAAAGGAATGTCCAGTGGAGTTGTTCCTTGGATTAAACAGCTGAACAATACAGCAGTAAACGTCGATCAGTTAGGAACGAGAAAAGGTGCTATTGCTGTTTATTTAGATGTTTGGCACCGTGATATCGAGGCATTCCTTGACTTGAAGCTGAATAATGGCGATGAGCGAATGCGCGCACATGATATTTTTACCGGTGTAACGTTGCCAGACCTATTTATGGAACAAGTGGAAAAACGTGGTGATTGGTATTTATTCGATCCTCATGAAGTGAGACAAGTCATGGGATATTCATTAGAAGATTTTTACGATGAGACAAAAGAGAATGGAACTTGGCGGGAAAAATATGAGGAATGCGTGAACTCAGAGGAATTATCAAAACGAAAAATACCAGCTATCGATATCATGAAACGAATTATGAAATCACAACTAGAATCAGGAACACCATTTATGTTCTATCGTGATGAGGTGAATCGTCAAAATAGCAATAGCCACAAAGGGATGATCTATTGCTCCAACCTTTGTACAGAAATCACCCAAAACCAATCTCCTTCTGAGTTTGTGGAGGAATTTTTGGAAAATGAAAATACGATCGTGAAAAAATATAAATCTGGTGACTATGTCGTCTGTAATTTAAGCTCGATTAATCTTGGAAAAGCTGTCCCAGATGAAGTTCTAGATCGGTTAATAAAAATTCAAGTGCGTATGTTAGACAATGTGATTGATATTAACACATTACCAATAATGCAGGCTCAATTAACGAATAAAAAATATCGAGCCATTGGGCTTGGAACATTCGGATGGCACCATCTTCTTGCGCAAAACAATATGAAATGGGAAACAGAAGAAGCGGTGAACTATGCTGATGAATTGTATGAGCGAATTGCGTTTCTGACCATCCAAGCAAGCATGGAGCTAAGCAAAGAAAAAGGAAGTTACCCTGCGTTTTCAGGAAGTAAATGGAGTTCAGGGGAATACTTTGACCAAAAGGGTTACGACAAAACAGAATGGCTTGCATTAAAAGATGATGTAAAACAGAATGGTATCCGCAATGGTTATTTAATGGCTGTTGCACCAAACTCAACCACTGCAATGATTGCCGGCTCTACAGCTAGTATCGATCCAATCTTTAAACCGTTCTATTATGAAGAAAAGAAAGACTTTAAAATTCCAGTAACAGCACCAGACTTAACGCACAAGACATACGATGTATATCGTCGTTCTGCCTATATTGTGGATCAGCGCTGGTCGGTCAAGCAAAATGCTGCTAGACAGCGACATATTGATCAAAGCCTTTCCTTTAACTTCTATGTACCAAATACAATTCGGGCTTCTATTTTGCTTGATTTGCATTTGCAAGCGTGGAGAGAAGGGTTAAAAACGACCTATTATGTCCGTTCTACTTCCAATGAAGTGGAAGAATGCGAATGGTGTCAAAGTTGAGAGTACTGATCGCTTATTTGACGTATAGTGGCAATACCCAAGAAGTAGCAACGATTATTCAAGATGAATTACATGCAAATGGAGTGGAAACGGCGGTTCATCGCATTGGGATTGATCCGCCAGTTGATCCTTCCTCCTATGATATCATCTTCCTTGGCACCTTTACGTGGGATATGGGAAGTACACCTGAAGAAGTGAAGGATTTTATTCTTGAGGTTGGGTATAAACCGGAAAATGTCGCTGTATTTGGTACAGGTGATACACAATTTGGCGGCGATGACTTATTTTGCCGCGCTGTAGATAAGTTGGTCAAATTTTATCATAGTCCTTGGTCTGGATTAAAAATTGAACAGTCGCCGAGAGGAAAACAAGAGCAATATATAAAGAACTGGGTGGAAGGAGTATTATATCATGGCAAAAGTAATACTGGAAAAAGCAAAGACACTAGAACCGTTAAATCCAAATAAGTCAACAGGGGTGTTTGGAGGGGAATCCAGTGGTATTTTAAATTGGAATGATATTGCTTATCCACACTGGTATAAAATGTATAAACGGTTAGTGGGTAATTACTGGCAAGCAGATGAAGTGAATATGCAAAGTGATATTAAACAGTTCCCAACACTTACAGAAGAGGAACAGGACGCATATTTAAAAATCATTGGCTTGCTATCCACATTAGACGCACCACAAACCCGAACAGCTTTACTCATTTCTTTGTATGCAACCGACCCATCTGTGCAATCTATTATGGCTGTAATCGCACAACAAGAAGCGGTGCATAATGAAAGCTATTCCTACGTATTATCTTCCGTTGTCTCATTAGATGAACAGAATAAGTCTTTTCAGCTAGGACGTACAGATTCTGTGTTGCTCAAACGAAATGAGAATTTAACAAAGCAGTATAATACCTTTGTAGAAGAGCCTACGATCGAAAATATTTTAAAGACGTTAGTGTACACAGCTTTATTAGAAGGAATGTTCTTCTATTCTGGTTTTGCGTTTTTCTATAACTTGGCGCGTTATAATAAAATGGTCGGTACATCCACGATGATTAGTTATATTAACCGCGATGAACTGGAGCATGGGCGTTTTATATCAGAACTATTTCGTGCTACACTAGCAGAAAATCCAGAGTATAATAATGGAACGTTTATCCAATGGGTGTATGACCATTTTAAGCAGTCCGTCGAATTGGAAATCGAGTGGTCGAATTATGTTCTTGGCAATGTAGAAGGTATTGATTTGGATGAAATGGCTGGATATATTAAGTATCGTGCGAATAAGATGTTACGGATGATGGGTCTCCATGATGTATATCCAGACTATACCGAAAATCCGATGAAGTGGATTCGTGCATATGTCGATAATTTTGATGGCACGAAAACAGATTTCTTTGAACAGAAATCTAGACAATATACGAAAACAAGTGATTTGAACGGTTTTGATGATTTATAAGTACAAGACGGCCTTTTACAAGTAACTAGTTCAAAAGCTAGCAGGCAGATTAAGAGATAGATCCATCTCTTAACTGTCTGCTTTTTTACGTCCGTCATATAATCGACTTTTACAAGGCGCTAAAATTACAATACTTACTCCGGGCAGGGGCATCGTTTGAGATGCAAAATGCGATATTTGTCTATGTCACCCATATATCCAGCTGATAAAGATCTCGTTCAATTTACATGATTGGAAACTCTGATCTGCTTGAATAATGTAGACACTCGCATCCATTCTCATTATTTTCCGCATTTTGTTACTAGAAAGATGCGTAAAGACACTTCCACCAAAGGGGGAGGTACGAGAAAAAGGCGCAGTAGGAGCCATCGGAAGGCGCCTTCACGATTCGTTCAAGATCTTTAAGTCATAACGTAGAGTTAACCATCCCTGGAAGGTGAAAAAGTTCTACTGTCTGAAGCTTCATTTTATGACCATTTATTTTACTTAAAATAAAGAGCCTTTACATTAACGTAAGGTTAACGTTTATGATAAGGATAAGGAGGCGAATAAACTGTATATTCAAGAAGTTGCCAAACGGCTAAACACAACAACAAGATCCATCCGTTTTTATGAAGAAAAAGGGCTAATATCACCCACTAAACAAGACAACCAATATCGGACGTTTACAGATGAAGAAGTAGTAAGGATCAGTACAATATTAGCATTACGCGAATTTGGTGTAGGTATTAAAGAAATAAAGCAGTTACTTGATGATGAAAAGCCATGTCGTATTCATGATTATTTGAATTTACAACGTGCTATGCTATTTGAGAAGTGGTTGGAAATGAAAGATATGATTCATACCATGGACGGTTTGTTAGAACAAGGTATGGAATCATCTATTTCTAATAGCGATTTAATTGCTATTTCACAACACTTAAAAAGGTTAAAATCGCTACGAAAGTCTTGGCGTGACAGGTGGAATTTTGACCTACAAGCAGCGGATTATGATCAAAGTCTAAAACTGCATGGTTTTCGCTTTAATGTCCACCAAGACTATGACATAGCCTTGGAGAAAGTAGTTGATACAATGCCTCTAGAAGCAGGCCAAACGTGTTTAGATATTGGTATTGGCACTGGAAATTTAGGCGCTAAATTTTTAGCAAAAGCAGTTCATGTTATTGGTGTAGATCAATCGGAGAAAATGTTGCAAGCGTGTAAGCGAAAGCACCCAGAAATTGATGTTCGTAAAGGTCATTTTTTAGCTTTACCTATTTTAGATCATCAAATTGATGGAATTGTTTCTAGTTATGCATTACATCATATTACAGATGAACAAAAACTACTTGCGTTAGCTGAAATGGATCGAGTGCTACGTCCGACAGGGGCGATCTGTCTCGTCGACTTAATGTTTCAAAATGATGCACAGCGGAAAGAGGCGCTACAACACTTTGAAGAAAGCGGAAATAATGAAGCTATTTATGCAATAGAGGATGAATTTTATGCAAATCGTTCTTTACTAGTCGAGTGGCTGCGGTCGCATAACTATCAGGTAACAACACATACCTTTAATCCCATCTTAAGTATGGTTTATGCAACTAAAAATAGACAGAAAGTGAACTAAAGTGATGGTAGATCTACTATTTCTGCAAGCAGAGCATCTAAAATCGCTGGCCTCGTATCATTTAACAGATGAACAATTAGTTTTTACTGCTCATCCTTTAGAAAGATGCCTGTCAGCTATTCTATCTAGTAATTGTAAACCTGTCGGGATATGTAAGGGTAAAGACATTGTCGGTTTCTTTATATTGCAGTGGGGGGATATTAGGCCTTACACTTATGTTGAAGATGCGTTGCTACTACGTGCGTACTCCATTCAATATCCATATCAAAGACAAGGCTTTGCTAAACAATCGATGAATGAATTACCTGTTTTTGTGAATCGTTATTTTCCAGATATAAGAAAAGTGGTTTTGGGGGTGAATTATAATAATAAACTAGCACAAAAAGTATATCTAGCCGCTGGGTTTGAGGACACAGGAAGAAGAATTCAAGGTCAAGCTGGTGAACAATATGTTTTTAAGAAAGATTGGAAGCTTGAATGAAGTGATTTATTTTAAATCCTAAACAGAAGCTACCTTTTACATCAAAGGTAGCTTCTCGTTGTTATAATGTCTATTTAATTTGAAAAATAGGCTTTTAAACCATTGGTAATTCCACTCGCTACCTGATGTTGAAACGGATTGGAACGAATATTTGCGAAATCGGAATAATTAGTAATAAATCCAAGCTCTAATAATATCGATGGAGCAGTGTTATTTCTTAGAACATAATAGTTGTTTGGTGCCATACCGCGATCACGTATGGGAATGGAAGAGGTAAGGCTTTGATGAACGCTCTCTGCTAACTTCTGGTCACTTGTAGAATAGTAGAAGGTGTTTATACCGTGTGCAGCAGAACTTGGATGCGCATTATAATGTACACTGATAAATGCATGAGTAGAATATGCCTGACTCATTTCCACACGATCATGTAATGAAACATATTCATCGCTTGATCTCGTCAATAATACGTTAGCGCCTGCCGATCGTAAGTTTTCAGCGATCTGTTTCGAAGTTTCAAGCGTTAAGAACTTTTCTTGAATGCCGCTAATTCCAATTGAACCGGGATCGTAACCACCGTGTCCAGGGTCTAACATAATATTGTACCCATAAAGGGAACCATTGTGATTTGCTTGCGTATTCGGATGTGGTTGTGCCGGAGGTGTTTTAGTTTCCTCGTAGGAGGATTTTTTTACCTGTACTTGTACAGGTTTATTTTGTGTTGCAGGAACTAAGTGATGCTTAGCCACCCATGCTTCTTTACCTGCAAAATAAGTTTGGACCCAACCATATTGCTCATTGAATTCGATCAATTGGTCTCCCACTTGTAATTGCCCTACAATTTCGGAGTCTAATGACGGTCCGCTCCGCACATTTAATACGGCTTGTCCTACGTCATATACGTCTCCATTAGCTGCATAACTGCTATGAGGCAGCAAGAACAGAGAAATTAGCATAATGGCTAAAGATGTTAATGTAAGATGTACGTTTTTCAAAATAAGCATGGCCTCCTTAAAATATTTGCTTTATCCCGTATATAGGAGCTGTATAATACCCACTTCAGGAGTAGGATAATCTGTACAGGAACAAGTCTAAGTGGGAGATAACAGCATCTATATACCCCATTCGTTCATCTAACAATCAGTGGAGGATGAAATGAAAACCACCACTAATTAAAGATTGACTTTATAGTGAATTCGTTCCATCCCCGCCACTTTTGGGGGCGGTTGATAGAATACGAGATTAAAGCTAGCTTTAGTGTAATGCTATCTTACTAGATGCACCGTTACGACAGGCTAAATAGCAATAGCGTCCTACTCTTATGAAGAGAATTATAGATTAAGGTTAAAATGGTTTTTTATCTTTTTTTCTTTCGTAATCACTATAAACTAGAAAAAAGATAAGCACAAATACCTATCTATGGTTATCATAAAAAGAATTGAACAATGTATCATTCACATTAAGGTGAATGAGTATAATGGTTTACTTCTTTATCGGTATAGTTATTACTTATATAAAGTTTTTCCTGCAAGAAATCTTATTAAAAAGCATTAACCATTAGAGAGATTTTTAAACTAGTTAAAAAAAAACAGTTCATTCGGACTAGATAAAAGTAAATCTAACAGACTGTAAGAACTATGAATAAGTTATGCGTTCTTTTCCAGTAAATAAAAAAAGCAACTGCATAAATTGCAGTTGCTAACGAATATTCAAATGGGTATCTATAAAAGGTCGAAAATCTAAAATATGGGGGGAATACCAATTTTACCCATACATTAAGTAGAGTGATAAGACGTCCATATTTTAGGAGTTTGATAATCCGTGTATTGCAAAGAAGTAGAAGAGGAGCTAATAGCACATAGATACTCCATCGACTAAGAGAGCTTTATATCATCCTTTTGGGGAATGAACAATCTTTAGAGAATGTATGAAACCCTTCACTGGTTAGATATTTACTTTAAAAGTAAGCTATATATTCATTTTCCGATGTGTACGATTGTCTAGAAAGCTTTTAAATCAATGGTTCATTGAATAAACTAGCGGCTGCGTCCAAAGCCTGCTTATTGTTTGCCATCTCTCCTGGCTTACGTGACTGTCCGATAATATAGTTTTCGAAAGACATGCCAAAAAACTGACATATATACTGGAACTGTTGGATGAGAGGAAGCCCTTTTACGTGAGGGTGATCCCCGCCAACAAGAATAAGATACACTTTTTTTTCTTTTAATGCTTGGCGAAAGTGAGGATAGTTAGGGTCTCGTAAAATTTGCGACCAACGATCAATAAACGTCTTCATTGGTCCAGACATGCCATACCAATAAATGGGGGTAGCAAAAACAACAATTTCATGCTTTAATAACTGGTCAATTAAAAATTTGTGATCATCCTGTATTTCTGGGAAACCTTCCTCCGCGTGGCGTTTATCAACTATAGGTTGGATGTTATAATCACGTAAATAAATATGTGTTGCAACTTCTTTTGGAATGGCGTGATGTGCTAAAAACTCTGTATTACCATTTGTTCTCGTCGAACCGTGAAATACGACTATACTCATGTTGTAATTCCTCCTCTGTTTACGTTCATGACATAGCTTACAGAATCAGTTTGAAATTCTTCCTTGTAAGAGTGTATTCTATATGTAGAAGTTTAGAAGTAATGGAAGTAGGAATCGGAAAAACGACTGCATTTATTTTGGACTTGAACCAAAAAAAAGAGAAACTTTTTGGAAATGTGTTTCGTATTTCTAAATAGATAAGTAAGGCGTAGGTGGAACGTCATGAAAAAAATCGTAACGATATTTATTATATTGCTCATTATTTCTGTATATACCTTTTTTCTAAGCTATTGGGCAGGATCTTATCTCATGTTGGAGCCTGATTGGCAGGAAAAAGTAGTCTTAACTCCAGATTCGGTGAAAGATCCAAGAGATATATACTTTTTTGATAAATGGGTGTTTGCTTTTCAAGCCTATCCAGCACGTACCATTATATTTTTACTATCCGCTTCTGCAGTTGTTGGTTTTTGCGTCTTTTTTGTTCGCAAGTTTATTCGTAAGCGTAAAAACAACCAAGAGATATAATAATCATTTTGGAGAGGGTGGGAGTATGAAACATAAAAAGAGGGCTAAGAATAAATCCAACCATGAAAAGTTTACTATTTTAGATATGCTATTTGATTTTCTCGAGCTAATTTTTTTACTGTTTAGGTGGATAGGCAGGATGATTGCTGGATTATTTAAGTCGTGGTTTTAAATTGTACGATATGTATAGCTGTAAGCACCTACTTCAATAAAGAGGTAGGTGCTTGTGCTTGCACTGTGTATGAGATAGGTTACTTATTGCTTTGCTAATAAGCATTTACAAGAAATTTCTGGCGCTTTGTAGGTAAATAGCATGTTAGGTTTTACATTCTAATCCATTTCCAAATTTCCGCTGGGGTAGCGTTTTTGCCATACATCAATATTCCTACTTTGAATATTTTTCCAGCAAGCTTGACGAAAATCCAAATACTGATCACTAAAATAACGAGTGAGATGATGATTTCAATCCACGGCCATTCCTCTAAGTTACTAAGTCTAAGTAAGAGAACTCCTGGAGATGTAAACGGAATGTACGTTCCCAGTTGTGCCATGAAACCATTTGGATCATTAAGAACAGGCGCAATAAAAATGAATGGTAGAAATGGGAGCATCATAACCATACCTTGAAAGTTCCCAGCTGAACTGACATCTGTCATGGTTGCTCCAACGCCAACAAAAATGGAAGCAAACATAAGATAGCCTAAAATAGCAATTAGGATATATAGTGCTAATTCTGGAACAAATAAATAATCTAAAAACGCGATTTCTAACCTCCATGATAAGACGGGGAGTACAATAGCTAAAGAAACGAATGATTGTAGAATTCCCAATACAAAATAGCCAATAATTTTTCCTTGCATCAGGTCATTTGGTGTTAGAGAAGATAAAATTATTTCGGCAATTTTATCTTTTTTCTCTTGTGATGCACTTTGAAATATCGCCATTCCGGTAAATACGATGGATAGCATAATAAAACCGGCAAATGCCCCAGGAACGATTCGTTCCAATGGCGCATCGGCAGATTCCTCAGTTGCTTCCTCGGTTTTCTCGGCAGCTGCTGGACTGTCAGCAGCTTCTTTCACTTGAATACCGCGAGACACAATTGCCAATTGCTCATCAGACAAACCAAGTTCTTTCATTTGCCATGCTTGAATTGGTGCTGTTAATATTTGTGCTTGATTGATAAAGGAAGAATCCACCTCTTCAGATGTATAGGTAGGAATAATACCTTCTTTTAAGCTTTCTTCGTCAATAAATAAATACGCTGTATGTTCGGTATCTTTGATCTCTTTCTTTGCCTCTTCCTTCGTTAAATCTGTCTGCTGCACTTGCCATGGTAGATTGTTTGATTCCACAGTTGCTGCAATTTCAGAAAATAAATTCAACTGATCATGGATAAATACCGTGGTTGTTTCTGCTTCTTCATCGTCCCCACCGAATAATTCACCTAAAAACATAAAACCGATAATAAATAATGGGGTTAAAACCATCCCGATGATAAATGTCTTATTTTTTAGGTTTCGCTTTATTTCCCACTTAGCTACTTTCATAGAATTACGCATACGATGCACCTGCTTCCTGCATTAGCTTTTTATCCGTTGCGATATCAATAAAGATTTCATGTAAAGAAATACGATCTAAACGTAGTTCCCGAACATCGAGCTGATCCGGAAGCTGCTTGAGCCACCAAACTGGCTGAATGTCTTTTTGTAAGTAGATAATATGGTGCCCATTTGCTTGTTCTACCCGTTGTACATTTGGCAGTTGTTCCAGCTCTTTTATTTGATTATCTCCATGAATGGTGCATTTAAAGTTAGCAAATTTTGTTTTTACTGCATCCATATCGCCATAAATTACTTTTTGGCCACGATGAATCATAAACAGTCGATCAGCCATTTCTTCAACAAGATTCATTTGGTGAGAAGAGAGAAGGATCGCTGTGCCGTTATCAGCAAGCTGGCGAATTTCTTGTTTAAATAACTCCTGACTCACTGGATCCAAGCCAGAAAATGGTTCGTCAAGGATTAATAACTCAGGCTCATGGATAACGGAAGCAATAAATTGGACTTTTTGCCCCATCCCTTTGGAAAGCTCATCAATACTTACTTTTTCTTTACCTTCCAAATCAAATTTTTTTAAATAATGTAATGCACGTTGTTTAGCACGATCCAGTGGATAGTCTTTTAATTCCGCTAAATACAGCAAGATATCCATAACGTTGACATTTTTATATAGCCCGCGTTCTTCAGGTAAATAGCCAATTTTATGACGCGGTATAGTATTATCCGAATAATTTGAAAAGGTGATCTTCCCTTCGTCGGGATATAAAATACCCATGATATTACGAATCGTAGTCGATTTCCCTGCTCCATTGGGTCCAAGTATGGCCATAATTTCACCTTGGTTTACTTCAAAGGAAATATTGTCGATGACTAATTTGTCTTTAAAAGCTTTGTTTAGGTTTTCAACCTTTAAAATTGCGCTCAAAATAGTTAGCTCCTTTCTGTTTCTAAATTATTTATTCCTAGTTTAACTTATGACGTAAAGTCATAGGCAAACACAAAAAAGAAAGTCGTCGTAGTTGTTTTATCTCCTTTCTATAAGTAGTGTAAGAAGTTCTTCCAAATTTAAAACTTCCTGCTGTGTCCAAGTAATTTGCTCTTGTTGTAAGAATGCTTCTGTCTTCTCTGGAACGTTGGAGATCAGACAGTGGGCGAAGCGATCGATTACCCCTGGAATACTTTCTTCTGGCAGATGTTTTTTGATCCAATACCGCCGGTGGCTATGTAGAAGGGCATCTTTTTCAAAGGTTCCGATCAACTTCCCTTCCTTTAATACGGCTATATAGTCAGAAAGTTTCATAATATCAGCTGATTGATGACTCGCCATGAAGATAGCGCGGTCTCCTTGTTCCATCCATTCTACAAGTAAATCCATTAGCTTCTGCTTTGCCGGAATGTCTAAAAAAGAAGTAGGTTCATCGAGCAGTAAGAGGGATGTATTTCTCGGTAAAGTAAGTGCAAGATGAAGTTTTTGCTGAACCCCTTGCGACAATTTTCCAAAACGCTGATCTAACGGAATTTGAAATAAAGCTACCATTTTCTGAAACATTGCTTCATCCCAATGTGGATACAGAGATGAAATAAAGTCTTTTAATTTGTTTCCAGTGAAAGGTTCCCAGCCAATGATCATTTGTGCTTGATACGCGATATGTTGTTTCCAGCTTTCATCTGTGCCATTTGTTTCTATATCCAACAGTTGAATACTTCCTTTGTCTCGTTTAGCTAAATTCATAATTAGCTTAAACAGTGTGCTTTTTCCAGCCCCATTTGCACCTGCAAGTGTTGTAATGGTTCCAGGCGCTATCGTTAAGTCGAGCGGCCCTAAATATAAGTGGTCGAGCTGTTTTTCCAAATCTGTTATCGTTAGCAGAGCTCTCATTTATTGTTTCCTCCCTTTTTCACTAATTACTTCAAAAAAGATTTCCTTTAATTGTGCTAACGTATAATCATATGTAAAGGCGATTTCAACGGCAGCTTCCATTGCTTGGTAAACTTCAGAAACTTTCATTTGCTGTTTCATATTATGGTTTATTTCAGAAACAAATGTCCCTTTCCCTTGCGTTGTTTGAATAAAGCCTTGATATTCTAAGTTTTGATACGCACGGCGAATAGTAATGACACTTGTTTCCAGGTCTTTTGCAAGTGCACGTATAGACGGGAGCATATCGCCTTCAGCAAGTTGTCCACTAGCAATAAGTGTTTTTATCTGGTTTTCAATTTGATGGTAAACCGGCTCTCGTGATGTTTTGGAAAGGTGGATAGGTAATTCCACATGATCCGCTCCTTTCTACTGGCATTAGAAATATATCTTAGAGGTCGTGTGAAGACCACTACTAGAAGTAATCCCGCTTATTCATAATCTGTTTCATATATATTTGGTGTGCTTTTACAGCTGCAAAGCCGATAATGAGTGATACCATGGAACTGATTACTGGCCAGTTTTTAGCAATAATGATAGATAATTTAACAACACTATGGTCAAAGATAAGGTTAGACAAAGTTAATATAAATAGGAAGATGAAAAGAAAAAAGAAAGTCATAGCTACTGTGAACAACCAATTTGCTGGATATACTTCACTTATTGGTGTAAGCGTCCCTATATAAAGATTGACAGATAACCAAATAATTGCAAACGCAATGTAAGCTGGTATGGATAATAAATCAGCGATAGGTGACGCAACATAAAAGATAATCAGAAATGCAATTTGTACTGGAAAAGAGAAACAAAAATGAATGATAAAGCGACTTTTAATTACGATCTCTTGTTGTATTGGTAATGGTAATTGCGTCATCAAAAGAGGATAAACATCAGCTTGCTTTAAATGCCAATAGTTTGGATTTCCAATATTGATACCTAAAGTAAAAAAAAGAATAAAAAACAAGTCATAACCTATAACGTTATTATCGAGATATTGTTGAAAAGAGGATATAGCGTAAGAGAAGAAACCAAGTATAATTAAACAACCAAATGCGATCTTCCTTGTAGAAACACTTAATTCGAACTTAGCAATTTGCCAAGCTTGCTTCCATTTTTGCATATAATCAACCTCCTAAAAACTGAATTGTTATACTGTATATATTTATATAAACAGTAGTACAGATGATGAGAGGATGTCAAGTGGATCTTCTGAAAGTAAGCTGCAAAATTTACTGATGAAGTAGGGATAACGAGGTAAGATAGAAACTTTAGCATGAACGGAAACTGTAGAGAAGGAGTTTCAAAAGTAAGTGAGCAAAAATCTTCATTTAACAATGATTATAAATGGAAGGACAATTTCATTTAGCTAATAAAACGCATGAAGATAGTAAAGTTAATAGGGAAGCGCTCAGAACATGAAGGGTGCGCATGCAATATGCCAAACGATTGGCGAGCGAATCAAACATGGTATAAACCACTTAATAAAATGTGACGAAAAAAAGTCAATTAATAATACTTCATAAGAACTAAAATATGATCATATTGTGAAATGTCGAACAATAACGACATAGGCTGAAAAATTTATGTTATACTTTACATGTAGTAAAAAGTTAATACAATATCATGTGAAGTGTTGATCAAAAGGGAGATGGTACAAATGATTATGAATTTTATCCGTAACAGCAGTATAGCCGCAGGTGTTTTAGCACTTATTCGTATTTATATCGGTTACGAATGGCTTGTTGCCGGTTATGGCAAAATTACCGGAGGGCAATTTGACGCTTCGGGTTACTTACAAGGGGCGATCGCAAGTGCAGGAGGGGAACATCCGGCAGTTCAAGGCTGGTGGGCAGTATTCTTGGAAAAAGTAGCCTTGCCAAATGCTGATATCTTCACTTTCCTCGTCATGTGGGGCGAATTGCTAGTTGGTATCGCACTTATCTTAGGGATATTCACAAATTTTTCAGCGTTGATGGGAATTACGATGAATTTTGCTTTCCTGTTTAGTGGAACAGTTAGTACGAATGCACAAATGGTATTACTTACGGTATTATTGTTAGTTGCTGGTTACAATGCTGGAAAATTTGGTTTAGATAGATGGGTTATTCCGTATTTAAAAAGTGTTTTTACTAAAAGAGAAAGAGAAAGTCTAAAGGCTGCTTAATGGCAGAGCAAATCATAGCACCTTCTTACAGTTTGATCGATAGCTGTGAGAAGGTTTTTTTTGAGAGATAAGAAAGTATAAAAAAACATAGCAGGTTTACCCAAATGGTTGAGAGTCGAATATGAATATTGGTCTTGCTCGCCAAATTCAACCGCTTTCCTTGAATCTTTTAAACTCTCTAAAGCAAATAAATGAAAATATATATCCTATCCCCCATAAAACAAGCTCAAAACTTGGATAGGTTAAAAAATAAGAAAAACCAAAATATACAATTACAATTAGCGCTTATCTACTGTCATATCTCTCAGTCCTACATTAGTTAAGCCATTTTCATCTGGATTTCTAATGGTCGCCTATCCTGCAAATATAGTTTTGTGGTTAAGGATTTTTATGCCCTTATTAGTTTCTTCATTAACCAGTGAAGCACAGACACAATTTGTATTTGTTGCACTAGGGATAATACTTGTGATTCTTACGCATGATATAACTTTAATGAGTGTAGTTCATTTCAGTAGAGGGTTTTTAAATCAAGCGTTTATAAACTGGTCAGCCATTCTAGCATCTGTTATCTTATTTGGGCTTAGTGTGTATTTTGGATATGAATTTTTTAATCGTTTTTTCGTCTTTATTTAAAACTATTTATAGTATAAAAACGATGACGGGGCATATAGTCACAAGGTGATAGGCGAAGTTTTCTACACAAGTACGGAGGGATAAGTATGCCGAAATTTCATAAACTTGTTCGTGATAAAATTCCAGAAATAATTGCGAGCAAGGGGCAAACGGCAATTACGACAAAACTTCATACGGAAGAATACCTGGTTGAATTAAAGAGAAAAATGCTAGAAGAATGGGATGAATATTTACAGACTACGGATGTTGCTTCAGCGCTAGAGGAATTAGCTGATCTTTTAGAAGTCAGTCATTCACGCATTAGCAAAAACGCATGGAGCATTGCTGCAAACAGTCGAAACTTTGCGTAAGAAGAAGCGTGAAGAGAGAGGAGGTTTTGATAGGCGCGTGTTTTTACACTGTAGAAAAGATGACTTTTGAGATTTATAGTTGAGTTGAAGAATAATTATAAACGTAGTCAATAGGAATGTGGAGCCTAAGTTTTTTATTTCACAATTGTAAGTGGGAATACTCCTATGCTAAATTTCTTTGTGTAATTGGAGCTTTCCCACTTAAAAAACTCGTTGTGTGATTCCTCAACTCGTATACAAAAAGCTAACAAGCACAGGATAAAATTATTTGTCTCTGTACGAAACATCTTTAGTATGTTTTAATATTTGATTTTACTTGCATACATAATTTGCTAAGACGGACTGTACTTTATAAATGTTTAGTTGCTTGTTGAATGTCTTTTGAATCGGTTCAGAACTGCCAGAAACCCATAACTTAAGCTCTGCATCTAAATCGAATGTTCCAGCAGTTTCAATTGAAAAGTGGGTAATGTTTTTGTATGGAATAGAATGGTATTCCATTTTCTTTCCAGTTACCCCTTGCTTGTCGAGGAGAATTAAGCGCTTATTGGTAAATATCATCATATCCCGGATTAGCTTATAGGCATGCTCCACCTGCTCTGCTGTAGCTAACAGCTCAGTTACTTCTTGCTCCGCTTTTTTGGCATCCATTTCTGATGCATTTCCCATCATTCCATCAAATAGTCCCATTTAGTAACGCCTCCTGTTTGAATTTTGTTCAAAAATTCAGACCGAAAAGGGTGGTTTATATCTTGTAAATGTGTATGTATCAGTTTACCACACGTTTCTATCCGCTTGATATCTTCCTTTTTGAACACGTCGTTATGTATTTATTGTACAAGAGTGAAAGTAATCTGGAAAGATTCTATGTTTAAACATACAGGGAATAGAGCAAGCTGGTAAAAAAACAATTTGAAAGGAGCAAGGTGATGCATAAACGGACCATTTATATTATGATTACCGCTATATGCTTGTTCATTTTATCAGCCTGTAATATAACCGAGGATGAACGATCGCGAGGAAATGCAGAACTAGAAAAGCTACGGTCAAAGGAAGTAGAGCAAACAACCACGCACATAGAAAGGAATTCTTCAAAAAAGGTTTTCGTTTCGTTAAAAGATCGCAAGCAGCAGGAAGTAGCTACAGCAATATTAACTGAAGAAGAGCAGGGAGTTCGTATTAAACTGACTGGGGGAAATTTTTCACCTGGGAAGCATGGTTTCCATATTCATGAAACAGGATCTTGTGAAGGACCTGATTTTAGTTCTGCAGGGGAGCATTTCAATCCAACAAACAGAAGTCATGGAAAGAAAGCGCCAGGTGGTCCGCACGCAGGCGATTTGCCAAATATAGAAGTAGCTAATGATGGGACTGTACAAGCTGACTTTTTAAACGAAATGGTCACACTTCAACCAGAGAAAGACCATTCATTAGTAAAGGATGGCGGAACAGCTCTAGTCATTCATTCTGACAAAGACGATTACAAGACACAACCTGCAGGTAATGCAGGGGAACGTATTGCCTGTGGCGTTATTTCGGAAGCGAAATAAACGTACGAGACTCAGACGTAATTAAAACAACTATCAAAAAACGAACCATACAGTGTCCTTTCTATCAGTAAGAGTTTTCTTTCACCTCCATGGGTGGAAATACCCTTTTTATAGCAGGGTCAGACAATAAGCGATGTGAAAAGGAGAATTTTTTATAAGAATAAGAAAGCATAAAAAAATGGTTGCTTTGGGGATACGAACTTAACGGAATAGCCACGTCTGGCTCCAGCGCCCAGCAACTAGGCGAATTCACGAAATCGCCTTCCGATAAGTCACCATCGTTTCGGGAAGAGGAAGGCCAACTAAATACGGGCTTGCTGCTTCAAGAAAAAGCTCTCCTATATTTTAAAATGAAATAAAATACGGGGCAATTATGAGGAGGTAAATAAAAAGGCTAGGTCACCCCGTAGTAACAAGTTGACGCTAGCCAATAGAGAAAAAGTGGCGTCATCCTTACATAGACCAATGAAAAAGTTCTTTTCTAAAAAACACCAAAAATCAATTTCCAAAATAGTGTAATATAATAGTATGTTTTGGGGATTTTATGTCTGTTTAATTCCCAAATCTCATTCATAGTGCGGGGTAAATAGGACTACTTTTCGTATATTTACTTTTTCAGTGGCATCATCCTTACATCAGTTATTTTTTACAACATCATGCCCGCCAAACTCATTTCTGAGTGCGGCTACAACTTTACCCGTAAACGTATCTTCTTCTAAAGAGCGATAACGCATCATTAATGATAGAGCAATTACGGGTGCTGCGACTTGATAATCGAGTGCAGTTTCTACCGTCCATTTTCCTTCACCAGAAGAATGCATAATCCCACGAATCTGCCCCAATTGCGCATCTTTAGCAAATGCTTGCTCCGCTAATTCCATTAACCAGGAACGAATAACCGAACCATGGTTAAATACGTTGGCAACTTTTTCATAATCATAATTAAAATCACTTTTGTGAAGAATGTCAAAGCCTTCTGCGATCGCTTGCATCATACCATATTCTATCCCATTGTGAATCATTTTTAAGAAATGTCCGCTACCGGTTTCTCCAGTATATAAGTATCCATTATCCGTGGAGATATCTTGAAATAGAGGCTCAATCTGTTTAAATGTTTCTTTATCTCCGCCAATCATCGTACAAGCACCATTTCTAGCGCCATCTGTTCCTCCGCTAGTGCCGCAATCAAAGAAAGTGATGCCCTGTCTATCTAAGAAATCCTTTCGCTTCATTGTATCTTTATAATGAGAGTTTCCACCATCAATTAAGATATCCCCTTTTTCTAACAACGGAGCCAACTCTTGGATGACTTTTTCCGTAACTTCTCCGGCAGGAACCATTAACCATACAATCCGTGGAACCGGTAAATGTTGAACTAAATCTGCCACAGAGGATTGTGGTTGATAATTTTGATGTACAATAGATGCAGCCTGTTCTTCATTTGTGTCAAAACCTACTACATTATGTTGATGATCAAGTAAATTTAGTGCCAGATTGTAACCCATTTTTCCTAAACCTATAATACCAATCTTCATGTTGCTCACCTCTAGTTTGAAATAGTATAAAGCTGTTTACAAGTAAAAGGATGGAAGCTCCATTTTTCATATTCTTTTCTTCGTATGCTTTTTGAACGCTGTCTTCATTAGTTCGATTCTATTATATCAAATTTTTTTTCTTAATCAATTAATATCGTAGAATTTTTTTTCGTGTATAATATGATTTACAGAAAGCCGATGTAATTGAATTGTTTTAGTCCATCTGTATTACTGCCAAAGCAGCTGTATTAATAGGTTGATTAAAAAAAGGGGAGCTTTATATGAATCAAGTTAATCAACACGGTTTAGCCCGTATCCGTAGCAATTATAGCCGTCTGAGTGATAAAGAAAAAAAGATCGCTGACTATATTCTGCAACAACCAAAAGCAATTATTCACCACACCATCAACCAGATTGCTGATGAACTGGAAGTAGCAGAATCAACCGTATTTCGTTTTTGCCAACGTGTAGGATTTAAAGGCTATCAAGCGTTGAAAATCGCACTCGCTGCAGAAGTGGTTGAACCCGTAACAGATATCCATGAAAAAATTCAAGCTGGTGATAGCATCGCAACGGTTAGTGAAAAAGTGTTTCGTTCCAATATGAAAACGTTAGAAGATACGTTGAAAATTACCGATCAAACGGCATTGAATGATGCAGTTCAGGCGCTTATTAAAGCGGAAAGGGTAGAGTTCTTTGGAATTGGTGGCTCGGCAATTGTATCCATTGATGCGTATCATAAATTCCTTCGCAGTGGGATTCATGTCCATGCAAATTTAGATGCGCATATGCAATTGATGTCAGCCTCTCAATTAGGAGAACAGGATGTAGCGGTCATTATTTCTCACTCCGGTTCAACCAAAGATATAATTGATATATTGCATGTATTAAGGGATAAGCAAGTAACGACAATTGCCATCACCAACTTTGCTAAATCATCATTGACTAAGCACGCAGATATTTTATTGTATACAGTGTCTGAGGAAACGGAATTTCGACCCGAGGCTCTATCCTCAAGAATTGCCGAGCTGACTTTAATAGATGCGCTGTATACGAATGTCATGCTTGTTAAAGGGGAATCTGCTCAACAAGCTTTACAGGATATGCGAAAAGCAATTGCATTAAAACGGCTATAAAAATTAAGCTAAATCCAAATCAACGGACCTTATTTTGAAGACTACATGCATGTTTTTGCATAACTAAAACGTTGGAGGAGGGGGTAATTTGATTGATATTAGTAAGTTAATTCAAGGAAAAAATCTAACAGAGTTAGATATTCAGCTTTTAAACTATATTATCGAAAATATGGATCATGTGTTACAACAAGGTGTACGTCATATCGCGAAGGTGAATTATACTTCTCCGGCAACGATTATTCGCTTATCCAAAAAGCTTGGCTATACAGGATTTGTAGATATGTATTATCACCTATTGCCGTTAATAAAAGAAGTAGAGGGAAAACAAACAGGTGTGGTGGAGGATTTTCCTGAAATTAATACACAGGAATTTTTCGAATACAATACTATGGAAACGATTGAATTATTTATAAATCGAGTAATGAAGTTAGAACAAACCTATATTTTCCTTTATGCCACTGGCTTTTCAGCTATAGCCGCTGAATATTTATACAAAAAGTTATTGGTTTTAGGTAAAAAAACGATATTGGCTAGTGGAATGGATTCGATCGGGGTTTTTGAAAATAATTTAGACAATATTGGAGCACTTGTCGTCATTTCGAAATCGGGAGAAACGCAACAAGTCATTGATAAATTAGTTGTTGCAAAGGAACATCATATTTTTACCGTTTCCTTTACCAAGGAGATAGGCAATCGAATTGCTGGTATATCTGATTTAAACTTTAAAATTATCGACAATAATAAATTGGACGATCGAAATATGCTGCCGAACATCTTTTTTCCAAGATTATTAATGACCTTCGAGTTGATTATCAAGGAATATCTAAAACCAAATATCAGATAGTAGACTTTTTTGAAACGTGTTTTTAATTGGTGAAACACGTTTTTTCTAGTCTAAAAATTATATACAAGAAACCGTTTGCGGAGTAAACTAAATTATGTCAAAGACAGATAGACGTCAAATATATGGAGGTGTATGACATGAAGCAGAGAATGATGGAAGCGATGCAACGCTTTTCGAAAGCTATGTTTATCCCAGTGCTCATTTTACCAATTGCAGGTATTCTCATAGCTCTCGGAAATGTATTCACAAATCAGCGATTACTTGAAGTAATTCCATTTTTAGATAATCCCGTTACAACTGGGTTCGGATCCATTTTATCAGGCTCATTAGTTTCCATATTAAGTAATTTAGGACTGATTTTTGCTGTCGGTATAACAGTGGGCTTAGCTAAAAAAGAAAAATCTGTAGCAGGATTTACCGCACTATTAGGATATTTAGTATTTGTTAATGCGATGAATAAATTTATGGAATTAAGTGGTCTACTTGTTGAAGCAGAATCCTTGCAAGGCACTGGACAAACATTGGTGTTAGGAGTCCAGATATTGGATATGGGAGTTTTTCTAGGAATTATTCTCGGTATTGTAACCGCTTATATTCATAATAAATTTATTGATACAGAATTTAATGGCGCCTTCCAAATTTATGGTGGCTCCCGGTTTGTATTTATTGTCTTAATCCCAGTGGCTGTGTTAATGGCGGTGTTTCTCACCTACGTTTGGCCTATTTTTCAAAGTGGAATCAATAGCCTTGGAACATTAATTCAACATAGTGGTAATTTGGGAGTGTTTCTATATGGTGCGTTGGAGAGGCTACTTATTCCAACTGGTTTGCATCACTTAGTCTATACCCCATTTCTATACACTTCTCTCGGTGGGGTTGAGGAAGTCGGGGGGCAAGTGTTAGAAGGTGCACGAAATATTTACTATGCAGAAATTGCCGACCCAGCAATAGATCGTTTATCGAAAAGTGTTATCTGGGATGCTCGTGGTATTGCAAAAATGTTTGGCCTAATTGGTGCATGTTTAGCCATGTACCATACAGCAAAACCAGAAAACAAAGTTAAAGTAAAAGCAATTTTAATTCCAGCTGCATTCACTTCCTTTATTGCCGGAGTCACGGAACCAATTGAATTCTCCTTTATGTTTGTGGCACCACTCTTATTTGTTGTTCATGCTGCTCTAAGTGGTTTCAGTATGGTGGTACTAAACATATTGGATGTTCGAGCTATCGGACCAAACGGAATGATTGACTTTTTATTATATAATCTTCCGCTTGGTTTTGAAAAAACAAGTTGGTCGATGTATATCTTAGTAGGAATCATATTTTTTGTTATTTATTATGTTGTATTTCGTTTCTTAATTACGAAATTCAATTTCAAAACGGTTGGTCGTGAAGAACAAGGTAAAGAAACAAAATTGTATTCTAAACAAGATTACAAAGAAAAAAAGAGTAAAGGAAAAGACAACACAAATCCAACAAACTTAGATGTTGCAAGCACGATTGTTGAAGCCCTTGGTGGTGCAGAAAATATCGATACCGTGACAAACTGCTACACGAGGCTGCGCCTCACATTGCATCAACCAAACTTAGTGGATGAACAGACACTAAAAACAAAAACGGGCGCAAGTGGAGTCATTATGAAAGATAAAAACGTTCAAGTAGTATATGGCTTACAGGTAACAACTGTTCGTAAAGCAGTGGATCGTTATTTAGGCAGAGGACAAACAGAATAACTAACCAGAATAGAGAGGAAGAGAACGATGAAACAATTTTCGATTGTTATAGCAGGTGGCGGAAGCACATACACTCCAGGGATTGTTATGATGCTTCTCGATAATTTGGATCGTTTCCCAATTCGTACATTAAAACTGTATGATAATGATGCAGATAGGCAGGCGGTTTTAGGAGAAGCATTGGAAATAACGTTAAAAGAAAAGGCTCCTAAAATAGAATACATCTATACGACTGATCCCAAGGAAGCATTTACGGATGTAGACTTCTGCTTTGCGCATATACGTACTGGAAAGTATAGAATGCGTGAATTGGATGAAAAAATCCCGCTAAAGTACGGTGTAGTCGGTCAAGAAACGTGTGGTCCTGGTGGAATTGCATACGGTATGAGAAGTATTAAGGATATGATAGAACTGATTGATTTGATGGAACAATACGCACCTAATTGCTGGATGTTGAATTATTCTAATCCAGCGGCTATTGTTGCTGAAGCTTGCCGGGTGTTACGTCCACATTCCAAAGTGTTAAATATTTGTGATATGCCAGTCGGGACATTACGCAGAATGTCACAAATGATTGATAAAACACCAGAAGAGCTTGATGTTCGTTACTTTGGCTTAAATCATTTTGGCTGGTGGACAAGTATAAAAGATAAAGATGGAACAGAATATTTGCCGCAAATCAGAGAATATGTGAAGGAAAATGGTTACTTGACACAAGTTGAAGTAGACACACAGCATATGGATCAAAGCTGGCAGGAAACGCATAAAAAAGCAAAAGATTTGTTAGCAGTCGACCCAAGATTTCTACCAAATACGTACTTGAAGTATTATTTCTATCCAGATTACGTTGTGGAACACTCCAATCCGAACTATACTAGAGCAAATGAAGTGATGGATGGCAGGGAAAAGGAAGTATTCTCTACAGCAAAGGTAATTGTTGACAAAGGTACATCAAAAGGAAGCGAATTTTCTATCGGGAGCCATGCAACGTTTATTGTCGATCTCGCACGTGCTATCGCCTATAATACACATGAAAGAATGGTTATGATTGTGGAAAATAACGGAGCTATCGCAAACTTTGATGATGATGCGATGGTTGAAGTCCCATGTATGGTTGGAGCGGAAGGACCTGAACCATTATGCCAAGGAAATATTCCCGAATTCCAACGGGCTTTAATGCATCAACAGGTAACAGTGGAAAAGCTAGTGGTCCAAGCATATATCGAAGGAAGCTATCAAAAATTATGGCAAGCTCTCACGCTTTCGAAAACAGTGCCAAGTGCAAAAGTAGCGAAAGAAATTTTAGACGACTTAATGGAAGCTAATCGAGAATTTTGGCCAGAGTTAAAATAAGAAAAGACCATTCCTCTTTAAAAAAGAGGGGTCTTTTTTTAAGAGATAAGAAAGTAGTGTAAATTGAGGTGCTTGGAGATAAAGGAATAACCGTTCGTTACAAAGAGGAGGGCCGACTAAAAACGGGCTTGCCGCTCAGGCGTCGGCATACCCCTGGTTTTAGTAGCATGATTCCTAAAACTTTAGTTGATTCGTTTCCAGTCGCTACGTTGCTAATCGGGCGCCTTGCGCCTCGCCTTTGCGGGATTATATGAGAAGTAAGCGCTTTGCTTAACTCGAGTTCGGTCAAAAACTTCGAAGTTGATTAGATTGCTTTCTCCCCCGACTTCTGTATAATATATTTCGAGTATCGAAGAAAAGTATCGGAATGTTTGGAAGGAGAGCGATTCATGGATGCACAACCTAAGGCAGAGACAAAACATGAAAAAATTTGGACACGTGACTTTATCCTGATTTGTCTCGCCAATTTCTGTATATTTTTAGGTTTTCAAATGACGCTGCCGACTTTACCGCTGTTTGTTAAAGAATTAGGTGGCAGTGATCAACTCATTGGGGTTATTGTGGGAATATTTACATTTTCGGCATTGATCATGCGTCCATATGCAGGTCACGCTTTGGAATCCAAAGGAAGACAATTTGTTTATATGTTTGGACTGCTTATCTTTGTATTATCTGTTGGGTCATTTGCACTTGTTTCGAGCATTGCACTATTACTTATTCTCCGAATCGTCCAGGGAATCGGTTGGGGATTTTCAACGACAGCTACAGGTACAATTGCTACGGATTTAATTCCACCTTCACGTCGTGGGGAGGGGATGGGGTATTTTGGCTTGGCAGGTAACCTAGCATTAGCACTTGGCCCATCTTTAGGATTAGCCCTCGTCGACCAAATGCGCTTCTCCCAATTCTTTCTAATCTGTGCCTCTGCTGGTCTTGTCGCTTTAATATTATCAAGTAAAATTAAATATAAAAAAGTTGAGCAATCAAAGGATAAGACGGTGACTTTAAAGTTTGATATTTTTGAGAAAACGGCGATTCAACCCTCTATGCTATTATTTTTTGTAACGTTTACTTTTGGCGGTATTGCTACCTTCCTTCCTCTGTATGCAGCAGAAC
Source organism: Roseburia sp. 1XD42-34 (assembly GCF_009917385.1). Lineage (GTDB taxonomy): Bacteria > Bacillota > Bacilli > Bacillales > Amphibacillaceae > Virgibacillus. Next base: position 24,578 of record NZ_QWLJ01000021.1, on the reverse strand, counting down.
AAGAGATTGCTGGCATTGAAGGCTATTTTTTAATGTATGCTGTTTTCCTTTTGATTTCCCGAATTTTCGCCGGAAAAATTTATGACCGGAGAGGTCATCTATATGTTTTTCTTCCTGGAACAATCCTGATTTTTAGCGCTATGCTATTATTAGCTTGGCTTCCAAGCACGGTAATTTTAATAGTTGCAGCTAGCTTATATGGACTTGGGTTCGGAATGATTCAGCCTGCATTACAGGCTTGGGCGGTCGAAAAAGCACCGGCGAACCGTAAAGGGATGGCGAATGCGACTTTCTTTTCCTTTTTTGATTTAGGTGTTGGTATGGGAGCTATCATCTTTGGACAAATCGCCTTCTTATTTAATTATGCAGTTATATATGTAACTGCTGCTGGTTCCGTATTTATATCTATGTTATTGTATCTCTATTTAGTATTTATTGCTGTTCGTAGGAAGAAACCATAATGAAGTGAATCCTCTTTAGTAAGAGATTCCACGTCATTTGAATGCAACCGTATTTACAGTTACAGTAATTCCAGATAAATAAGGAACCAAGCTAGTGTTGCTCGGTTCCTTATTTTTGGGTTTTCGGTATTCAGTGTTGATTTACCAGCTTAAATTTTTTCTGTTAGTGTTGCTTAGGAAGTACAATACGTTTGTACAATTGGACCGTCATGACATAATATAAACCATAGATAGCTACGAAAAGGCTAATCGGCAGCCAAATTTTTGTATAAGGTTCCACCATGATGAAAGAAAACATTTGCATGCCAATTAAGACATGAACGAGCCCAATAATGGCCGGGAATAAAAATAGGAGAAATAATTCTCGGTAAATGGACCGTTGTAATAACGACTTGCGCACACCGATTTTCCGTAACATATGGTAGCGCTCGATATCTGCTCCAGCACTTGATAATAATTTAAACATAAGCACACTCGCCATCATCATTAAAAAGGCAATACCGAGGAAAATTCCCATAAAGACTGTACCGCTGGAAAAACTTTTTAAACCAACGTAGTTATTGTATTTTCCGCCCGTCTTGTCTACAGGATGACCTACATAACTTTCGGCAACTCTTTTTTGTCTTTCTTCCAGTTGCTTGAACGCGGACAAATGTTTAGAAAAGTCAGCTGCCTTCGTTACGATGACCTGTTTTTCTTCAGTATCTATTTTTTCATAATGGCTCTGATCAACCACGTAAATCGTTCTTTCACCAAACATATTATCATCTGCATTTAATTCAAAGGAAATAGCATTCCACCATTTATCCGGGAGCTCTTCCCCTTTCGTGCCATCCATCGTATATACAGGAGCAGGCAGTTTCTCTTTGACTCGCTTTATTTTTATATCTGCCAGTTTTTCCATGCCAACTCCTTTTTCATCTCCCGTATGGGGAACTAATGGAGGCCGTTCTAATAAGCTATCTTTAAGGAAAAATACTCCGTTACCTATTACTTTATACCGATACGTATTTTCCTCTGTTAGCTCCATTGCTTCTAACGTCTTCATGTCTTCTTTTGTTGGTTCATAGATTGCTATGTCGTTTGCTTGAAATTTAGAGGCTTGAAGCTCTACATTATGATAGAACGAAAACCCAGCAGTCATTGCACCTAATCCAAGAGCAATTAACATGGCTACTGTTCCTAGCACTTTAGTTAAATTCAGCATTCGGAAGCGTAATTGCCCCAATGTGAACGAATTGATTCCTGTTTCATTTAAAACCCGATTTTGTTTTAACTTTTTCACAAAGAAAGGTAAAAATGAAATAAAGATCAAGTATGTTCCTGGTACGATCGTAACGGTTGCTAAAATAACCCCAATGTATTGGAGCTTAGCCATATGGATCATCGTATAGTAGCCAATAACTATTAAAATAATGGAAAACAGCACACCAAAAAAGGTTTTTACGCCACTTGTTTTAATAAAATCCTCCTGTTTATTTGCTTGCAGTAAATCAAGCACTTTTTTTCTGCCGATTTTCCATGCATTCACCATCGATGTTAATAAAAACAAAATAATATAAAAGATGACGGTGGTGATTATCGAAGAGGCATAAATTGCTTTAAACCCGGTAGCTTCTGCTGAAAAATCAAGCATATCCATCAGCACATCAGCGATAACCGTTGTTAACCCCATTCCAATTATAATCCCAATCACAAGCGAGATCAGTCCAATAAACAGTGTTTCCATAAACATCAGCTGGGTAATTTTACTTTTTTTTGCTCCTAGCGTCATATACATTGCCATTTCTTTTTGGCGTAATGTTTGAATAAATGAGGTGGCGTAAAAAATATAAAATATGGTAATAAACCCGAGAATAAAAGTTCCGACATGAAATACAAACATGGTTGCACTAATCATAGCATTTGCTTCAACAAAAGCTTTGTTTTGAGCTAGTGTTTGAAACATATAGAAAATCGCGATGGAAATGGTTAACCCAAATAGTAATACTAGATAATCCTTAAACATTTTCCGCATACTTGTTAAAGATAATTTGACTAACATGTTATCACCCTCTTTTACCATTCACTCGGAGTGTTGAATTCAGAAAGTACATGAAGTATATCTTGGTGAAATGCACTTCGTGTATGATTGCGATGGATTTCCTTATACAGCTGACCATCTTGGATAAATAATATACGCTGACAATAGCTAGCGCTAAGCGGATCATGTGTTACTAGCATAATTGATGTACCAAGGTTTTCATTCATATGGACGAAAGTTTCCATTAAGCTTCTAGCGTTTTTAGAATCCAATGCGCCTGTTGGTTCGTCTGCTAGTATAAGTGCAGGCTCATGAACGAGTGCCCGAGCTGCGGCAACCCGTTGCTTCTGCCCACCTGAAATCGTTACTGGATATTTAGGAAGAATGTCTTGAATCCCGAGGTTTTCCGCCACTTTGATCACGTTTGGTTTAATTTGTTTTACCGCAACACCTTGTAAAGATAAAGGTAAAGCGATATTTTCGTAAACAGTAAGGTTTTCCAATAAATTAAAATCTTGAAAGATAAAGCCTAACTGTTGTGAGCGAAAGTCCGCTAGTTGATTTTGCTTCATTTTGGTAATATCCGTTCCGGCAATTTTAACAGAGCCGTCTGTTGCTTGGTCTAATGTGGATATCACATTTAAAAGTGTCGTTTTTCCAGCACCGGATGGTCCCATAATGCCGACAAATTCACCTATTTTCATTTCGAATGATACATCCTTTAAGGCATGATATTGTGTTTCTTTATGTTTTCCATATAACTTGTTTAAATGGTTTACTTGTAAGACAGCCTGTGTCATAATTTTACCTCCAACTTTTATTTTCTAATGTTAGCTTAACGCTATATGGAAATTACAGGTATCGAATTTCCTTTCAGCATACTTACAGATTTGTAACCTTATGTAATTAAGATTAATTTAGTCTACAGAGAAAACCGAATGTGGATTTAAAAATGTAAGGTTCACTTTATTTGATGGTAAAGCAATATCAACAATAACCCGCACATGAGTAAAGAGACGCTTATGATACTTCTCTTTGAACTGAATGGAATGCGTATCAAACCCCCATTAAATGGAGTTCTACTTTAAATAAATACTAAAGAACCAAGCATTTTTGCTACTTGGTTCTTATCATCATTTACATTTGCTTAGGCAGTACAATGCGCTTGTACAATTGGACAGTTATAACATAGTATATACCGTAAATTAGTATGAAAATGCTGATTGGTAACCATATTTTAGTGTAAGGTTCAATCAAGATGATGGCAAAAGCTTGCATACCAACCAATACATGTGCGAAACCAACGATTGCTGGGAATAAGAATAGGAGGAATAACTCTCGGTAAATGGATCGCTCCAATAACTTCTTACGTACACCAATTTTTCGTAACATGTGATAACGCCCAATATCTGCTCTGGCGCTTGATAATAATTTAAACATTAGCACACTTGCCATCATCATCATCATGAGGAAGGCAATACCTAAGAATACCCCCATAAAGATAGTGCCGCTAGAAACTTGATATAAACTAGTGTAAAGAGTGTATTTTCCTTCGAAATATTCAGGAGGGGCACCAGTATATTGTTCGACAATCTTTTTTTGCCTTTCTTCTAGCTTCTTGAGTGTCGGTAAGTATTTTGTGAAATCGTCTGTTCGAACTAAAATGACTTGCGCTTCCTTCGCGTTTATTTTTTGGAAATGGTTTTCGTCCACTACATAAATCGTTCTTGGACCAAACATGTCAAAGTTTGCCTTTAATTCTCCTGAAATAGCACTAGCCCAATCCTCTGGTAACATTTCCTCCTTTTCGTCCTCTATGGAATATACAGATGCAGGAAGCTTACTAGCTACCCGTTTCCTCTTTACATCTGCCAGCTTTTCAATGCCAGTTGTATCGGGAATGAAAGGTGGTTGTTCCAATAAATTGCTTTTAAGAAAATAAATGTTATCATCTGTTAATTTATACGTATACGTATTTTTCTCCGTTAGTTTCATTGTTTTAATCATGTCCATATCTTTTTTGGTTGGCTGGTATACAGCAATATCATTTACTATGAGCTTAGAAGTTTGGACTCCTGCGTTATGGTAAAAAGAAATGCCGGCTGTCATCGCACCTAATCCAAGAGCAATTAGCATCGCTACCGTTCCTAGTACCTTTGTTAAATGAAGCATACGAAAGCGTAATTGTCCTAGTGTAAACGAGTTGATTCCAGTTTCATTTAGCATCCGATTTTTTTTCAGTTTCTTTATTAAGAAGGGCAGCAAATAAATAAGCATGAGGAATGTTCCTGGAATGACTGTACCTGTTATAATAAGGACTGCTATTTTTTTCATTTCTGTTGACTTAAAACCTACCATATTGATAAAGATATAATAGGCGATAGCAATTAGAATAACGGAAGTAACTACACCGAGAAAAGTTTTTATACCATTCGTTTTAATAACATCTTGCTTTTGATTAGCTTGTAACAAATCGAGTACTTTTTTTCTGCCTATTTGCCACGCATTAACGATGGACGTTAATATAAATAAGGCGACATAGAAAATAACCGTTGTCAAAATTGATTTGGTGTAAATAGCTTTAAATCCTTCTGCTTCTGCTGAGAAGTTAAGTTTTTCCATTAATAAATCAGTCACCACTGTTGTTAATCCAAAGCCAAGTATAAGACCAATAGCCAGGGAAATGATCCCAATGAACAGTGTTTCCATAAACATCAGCTGCGTAATTTTACTTTTCTTCGCTCCTAGCGTCATATACATCGCCATTTCCTTTTGTCGTAACGTTTGAATAAAGGAGGTGGCATAAAAGATATAAAAAATGGTAATAAACCCAAGAATGATGGTTCCTACTTGAAAAATAAACATGATGGAATTAATGATGGAATTTGCTTTAACAAAAGCTTCATTTTGAGCCAGTGTCTGAAACATATAAAATATAGCAATGGAGATGGTTAGCCCAAATAATAATACTATATAGTCCTTAAACATTTTCCGCATACTTGTTAGAGAGAGCTTCAATAACATCCAAACTCACCAGCTTTCATTTCAAAGGATACATCTTTTAATGCATGTTTATATTTTCCATAGGATTTATTTAAATGATTCACTTGAAAAACAGATTGCGTCATGGTTTTTTACCCCCAGTATTATTTTTTTATTATTAGTTTAGCTTGAAATGGAAATTACAGGTATTGAACTTCCTTTCCACAAGCTTACAGTTTTGTAAGTAACGATCTGTGAAGAGGGAAGAATAGTTTAAAAACAGGGGAAACTTGTTTACAATAGAACCATAAGTATTGGCAAAGGAAGGTATTTCTGTTTTGAAAACAATCCGTGATATTAATGTGGAAAAATTATTTCCGTCGGTCATTTATAAACGAGGGTTAAAATATTATAGACAAGGTCGCGTCAGTGATCCGTTATTTGATATTAATTATCAGGAGTGGTCGGCAACGGTTGAAGGAACGGAGAACTACATGGTGGAGATTAATGCGAAAAATCTAGCAAATGGTTCCATTGATACCTATTGTAACTGTCCAGCATTTGATACGTTTGGTACATGTAAGCATATAGCAGCTGTGTTAATTAAAATTGTAAATAAAGATAAGGGTAAGATGGCAGGTTTTTCTTCCCATGACTTTCACTTGACGCAAAATTTTATGAATGCGTTAAATAATCTTCCCCCATCGGATCAGTTGAAAGCACCATTACCGAATCAAGTCGAGCTTAAGGTGGAATATATTTGTAAGCTGGACTATCATGATCAAATACAAGTAGAAATGAAAATGGGTGAAAAGCGTTGCTATGTCGTAAAAGAAGCTCGTTCTTTATTAGAACATATTATGGAGAAAAGAGAATATCCGTTAACCAAGCGGTTTTCCTATCTGCCGGAACTGCACACCTTTGCTCAAGAGGATATGGATCTTTTGGTTCAGTTGCACGCTATCTTACAAAGTGAGCGTGTCTATCATAGTGATGATAGATTTTCCAGTCATCAAGAGAACAAACGCTTTATACTCATTCCGCCTTTAGAAGCAAAAACGTTATTGGAGCAGATGGTAAAACGGACATTTTATGTAGAAACAATGAAGGAAAATTATTCATCTGTAAAGGTTGAAAAAGAGAAAATGCCGTTTGCCTTTTCTTTATCAGGCCAAAGCCGAGAGGAACTGTTACTAAAAATGGATCCATTGCAAGACGTGGTCTTTTTGCCGCATTATGAGCTTTTGTTTGCAAATGGAGTGTTCTATTTTCCTGAACCGCATCAAGCGTCTATTATGAATCAGCTTCGTCGGTTTCAGCATCATCATTGGCAATTGCCGATTGCTAAAAATCAGGCTGATGAATTTGTATCTACTGTCATTCCGTCGTTAAGAAAAGTGGGTAATGTATCGATTGCCGATAATGTTGCAAAAGATATCGTCCAGTTTCCACTTGAAGCCAAGCTTTATTTGGAAGAGAAGGGAACATATATTGTTGGGAAATTGGAATATCATTACGGTGATGAACGGATCGATCCTTTTGGTGGAAGAGATTCAAATGATATCATTATTATTCGAGATGTAGAAAAAGAGCAACAAATCATGCAGCTCATTGAATATGCGGATTTTCATTATAACGGAAAAGAATTATATATTCATGTAGACGATGAAGAAGCAATGTATGAGTTTATTTATTATACGTTACCGAAATTAGATGCGCATGTAGCATTGTTTTTAACATCTGCTATTCGCAATCTAATCGTGGAACAGGAGCCTCAAGCCTATACCAAAGTGCAGGTCGAAAGTTCATCCAATTTATTAGATATTGGTTTTGATATTGAAGGTGTTAATGAGTCGGAAATCAAACAAATTTTAGCAGCTGTCATAGAAAAAAAGCGATATTATCGCTTAGATAACGGGGCATTGCTATCTTTAGAAAATGATACATTTCTATCTATGCAACAATTTTTCGAGGATATGAAAATAAGTACGGATGATGTTATAGAAGACAATATGAAAGTACCTGTTTACCGCGGTGTACAAATTGATGAGCTATTGCAAACTGATAAAAATTATGATCGCTCGTTTCGCAAGTTGTTACATCGTTTAAAATCACCAGAAGAGCAGGTTTACCCACTTCCTAAACTATTTGCTGAACTTAGGAACTATCAGGAGACAGGCTATCAATGGTTTAAGTCGTTAAGCGAGTATCATTTAGGTGGTATTTTAGCTGATGATATGGGACTGGGAAAAACGTTGCAAAGTATATCCTATATTGCTTCAGAGCCGGGTGAATACCCGCATCTTATTGTTGCGCCGTCCTCTGTTGTATATAACTGGAAAAATGAATGTGCTAAATTTGCTCCACAATTGCAAGTCGCCGTCTTAACAGGAACACCACAGGAGCGGAAACAGAAATTCTCGGATTCGAAGCAGATGGATGTTTGGATTACTTCCTATGCTACAGTGAGACAAGATATAGAGCTGTATCAGGAGATTTCTTTTCAAACGTTAATTCTCGATGAGGCACAATATATTAAAAACTATGCGACAAAAACATCAAAGGCCATTCGCAGCATTCAAGCAGGGCGCCGTTTTGCGTTAAGCGGTACACCGATTGAAAACTCTATTGATGAGTTGTGGGCGATTTTTCAAGTGATTTTACCAGGCTTAATGCCTAACTATAAAACATTTAAACAACTTCCTTATGACAAAATTGCCTTGATAACAAGACCGTTTATTCTGCGGCGTTTAAAACGAGATGTATTACATGAGTTGCCTGAAAAGATTGAAACGGTGCATAGCTCTCATTTAACAAAAGACCAGAAGGATTTATATATTGGTTATCATCGCCAGCTACAACAAGAAGCGGTATACTCGATGAGCGAAAATGGTTTCCAGAAAAGCCGAATGAAAATTTTAGCTGGCTTAACACGTTTACGGCAGATATGCTGTCATCCATCGCTATTTATAGAGAACTACCAAGGAAACTCAGGCAAACTGGAACAACTGATGGAAACCGTAAGAAATGCCAAGGAAAGTGGCAAACGAATGTTGATTTTTTCTCAGTTCACCTCCATGCATGAGATTATCCAGAAAGAATTAGACAAAGAGCAGATTGGCTATTTTTATTTACATGGTCAAACGCCGTCGCAGGAACGGGTAGGAATGAGTGAACGTTTTAATAATGGTGAAAATGATGTTTTTCTTATTTCGTTAAAAGCAGGTGGTACTGGTCTGAATTTAACAGGCGCAGATACGGTTATTTTGTACGATTTATGGTGGAATCCAGCAGTGGAGGATCAGGCAACCGGTCGTGCGCATCGATTTGGTCAAAAGAATGTCGTACAAGTTATTCGTTTAATTACAGAAGGAACTATCGAAGAGAAAATATACGAGTTGCAGCAAAAGAAGCGCGAGTTAATCGATCAAGTAATTCAACCAGGGGAAGCAATGCTTTCCAGCTTAAGTGAGGATGATGTGCGAGAATTACTAAATATATAAAGCTTAAGAACAAAGGCGCATAAGCTAGACGTGTCTATCCCGTTATATCGGTACTCATAAGCCAACATTTTTATACTTTCTTATTTTCTGAAAAAAATGAAAGAAGCCTGTATATTATTAAGGCTTCTTTCATTTTTACAAATTCAAGCTAAAAAGCTTTCTTGGCCGCCCCCTTATATATGGTTTTTCTTCCCCTGTTACTTTAATAACTTTACCTGCTAAAAGTTTATTAATGGTTCGTTCGGCACTGCGCTTGGTTACTTTATAATGTAAGGCAAAATCATGCGACGAGAATGGTTCATTATTACGCAATGTAACGAATTGAATGAAATTATAGGATATTTCGTTATTTAACCGGGCTTTATGAATTAAAGCCTGATACAATTTCGAAGTATCAAAGGTTTTGGTTATGCCAATAGGACCAATCGTATCCTGATTTTCATTTACCAGATAACATTTGCTTTCATTCGAATCCAAGCAAATCTTTAACGCTTTCTTGGCATTTTCTTTTGCTCTTTTTGCATTAAGCCCAAGCCCAAAACCAATAGCCACAGGGAGTTGTGAACGACGTTCGATGACATGGAGTAATGGAAAATCACGGTAATGTCGTTTGATGTGATCTAACATGCTATTTGTTCCAAAAAGCATGACCCGATTATGTTTATTTGTTACTACACATGCATTGTTTTGGTGAGCGAATTCATCAACGATATGCCGTAATTGCACATTGCTGTCGAAAGATTGCACGTTCGCTTCGATCGATTTTAGCTGAATATATCCAATTACGATTTGTGTTGTATTTAGTTGATATTGCCGCAGTTTAGCTACTTGTCTTGCCTCTTCAATGGCTAATTTAATATTTAATGAGGGAGTATGTATCTTTCTGGCTGGAATTTTCTTTTGCTTCAGTTTCTCTTTTACTTCTTCGATGGATGTAAGAACATAATCTATCTTTCCTTGTTTCCATAGGCGTTGGTGATGTTCAACAATAGAAGTGAAGTCATGCAACATCCATTCGTTAGTTTGAAGCAAATAGATATCATTATCTTGCAAATCTAATTCTGATAAAACATTGTATACAGGTTTTTCATCGCACACATCCATAGAAATACGGTTCCAGTTTTGCTCCCTTTCCTGTTTCAAAAGACTTAATGTTGTTAATAGCATATACTCATTCAAAGAAATATAGATGCAAGGAGTCGTTTTTTTGATAGCTTTATTTTTCACCAATAAGTATGGAATTTGTTCTGCAAATAGATAAATATCACATACATATGCTTTTTCTACTTGATAAAACAACTCTTTTGTTTGCATGTACGGAAAAAACTTAAATTCAAGCTCTTTATCTATAGCTATTTTCTTTACTCGACTTAGCATAGCACTTGGGCAAAATATGGCTACTTTCATTTTCATTCGTATCGCTCCTGTTTGAGTAATAATAATGTTGCACCCGCCAAAGCGAAGATGAATCTGTTTTGACTATTGTATGAAAACAGGTTGCAACAAGACTTCCTCGAATTATACAGGCGGATGTGTTTTTACAATTAAATAGTTAATAGCCATATGATATTGAATTTTCTAATAATTGTCAAGATTATTATCGTAAAAGTCGGCATGAATGCTAAAGAGCTTCTCCTGACAAGAGGTTTCCCTGTATCCCGCCAAAACGGACTGTAGTCTTCATGTAGATTTGCAAAAAATGTGCGAAGATTGCCCGTAAAGACCCGATTGGTTCAACTAACTAGTTCATGGTGCAGTGCATTGATGACAGAAGTTTACCTGTATAGTATGCTTGTAAAAAGGGTGTGGATGGGAGGAAGATAGAATGAATCGTTTTCTAACATTAACTAAAGTGAAGCTACCAATTATTCAGGCAGGGATGGCTGGTGGGATTACGACACCAGAACTTGTCGCAGCAGTTGCAAATCAAGGGGCTTTAGGAACAATAGGGGCAGGCTATATGACCCCAGAAGCATTACAAAAAGTGGTCCAAGAAGTAAAACAATTAACGGATCAACCATTTGCAGTTAATCTGTTTGCGACGAATTTGCAAGCGAGTTTAGACGATTTAGAGCCCATGCAATCAGAATTAAATACCTTTCGAGAACGTTTAGGGGTGGAGCTAGGACGTAGGCAAGTACAAGTGTATGATTATATGCAAGAGAATCTAGAAGTTTTGTTAAAGGAAAAGGTTCCTATTATAAGCACTGCTTTTGGTATATTAGCAAATGAACATATTGAGGAACTGAAAAATAATCATGTGACCTTAATTGGAATGGCAACGAATGTGGAGGAAGCAAAACAGCTTGAAGAGTCAGGATACGATATTGTCGTAGCACAAGGGAGTGAAGCTGGTGGGCATCGAGGTACATTTTATATCGATCAATATCCAGATGGGTGTAATATTGGGTTAGTATCATTGCTTTGTGCTATTATGGAACAGGTAAATATTCCTGTTGTCGCGACAGGTGGGATTGTTTGTAAAGAGCAAATGGAAGGGCTACTAAAGATGGGAGCGGAAGCTGTGCAAATTGGAACACGGTTCCTCGTTGCTAAAGAGGCCGGAACAGCGCCTTCTTATAAGGAAGCTATTCTTAATGCAAAAGCAGAAGATACAGCGATTACAACATTTTTCTCAGGCAGACCGGCAAGAGGAATTGTCAATACATTCATTAGCGAAATGGAGCAAAAACAAGTGACTGCTTTGCCATTTCCGATTCAAAATGAATGCACGAAGGATATAAGAAAATCGGCCAAGGAGCAAGGTAATTCTGCTTATCAATCCTTATGGGCTGGACAAGGTGTTAGTCAAATCAGAACAGAAGCAACAGTAAAGGGTATTATAGAATCATTCATAAATTAATCTAACAGAAGCATTGGAATGAAGCTTTTCCTTCATATGAAAGTAGCAATTAAATTTCCCGTAGCGTTTAGGTGCTGCGGATTTTTTAATTGTATAGGCGCCTATACAATGAGATGCTTGTGAATAACGAAATAACCGAGTAGGAACGTCCGGCTCGTGAGCCCAGCAACGATGCGACTTTATAAATGCCCCTAAGATAAGGTCTCATCCAGTTCGCCCTTAAAAAGAAGGCGGACTAAAAATGGGCTTGCCGGAGAGACGTCGGCACACCCCTGTTTTAGTGGCATATTTCCTTTATCTCTATTAATTTGTTCCATTCTGGAAGCACTCTTTCTATGTGAGTAGACAACATCCATCTTTATACGATAATTCCACGTCAACCCGAATCTAAAGCGTGATCACTGCTACAGTAAAATAACAGAAGATGTACCTCCTTAAGGTGTCTAGCTTTTATTTTATGATAAAGTAACCGAATACATAATGAAATATTGATTCAATTAGTTCTATTACTAATAGTTTGACAATAAAGTAATTAAAAAGTTAAAATATAGTTTATAAAAAGGTTTATAAGGGGGAGTTTGCATGAAACGAGCAAATCAGTGGTGGCTCATAGTTCTTTTATTTCTCTTTGTGTTTTTACTGTCAGCATGCGGAGGAGACAAAGAAGCTGATGGTGCAGATGAAGGAGATAAGGGGAAGGCGGAAAAACCTGAATTTTTAAGTTTGTTGACTGGAGGAACAAGTGGTACATATTATCCGTTAGGTGGAGAAATGGCCACAATTATTAAAGATGAAACAGGTATTCAGACAGACCCGCAATCATCCAATGCCTCTGCGGATAATGTAGCTGCTTTGAGAGATGGAGACGCACAATTAGCCTTTGTTCAGACAGATGTTATTTCTAATGCAATTGAAGGAATAAATTCATTTGAAGGAGAGCCCGTGGAAAATGTGCAAGCAATTGGATCCCTTTATCCAGAAACCATTCAAATTGTTACAACAAAAGATTCAGGGATTACTTCCGTGGAAGATTTAGCTGGAAAAGCTGTTTCAGTTGGAGCACCCGGGTCAGGAACGTATGTGAATGCGGAGCAAATTTTGGAAATCCATGGTATGACAATGGACGACATTGAAGCACAAAATCTTGACTTTGGGGAGTCGACCGGCGGTATCCAAGACGGTAATATTGATGCCGCATTTATTACAGCAGGTACCCCAACAGGTGCTGTGGAAGGATTACAAGCTCAAGTGGATGTTAATATTGTTCCGATTGCTCAAGAGAAGATTGATGCCTTAGTAGAAAAATATCCTTATTATGCAAGTGATACAGTTCCTGCAGGGACATATAAGCTTGAAGAGGATGTTCAGACAGTGGCCGTACTTGCGATGCTAGCTGTGACCGACAGTCTTTCCGAAGATGTTGTCTACGATATTACGAAAGCTATTTATGAAAATTCAGATAAAATCGCCCATGATAAAGGTCAGTTTATAACGAAAGACACTGCTCTTGATGGGATTGGAGTTGATTTACACCCAGGAGCTAAAAAATATTTTGATGAAGAAGGTATTTCAGCTTCTGAGTAATGAATTAGTGATCATGGCCGGCTGTAAAATTAGTTTGCAGAATTTTGCTGCCGGCTCTTCTATTGTTCTGTAAAAGTAGGAGGGGCATTTCATAGCATTTAAAATTCATTACCTAAAATAAAAGGTGAAGTCGATATGAAAGCTTTAACTAGAAAACAATGGGCTTTTATGCTTATTTTCCTCGCTAGTATTACGCTGTTAATTACTTTACTTGTTCCCTTTCGAACAGCGCTTATTTTTTATAAGGAAAATACAAATCAAATAGAAATGTTCCTTCCTATCAAAGAAGGGGATCCGTTTCAGCTTATATTTACCCATTCCATTCATTTAACAGATGTAGTAGAAAAATATGAAATAACGGATAAGAAAACGATCCGCCAAACGGAAATCAGCTTTGAGGAATTTGCTATCGGTATGCCTTCTAATGCGCAAGGTGAAGAACAATTTATTTACAAAGATGGAAAATATCATATTAAAAACATAAATCAAACGTTTGATCAAATTAAACTTCGCAATGGAAAAGTTGTTTCTGAAAATAGACTCGTTTGGGGAGATGGCGCAGACTATTGTGTCTATTTAAACGATTATGTAGAACCAGGTGCTTGGTTTTCGTTAAAAGTGGAAGACATAACGCTATGGCAATACCTGAAAGGAGTGGAAATACATGAGTGAGGAAAAAGATCAGTTAACAGAACAAGAACAAGAAGAATTGTTACAAAAATACGATACAGAATCAAATACGAGGAAGCTTGCAGGAATGGCTGCTGGGATCGTATTCATTGGCCTGCTGGCATTTTCAATCTTTCAATTATATACAGGTGCATTTGGACAAAAAACGGCTTATATTCAGCGGACTGTTCACTTAGGGTTTGCACTTTCCTTGATTTTCCTTTTGTTTCCAGCAAGAAGGAGCGGAAACAAGTTCCGGGTTGCCTGGTACGATTATGTGCTTGTTATATTATCTATTATTGTTTGTAGCTATTGGTCGCTATACTATGAAACACTTGTGCAGCAAATTGGCGGTATTACAGAAGTGCAAATGATTATTGGAGGAATGGCTATATTACTCGTAATGGAGGCTGCGCGAAGAGCGGTAGGCTTGCCGATTACAGTTATAGCAGGTTTGTTTTTAATTTATGCTTTATTTGGTAGGCAAATGCCTAGCTTGATAGCCCATCAAGGATTAAGTGTAGAACAGCTTATCGATACGATGTTTTTTACGACAGAGGGGATTTTAGGAACACCGTTACAAGTTTCCTCCACTTATATTTTCCTCTTTTTGTTATTTGGTGCATTTTTAGTACAAACGGGAGTCGGGAATTATTTTAACGATTTAGCCATCTCCATTGCCGGCAGACGGACTGGGGGGCCTGCGAAGGTAGCGATATTTTCTAGTGCATTAAATGGGACAATATCTGGAAGCTCCGTTGCCAATACAGTAACGACTGGTTCCTATACCATTCCAATGATGAAACGATTAGGATATAAACCGAATTTTGCGGGTGCTGTAGAAGCAGCCTCGTCAACAGGTGGACAGATTATGCCACCAATTATGGGGGCGGCTGCTTTTTTAATGATTGAGTTTGCTGGTGTAGGGTATTGGGAAATTGCTAAAGCTGCACTAATCCCAGCTATTTTATATTTTTCTGGTATTTGGATCATGACACATTTAGAAGCAAAACGAATTGGTTTGTACGGCCTGCCAAAGGATCAAATCCCACCTAAGAAAGAAGTGCTTAAAAAAATTTACTTGCTCCTGCCGATTATAGCGATTGTTTGGCTGTTATTTGAGGGGTTTAGCATTGAACGAACGGCGCTTTATGGAATAGGTATTACTATATTAGTTAGTTTATTTATGAAGGAAACGCGTATAACGCCGAGGAAATTTATTATCGCACTAACGTCAGGAGCCCGTACAGCATTAGGCGTGGCTGCGGCCACTGCTTGCGCTGGAATTATTGTTGGTGTCGTCACGAAAACGGGGCTAGGAGTAAAGTTAGGAGGCAGTTTGGTAGATATAGCAGGTACTATAGCTACTTCCGCCGATATGCAGTTATTGTTGACGCTATTTTTTACGATGATTACGTCGATTGTTTTAGGCATGGGCTCGCCTACGACAGCGAATTATATTATTACATCAACAATAGCTTTACCAGCTATTTTAGCCTTAAATGATCATTTAGATGTAGCTATTCCACTGCTGGCAGGGCATATGTTTGTGTTTTATTTCGGTATTGTAGCTGATATCACTCCACCAGTCGCACTCGCTGCTTTTGCAGCCACTGGCATCTCGGGTGGTGAACCAATTCGCACCGGGGCAAATGCTGCGAAGCTGGCAATTGCTGCTTTTATTATTCCTTATATGTTTGTGTTACAGCCAGAATTATTAATGATTGATACAACAATTGTAGGTGTCGGGTGGATTTTATTTACAGCAATTACAGGTATGATCGCGATTGGTGCAGGATTAATTGGCTTTTGGTATGTAAAGCTTCACTGGACCGTTCGCCTTTTAACAATAGCAATCGGGCTGTTATTAATTTATCCAGAAGGAAATACGGATTTATATGGATTAGCCGCCTTTATTCTTATGTTAGCTATCCAGTTGTACATGAAGCGTTCAAAAGCATCTGGTAAGGAAATGGAAAAAACGGCAAGTGGTTAGGAGAGGGTCTTAACCGTGTAAGCCTTATGCAGCCTATGCTTGAGTTATCGAATGTATGGATACTATCTTTTGCCGTTATGAAGGGCTACAAGCGAAAAGTAAGTGTTGAAACTCCACGTAAGCTGCAATGTTTTATGGATTACTAAATAGCAGACGATAGACGCTAACATCATGATATGGATGGTAGAGTTGTTTCGCTGTATAGGAAATTATAAAATGAGGGGCTTGGGGATAACGAAATAACCGACGACTCACGTCCGGCGTATGAGCCCAGCAACTAGGCAACTTCACGAATCGTCCTACGATAAGTCATCATTGGTTCGTATCCTTATCATGATTCCTAAAACTTTAGTTGCTTCGTTCCAGTTGCTCCGTTGCTAAACGGGCGCCCCGCGCCTTTATTCTTTACGAAAGGGAGGGAACAAAATGAGTAACAGATCAGAATTAAAATCGCAACCGCGACTAGTCCTTCATATAGATCAATTAGACAATAATTGTAAGATTATTGCTGCCAAGGCAAACAGCAAAACAATCCGGATTGCTACGAAGTCGATTCGCTCCATTCCTGTCTTAAAGCGAATTTTAGCTTCGAACAGCGTATTTCAAGGGTTAATGTGTTATAACGCTCAAGAAGCTTTGTTTTTGCACGAAAAAGGATTTGACGACATAGTAATTGCCTATCCTTCCATAGATAAAGAAGCGCTTAAGCAGATAGCTCTTGCAAACAAAAACGGAGCTCATATTGTTTGTATGGTGGATAACGTACAACAAGTAGATTTAACCCAGCAGATAGCTAAGGAGGACAACGGTCTTGTTTATATATGTTTAGATATTGATATGAGTACAAGGTTCGGACAATTTCACTTCGGAGTGCGCCGTTCACCATTGCGGAAAATTTGTGATGTATTAAGTATAGCTGCCTATATTAAAAAACAATCTCAATTACGATTAATAGGAATGATGGGGTATGAAGCGCAAATCGCTGGTGTCCAAGATGAGTTGCCAAACCGGATAGCAGTTAATAAACTGGTGCAAGCTTTAAAGAAGCAATCCATTTCCGCTGTCAGCAAACGACGCCATGCGTTTGTTCGAGCTTTAATGGTTCATGGTTTCCCGTTGCAACTGATAAATGGTGGAGGAACAGGAAGCGTATCAACAACAGTGAAGGAAGAGGTGATTTCAGAGGTAACTGTTGGCTCAGGATTTTATTCTCCTAAGCTGTTTGATTATTACAAACATTCAATTGGAACAAAACCGGCATTGTTTTTCACACTTCCTATCGTCCGCAAAGCAGCAAAAAATGTGTATACATGCTCAGGGGGTGGCTATATTGCTTCAGGCAGCTCGGGCGAGGATAAATTACCAGTGCCGGTTTATCCTGCGGGAAGTAAATTAATTTCGGTAGAGGGCGCTGGTGAAGTACAGACGCCTGTTTTTATTCCTCGTGGGTCCATGGATATAGGTGATGTTGTCGTATTTCGAGCAGCAAAAGCCGGAGAAATTTGCGAACGATTTAATGAAATCATCTGTGTTTCCCAAGGAAAAGTGGTGGACTGCTTTCCAACTTATCGTGGAGAAGGGGTGTGTTTCTTTTAATGAAAGAAACATTTTGGAAAAATTGGGCAGAAACAGTATATTTTCAACCGCATAAAGTAGTGTATCCAACATCGATTGCCGAAGTATGCCAGATCGTGAAGCAAGCCAAAAAGGAAAACCAACAAATACGTGTAATTGGCGCTGGACATTCGTTTACTCCGATCGCTGCAAGTCCGGGTTACCTCATTTCTCTAGACAATTTGACAGGAATTATTTCCATTGACGAAGAGCAGCAAACAGCTGTTGTATTAGCTGGCACACGTTTGTATGATCTTTCAAAACAGCTTGCCGAGCAAGGGTTCTCTCAGGAAAACTTAGGAGATATTAATACTCAAAGTTTGGCGGGGGCGACGCTCACCGGAACCCATGGGACGGGAATTCAATTCGGTAATCTTGCTACACAAGTAGTAGAGTTGAAAATGGTAAACGCTGATGGAGACGTGATAACTGTAAATGCACAAAGCGAAGTGCCTTTGCAAGCGGCAGCTATTTCTTTAGGGTTATTAGGCATTGTTGTAGAAATGGCAATTCGGATTATTCCTGCCCCTACGTATCGTTTTGAAAGCAGAAAAATACATTTCCTTCATTTGTTGCAAGATATGAAGCAATTAATAGCTGAGAATAGACATTTTGAATGTTTTATGTTTCCATATTCCGAGATTGTGCAAATCAAAACAATGAATTTATCTGAACAGGTCCCCCTTTCAGTTAGAAAGCATCGTTTGAAGGCATTGGTAGTGGAGAACTACGCGTATCAACTCTTGTCAGAAACAGCAAGGTTCATACCGCGTACAACTCGTTGGATTAGTCGTTTGTCTGCTAAAGCCATTGGTTCCTCCGTTATTCATGCGAAAAATTATGATCTTTTCGCTACAGCTCGTAATGTTCGCTTTCGTGAAATGGAGTATAGTATTCCTTTGGAAAAGTTATCAGAAGCATTAATTGCTATTCGAACGAAAATGGAAAGGGAAGGGTATCACGTCCATTTTCCGATTGAAATTAGAATGGCGAAAGGAGACGATTTATGGCTGAGTACAGCTTATGCGAGGGATTCCGCCTATATTGCTATTCACATGTATAAAGGGATGCCGTATGAAAAATATTTTCAAGATATGGATGCTTTGCTGCAAGCATATGAGGCTAGACCTCATTGGGGAAAAATGCACAATATGAATCTAACCCAACTACACAGAGTATACCCTAAACTGGAGGCATTTCTAAACATCCGCGAACAGTTAGATCCATCCGGCATTTTTTTAAACGCGTACTTTGCAAAGTTATTGGAGACAAACAATAAAGAGAATAGGACAAAGCTGCAAAAAAGTATTTTTGCGGAGGTATGATTGCAAGCTTTTAATGGTTATATCATTGCTATCATCGCTTTAGAGAGGATAACAAAGACGCAGAGCGCCCGTTTAGCAACGTGGCGACTGGAGCGAAGCAACTAAAGTTTTAGGAATCACGGAGAGGTAACGAACCGATGATGACTTATCGTAGGGCGCTTTCGTGAAGTCGCCTAGTTGCTGGGCGCTTAAGCCGGACGTGGCTATTCCGTTATATCGGTACTCATAAGCCAAAATTTTTATACTTTCTTATCTCTTAAAAAATACGTAGTTGTCTTCCTTGTTTGAAACTTATCATTCATCATTTACCGGTATATAAGGTGCTGTAAGCCCCCACCATAAGAATGGAAAAATCCATACTGCAGCAAGTCTAAGTGTCACCTAAATGCCTTATTTCGTAAATGGCCTTTAGGTCATACCTTGTTCTACTAGCCATCAGTGGGGGATGAAAGAAATCCCCCTTGATGGAAGGTTCACTTTACCTACATAGTCACAAAGTTCATCATGCGATAGTGCCTGTAGTTGTAAGATTTTCTATCCCATTAAGTGGAAGTTTGTGGAGTGTTATAGTTGATACTGTTAAGCTAGCGGATGATGAACGTGGAGACTCCTCGAAAATGAATAACGCATTTTCTTCGTGCGATGTTTCACTGTCGTAGCTTTCCTTGTCCTGTAGGAAAGCGCAGTGGGATGGCCCCGCAGAAAAAAGAGAACTGCCTTTTTTCGAGTAGGCTGAGCGCCAGCCCAAGGAAAGCGTAGTGTTTTTCCTCAGCGGTCACTAGATACATTTCGCTTCTTCCATGTTTTTTAAAACAATTGTTGTATTAAAAATAATAAAATTGTACATACATAGAGTGCTGGAAATATAGAGGTTATAGCTATGTTGAGGGAAACTTGAGACATACCATGAAGAAATCTTACTTTCGCATAACCTAAATTTGTTTTAAAATGTAGATAACTCATTTTTGCCAAGAGGAATCTCGGATTGGGTATAGCTATGGTCGTAGATAATAATAATAGTATAAGTTGTACAATGAAGATATTCATTTTTTCCCTAACGTATTTTGAAATGTTTCTTATTATGGTTTGTAATTTAGGAATATAATATGGAAGTACCTTAGATCGCATCAATAAAGGAGATCAAATAATGAGGCTGTTGCAATTAATGATCATTGGAGTTATCTCTGGTCTCTGTCTTGGAAGCTTTCTAAAGCTTATTGAACAAATGACATCAAAACAGGTTTATACATTACTGTTAAATGTTGATTACATTCCTGTATTAAACAGCTGGTCACTAAATGAAATGAGTGAATTTATGTTGCATATTCTCGTTTCTATCATACTTGTACCATGTATCTATTATAGCTTGAAACATATCGGCCAAAGACAAAGCGTATTCACATATATGCTAATTAGTAGTTTAATAGGTGCAATATTATATGTAACCACAAGCTTTTCTACTCGTACACCTGCTCTTTATGATGAGGCAGCATTTTTACTTTGGGTCCTAGGTCATCTATTATTCGGATGGATTATAGGTACTTTAATAGCTATGATAGTAAAGGATTAGATAATGATGAAAGACAGCAGAAGATTGTCAAAAGCAGTTAAACGGACATTGTTAATTGGAATCGCATTATTTATATTACTTATCGGTATTTCGTTGTTTTTTCACCGTACTTTGTTGAATCAACCTGATTCACAGACAGGAACATTAATCAGTGAACAAGTATTAAATTATCGCCCGCTTGTAGCCAAATATGCTGAACAGTATGGGATTGAAAAACATGTAGAAACCATCCTTGCCATGATGATGCAAGAATCTGGAGGACGTGGAGACGATCCGATGCAAGCCTCAGAAAGCTACTGTGGCGAGCGAGGATGCATCAAGGACCCGGAATTATCTATTAAACAAGGTGTCTATTATTTTTCCAAAACATTGGAAGCGGCGGATGGAGACTTGCTAACTGCTGTTCAGTCTTATAATTTTGGAAAGGGGTTTGTTGATTTTATTCGGGAACAGGGAAAGAATTTTTCCCAGGAAGCTGCTATTCAATTCTCACAAAAAATGTATGCTAACGATCCAGACAAGGAAAAATACCGTTGCTTACGGGATGGAGCAAAGGAGCTTGATGCTTGTTACGGCGATATATACTACGTTAAATCTGTTATGGCATATAGAGAAAAAATAACAGAAGAGTAGCTTTTTCCATGGTATGATGAAAAGAAGGAGGAGATAGCAATGAATAAGGCAATTCACACAGATAAGGCACCAGCTGCATTGGGGCCATACTCACAAGCTGTTGCGGCAGGTGATTTTCTTTATGTGTCGGGGCAAATAGGCATGGATCCGACGACAGGGGAAATGACAGAAGGGATTGAAAACCAAGCGAAGCAAGTATTGAAAAATATTCAAGCCATTCTTGAAGAAGCAGGCACAGATCTGACGAAGGCGGTTAAATTTTCAATCTATTTAAAGTCAATGGATGATTTTTCCGTTGTGAATGACATATATGGTAGTTATTTACAAGAGCCATATCCAGCAAGATCGACGATTGAAGTTAGTAAACTACCTAAAGATGCGCTTGTAGAAATGGATGTTATTCTACATTTAAAGGCTTAGGAGGCGAAACTTGCAAAATTTCGCGTATCATAATCTAGCGAAACTGTTTTTTGGGAAAGGGTAATTAGACAAACTGCCTCAATAACTGGCTCCTTATCGGAAACTTATCGTTTATAGTGGAGGGAGTATGAAGCGTAGAAGAATATATAGATCGTATTATGAGGGGTAGAAGTCTGCTGTTTGAAGGTTCACTTTAAGGATGTTTTGAAAACCTTGTGAAGTGAAAAGTAAAAAGGCTGGCTGTTTATTCATACATAGCCAGCTCTTCTTTAATCGCAGCTCTTATTTTATCCAAGCATTCTTCTGGTGTGTTTCCAAAAATGCGTCGGTTGTTAACGAGCGCATATGGCTTTACTCTGCACAGTCCGCAAAAGGATAGGCAATCATTTGTGAGTACAGCTACTTCAGGGAACTCTTTTTCTAAAATTTCCTCTATGTCAATAGAAGTGATTGCATTTCCGTCACAGACTTCAACTACGACAATACCCATTGCTATCACTTTCTTTCTAATTTTAGTTTGTATACAAAAGGGTAGACAGTACAAAATATCATAGCAGTAGATATAAAAACATTAACACCAAGTTACGATGGTCGGCCTCTTGTTTATAACCAACTTTTTGTACATACTCTTCATTTTCCTTGCCCTTCTAAATAAGGTACTTTGTTAGTTTTAGCATAAACGTAACGAGAAATCAATCATCTAAACTGAGTCTTGCTTCTTTTCTGGTTGTACAAAGCTCATGGATACCCAATTACGTTGTTTCCAACGGCGGAGCATGAATAAACCACGCAACCATTCATCAGCAATAAAGGAAATCCAAATCCCCATGAGTCCAAGATTTAAGTAAATAGCGAAGAACCAAGCAAAAGTAACGCCAATGCCCCACATGACAGCAACACCAATATAAACTGGAAACTTCACATCTCCTGCTGCACGTAAGGAGCTAATCATAATTAAATTAAAGGCTCGCCCAGGTTCAAGCACAATTGTCATTAATAATAGCCATGCTCCAGTTTCTAAAATGGTCGTATCATCTGTGAAAATCCCTACTAAAGGCTTGGAATAAAAGTAAACAATCGTAGCCATCGTTAATGAGACGACAATTGATATTTTGAGACTTTTCATCACTCGCTTGTATGCTGCCTCCATGTCTCCAGCACCAACTAAATGACCAACGAGGATTTGCGTGCCTTGACCAATAGCAATGGAAAATAGAAAGATAAACATCATAATATTTTGCGCATATACCTTCGTAGTAATTGCAATGGTACCAAGTTGTGCAACAAAATAGGTGATTACCATCTGGCTGGCATTATAAGAAATTTGTTCACCGGCAGATGGAATACCAATTTGCAATAATCGCTTGACGTATTGTTTTTGATAACGGAAAAAGTATCCGACTTTTATCTCTTCCCTGTTTCGTTTCCAAAATAAGTAAAATAAGACAATAACTCCGACAAAACGGCTGATTGCAGTTGAATAAGCTACTCCTTCCACCCCTAGTACCGGAAATCCAAACGGACCGAAAATAACCAAATAATTCCCAATGACATTCAGGATATTCATGCCGATGGTGACATTCATCGTATCCTTTGTATATCCATAGCTACGCAAAATAGCACCCAGCGTCATAATTAAAGCTTGAATAAAGATAAGTCCACCTACAATTTGCATATAGCTGGATGCTTCCCCCATAATTTCCTGTGGAAGATCCATGAATTGCAGGATAGTTTTTGCGCCAAAAAATAAACCAACGCTTAGAAACAGTGAAAACAATAGGTTTAAGCTAATAGACAAGGCGGAAATTTCTCCTGCCTGTTGATTATTTTTGGCACCTAGATGTTGCGCAATGAGGATAGCTGCCCCTTGTGCTACGAAGCCAAACATCACAATGACTACTGACAACACTTGATTAGATACACCAACAGCTGCGACGGCTTTATCGGAATATTGGCTTAGCATTAATGTATCCACATTCCCCATTAACATATGTAGGAAGATTTCAATAAAAATAGGCCATGTTAGACCAAACAATGTGAGCCTTTTCACTTTTTCTGAGGACATAGTTATCCCAACTTTCTAAGCTATCATAGAGTTAGTTTACCTTTATTTGACCGGAATGGAAAGTATTAAACGGCGGTGTTTAAGTGAATGTCATTTTTTCCTTGAATGTAAGGTGTAAGACAGCCACTTTGGGGAGCCTGGCAAGATAAAGAGAGGTTTAAGTGGAAGACAGCGGCACCTAAATGGGTCGCCTAAATGTTATATCAGGAGGCGTGAATTACTGAACAAGAAAAACTTCGAAAGCGAAACATCGCACGCCAAAAAGCGTTCTTCTTTTTCAAGGATGCTTGATATATTAGTCTTTGTTCAAAGATAAGAAAGCATAAAATTTAGCTTTGGGATACCGATATAACGGAATAGCTACGTCCGGCTTAAGCGCCCAACAACTAGGCGACTTTAGAAATGCGCCTTCCCATAAGTCATCATCGGTTCGTGGTTAAGAGGAAGGCCGACTAAAAACGGGCTTACCGCTCAGGCGTCGGCATACTCCTGTTGCAGGAGCATGCTTCCTAAAACTTTCGTTGATTCGCTTCAGTCGCTACGTTGCTAAACAGGCGCACTTCGCCTTTGTTCACTATAGGAAATTATAAAATTTGGCAGCTGTGGATAAACTTACTAAGTTATTTAGCCACGTCCGGCTTCAGCGCCCAGCAACTAGGCAACTTCACGAATCGCCCTACGATAAGTCATCATTGGTTCGTACCTCACCGTGATTCCTTTATCTCAGTTGATTCGCTTCAGTCGCTACGTTGCTAACCGGGCGCACTTCGCCTTTGTTCACTATAGGAAATTACACTAGCGTTGCATAAACTTTTTATTTCAAAGTCAAGCGAAGATATTTTGTTCCAAAATTATGAATAATAGGAGTTT